>CAZROR010000001.1:0-82281 GCA_964601765.1 uncultured Zetaproteobacteria bacterium
CCACGCTGACCATGGAAATCCACGTCAACAACTCACCTCTGGCCGGCACCGAGGGAAAATTTGTCACCACCCGCCAGATACGCGAGCGCCTGATGCGGGAAATCCGTACCAATGTTGCCATGCGCGTGGAGGACACGGAAGCCGGTGATGTATACAAGGTGTCTGGCCGCGGCGAACTGCATATCGCCATTCTGCTTGAAAACATGCGACGCGAGGGCTTTGAAATGGCGGTCTCCCGACCGAGTGTCATCATCCGCGAGGAAAACGGCGTCAGGCAGGAGCCATACGAGCATGTCACGGTGGATGTCGAGGAGCAGTACCAGGGCGTGGTCATTGAAAAGCTGGGCAGGCGTGGTGCTGAAATGACGCATATGCAGTCAAACCCCGACGGCAACACGCGCATGGAGTTCATATGTCCGACGCGCGGGCTGATTGGCTACGCATCGGAGTTTCTGACCGACACGCGCGGCACAGGTGTGTTGTATCACGTTTTCCATGAATACAGCCCGTTCATCGGAGAGCTGCCGGGACGGCCAAACGGGGTGCTTGTATCGATGAGCGGCGGAGAGGCCGTGGCCTACGCCCTGTGGAAGCTTCAGGAACGAGGAAAGATGTTTATCGGCCCGGGAGAAAAGCTCTACGAGGGGATGATTATCGGCATTCACGCACGCGACAATGACCTCGTCGTCAACGCCACGAAAGGAAAAAAACTGACCAATGTGCGCGCTGCGGGCAAGGATGACGCCATTGACCTCGTGCCCCCGATACGGCTGACCCTGGAGCGTGCGATTGAGTTTATTGATGACGATGAGCTGGTGGAAATCACGCCAAAGCACATCCGGCTCAGAAAGCGGCTACTCAAGGAACACGAACGCAAACGTGCCAGCCGCCAAGGCTAAGGAACCACTGAACAAGTCTCACATCACATGGCCGCGACAGCGGCCTTGCGGGATGGGATGCAAGGCGCAAGGCGCCATGCATGGCCACACCATGGATAAGCCTTGCAACACAGCAGACCGCACGCAAAGCGCTGTCCCGCAAGGGTTGCGCTGCAATCGCGGTGTCAGGCTCCCTGGCTTCGTAGCTCAAGCTACGACCTGCGTCACCTTCCTTGCGCACATCACGATTGCAGCAGCAACGCGACTCATGGAGGGCTTGTTCAGGGGTTCCCTAAGGCAATACAGACACCTTTCGCATCACTGTTCCCTTGGTAATGCGATCCACGACATCCTGACCCTCGATCACCTGGCCAAATACGGTGTAGTGCCCATCCAGGTGCGGATGCGCACCGTAACAGATGTAAAATTGGCTGCCGGCCGAATCAGGATCAGGGCCGCGCGCCATGGCTACCGCCCCGGTCACGTGCTTGTGGCTGTTGAACTCGGCCTTGATATGATAGCCGGGGCCACCGGTGCCATTGCCTTTGGGGTCGCCGCCCTGGGCGACAAAGCCCGGAATGACGCGGTGAAATGTCAGCCCATCGTAAAAGCCCCTGCCCGCAAGCGCCTTGAAGTTCGCCACGGTGTTCGGTGCCTCCTTCGGAAACAGCTCGAACGCAAAGGTGCCGAGATCCGTCTCGACCCTGATATGATTGCCCGCCGGAATTCCCGGATCGCCCGCCTGTGGGGCCTTCTCGAATGCATGCAACCGCCAGTCCTCCTTTGCCGTATCTGCGCTTTTTTCGGGCTGCCCGCCGAATGCCCTTTCCAGCGACACCACATCATGCGATGGCATTGGATGGGTTGCCAGATAGGCAAGGCTGATCAACAGGGGGACGATAAGCAAAGCAAGAATGAACCGTCTCATGCCAGCAGCCTCCGTTGTACCGAGGGAAGTACTTTTCTCGGGTGCAGCACCATGCGCTCCAAGCCCGGCGCAACCTCTCCGGTACCAAGCAGCATGTCATCAAGCAACACGGCCACGAGACCGCGTATCTCCGTGTCTACCTGGATGCGTTGGCCCTGCAGAAAGCGGCATGCCACAAATGCCTGAAGCCGCATCTCCGGCAAATGCCGCAGCCAATGACGCAGGGGCATGACGCATGCCGCGCGCCGCACTACCAGTGCATCGAAAGCAACCATGTTCGCAGCCTCCCAGCCGGCCATTGCGGTACGCCGGAGTCCCACGACGCAGCCACCCACACCAAGAGTCATTCCAATATCCCGCGCCAGGGCGCGAACATACGCCCCCTTGGAGCACCGCACACGCAACGTAACAAGCGGAAAGGAAAAACCAATCAACTCAAGCGCATGAATCTCCACCGCTCGTGGTGAGAGTCTTACCTCCCCCCCGCTACGTGCGATCGCATGTGCACGCCTGCCATCGATATGCACAGCGGAATAAGCGGGCGGCACCTGCGTAATCCTGCCCGTGAACTGCGGCAGGATGCGCTCAATATCAGCACGTGTGGGTTGCCCTGAAAAGCGGGCCGTGGTCTCGCCCTCTGCGTCCAGCGTATCGGTCTGGTAGCTCAAATCCACAGTTACTTCATAGGTTTTATCCGCGCCAAGGCCGATGTCGGCAAACCGTGTCGCCTCCCCAAGCAGAATGGGCAACATGCCCGTGGCCAACGGATCGAGCGTGCCCGCGTGGCCCGCCTTCACGCGCCCAAAAACACGGGCCACCTCGTTCACCGCGCGTCGCGATGTCCAGCCCTTCGGCTTGTCCAGCATCACCACCCCGGATACCGGGGAGGTGCCCCGTTCAGTCAAAAATTGTGCTGACCGATGCACGCAGACGCGCGGTGACATCGGCCAGAGAGCCCTGTAGCGAGCAGCCGGCAGCAAAGCGGTGTCCGCCGCCTCCAAGCGACTCGGCAAGCGCCCCGACATCAGCACCGTTCTTGCTGCGCAGGCTTGCCTTCCAGCCGTTCTCGTTGTCCGGACGGATAAACACGGCAACCTCGATGCCCTGCACGGAGCGTGCGTATTCAATGAACCCCTCGGTATCCTCCATATCTGTCTGCGACCGCGCATACATGTCCGGTGTGATATGCAGCCAGGCGGAACGGCCACTGTCATGCAGGGTAAGCGTTTGCAGGCACTCACGCAGCAACTGCAGTCGTCCGGGCGTATTACTTTCGTAAACGGCACTGGCGATGGGTGCCGGATGGGCTCCGGCATCAATAAGCTCGGCGGCCATACGAAAGACCGCTGCCGTGGCATTGGCGTACCGGAAGCTGCCGGTATCCGTCATGATGGCCACATACAGACCGCTCGCAGCCGCTGGCGACAACGGCAGCTCCAGGCGCCGGATCAGCTCCAGCACAAGTGCCCCGGTTGCGCAAACATCGGCATCAACGAGGTTCACAGCGCCAAATGCCGTATTGCTGACATGATGATCAATGTTAAGCAGCCGACACTTGTCGTACAGGCCGGCAGGCAGCCCAAGCCTGCGCAGGTTGCCGCAGTCGAGACTGACAACCAGCATGTCCTCTTCCGGTGCTGGAAAATTCTGACCCGCAGTCACTGCACCTGCCCCCGGAAGAAAGTGGTAAATACGAGGCACGCCATCCAGATTATGCATGCGCACCTGCCTGCCTGCATCCTTCAACGCGTGATACAGGCCAATCTGGGAGCCAATACCATCACCATCCGGGTTCCGGTGCGTCACCAGCAGAATGCTCGGCGCCCCACTGATGGCCTCGCAGGCCTGCCGCCAGTCAGGCATGGTCTGATCCCAGGCGATGCAGAATATCCAGCACCTTGCCCCCTTCATCCACGGCTGTATCCCAGTGAAAGGAAATTCCTGGCAATCGACGACGTGGCAAGGCATGCCGCAGGGCATGCATGAAGTGTGGAACCAGCCGGTTCAGTCGGCGGATGCAATCGGCCTGGTCTGATGCATGGAAGCCGTGCACCCAGATAATCAATGCATGTCCACCGGAAGCGGCCTCGATGCGCGTGATACTGATATCCGCAAGCCTGGGGTCCGAGACATCGCGCTGCAAAAGCGTGCTCAACAGACGGTGGATGTCTGCGTGCAGCCTATGACTACTGGTCGATGTGGAACGCATGTACCGGGCTAAAGGCTGGCTGCCACTTCCTCAATGACATAGAACTCCAGCGTGTCCCCCGGTTTGACATCGTTGAATTTCTCGATGCCAATGCCGCACTCGTAGCCGCTTTTGACCTCTTTCACGTCATCCTTGAATCGGCGGAGAGAGGCCAGCTTACCATCATAGATGAGCACACCTTCGCGCAGTACACGCACGGAGGCATCACGCGTGACAAAACCATCCGTGACATAGCAGCCGGCAACCGTCCCTGCCCTGGGCACCTGGAAGGTCTCACGCACATCTGCCGAACCGATTACCTTCTCGACCTCTTCTGGTGACAGCTTGCCGGCCATGGCCGCCTTGATGTCGTCGATGGCGTCGTAAATGACCTTATAGAAGCGGACATCAACACCCTCGGCCTCGGCAAGCTTCTTGGCCTTAACCTCTGGGCGTACATTGAAGCCAATGACGATGGCCTTGGCGGCCGATGCCAGCATGATGTCCGACTCAGTGATACCACCGATGGCCTTGTGCACGACCTTGACCTGTACTTCATCCGTGCCTGCCTTGGCCAGAGACTCCGCCATCGCCTCGACAGAGCCGGTCACATCACCCTTGATCAGCACTGGAAGTTCCTTGATGCCCTCCTCGTGGGCCCTGGCAAACATCTCCTCCAGGCTGATGCGTGGCTGCAGCTTGGCGCCTTGCTCACGTGCCTTGTCGCGCCGATAGCTGACGATGCTCTTCGCTTGCCGCTCACTCTCTACGACAACGATGTCCTGGCCGGCATCCGGCACACTTTCAAGGCCGAGCAGCTCAAATGGAATAGAAGGCCCGGCAGTACGGTGTTGCACCAGGTTTTCATCAATAATGGCGCGAATACGGCCCATAACTGTGCCGGTGACGACAATATCCCCCTTCTTGAAGGTACCATTTTGTACCAATACCGTAGCCACGGGCCCACGCCCACGATCCAGCCGGGATTCGATGACGATGCCACGTCCCCGTCGGTCCGGGTTGGCCTTGAGTTCAAGAATTTCCGTTTGCAGGGCCAACATTTCCAGAAGCTCATCCAGGCCTTCGCCGGTCTTGGCGGACACGGGGACAAAGATCGTGTCGCCACCCCAATCCTCGGCAATCAGCTCATGCTCGGAAAGCTGACGCTTGACCATCTCCAGGTTCGCACCCTCTTTATCCATCTTGTTGACAGCCACGATAATGGGAACTTTGGCAGCTCGGGCATGGTTCAGTGCCTCAATGGTTTGCGGCTTCACGCCATCATCGGCAGCCACGACAAGCACGGCGACATCTGTCAGGCTGGCACCGCGGGCACGCAGACTGGTAAATGCCTCATGTCCGGGCGTATCAACGAATACCACACGATTACCGTCCGCCGTCTTGACCATGTAGGCGCCGATATGCTGTGTAATCCCACCAGCCTCACCACCAGCGACATTGGCCTTACGAATCGCATCAAGGATTGATGTCTTGCCATGATCCACATGGCCCATGACAACAACCACAGGCGGCCTTGGCACAAGTTTGCTTTCATCCTCCTCTGGCTCTTCAATAAGCTGATCCTCGACAGCAGCTGCGTTGATGACCTTCGGTGTATGGCCGAACTCTTCAACGATGATTTGGGCTGTTTCCGCATCAATGGTTTCATTGATCGTGACTGTCATACCCATGCTGAACAGCTGTTTCACAACCTCGGCACCCTTTACCGCCATGCGGCTGGCCAGCTCGGAGACGAGCATATTGTCTGTAATTTCAACCTCGCGTTTTACGAAGTCCACATCATCCTTGTCAATACGCTTTTTCCGCCTGCCTCCCTTGGCCAGACGCACCATCCGCTCTTCCTCTTCTTCGGTCAGCAGGATGTGTCTCTTTTCCTCATATTCCCTGCGTGCAGCCTTCTGCGCTGGTGTCATCCGGCGCTGCTGGAAACGGCCTTGTGTACCGGGCCGCGGCTTACCACGCTGTCTATCAGCATCTACTGGTTGTGGCGCAACGGCAACGGAGGGAGTACGTCGGGGAGCACCTGGGGTGGCAGCCCGTTCCGGGCGCCCTGAAGCGCCCGACTTCTGCCGGCGTTGATTCGCTTCACTTTTGATGCTCGCCTCAATCTGTTTCAGGCTCGACCGCGGCGCCTTGGAGGCGGCGATCTGAGCCGGTGTCAACTGCTTGCGAAATGTCGTACGCGGGGTGGAACGCCCTTCCCTCTGTCCTGCAGCTGGTGTTGCTGCACTTGTGGATGCTGTGCTCGCCCGTTCCTTTGCTGCCGCTGCGGCTTGAATGCGCTTGCGGGCGATTTCCGCCTTTTGTCCGGGGGCACTGGTAGCGGGCTTTGTTGGCGCCGTCTTGGCCGCAGCTGGCGCATGCCGCCGACGACGAACCTCAACCGTGACTGTTCTGCCACGACTGTCCCCACCTGGGCGAGCCTGTCCCGCTACCATGGGGCGGTTCAGTGTCAATGTCTTGCTGCCAGCCTTTCTGCCACTTTCGCGGCTACCAGCATCAGCAGACTTTACCGCTGCACGTATTTTCTGCAGATCCTCATCATTTAGAATGGACGTGGGGCCGCTGATGGCGACGCCGCAACGCAAAGCGATCGTCTGCAACTCATTAATATCCATGCGCAGTTCTTTTGCCAGTTCGAGAATTCGTTTACTTGCCATGGTTGCATTCTACCTTGATTCCATGAATTGGATATACCAGTTGCAGTATCTCTGGATTTTTTCTGTCATAGGCGTCACCTCCATCGCGACAACGGCAACAGGGCCACGGCCCAAAGCCTGTCCCAGCATCTCGGATGCTGGAAATGTGATGAGTTCCGCCTTCCCATGTCTATGCATGGCAGCCGTAATCTGCCTTGCCAGGGCATGCCCTGCATCCTTTGCAAGCATGACAAAAACAGGTGCGCTCCAACGCAGCCGCTGGATTACCGCCTCCCGGCCAATGGCTGCCCGCGCTTTCTGCAGCCCTGTCAGCTTTTCTGCCATGGCCAGCAGCTGAGTTCGCATACGTTCACGCAATGGCTCGGCCTCACCCGCTGGTATACTGGCCTCTCGCCAGGCACGTTGCAGAGCCTTGTCGCTCAGGCGACGCAGGCATGCGGGCTGCATGCACAGGTAGGCTCCCCGTCCTGGTGCCTTTTGCAACACATCGGGCCACACCTGGCCGCTACTATCCAGCACAAGCCGCATCATTTCCTGCTTTGCCAATGACCGTCTGCACACGAGACAGCGCCTGTGAGCCCTATGCCTTTCCACATCATCATTCAAACCAGCCACATGCCTCTCTGGCTGAAATAATCAGGGCTTCAAGCTGTTCGCGGCTCATACCCTCAATTTTTCCATCAAGCTCATCGATAGCTGCGTCTGCCAGTTCGGCCACATTCTGTATGCCAAGCGCCGCCAGCGCTTTCGCAACGCTGTCATCCACACCTTTCAGCGTTGTCAGTGCAGCCTCACTACCCTTATCTTCCTTGGCGCCATCCGCCAGGGCACTGTCGAGCAGCGCATCGCGGGCCCGTGTCTGAAGCTCCTGCGCGAGCTCGGTTTCAAAGCCCTGAATCGCCGCAAGCTCCTCAAACGGGCAGTAGGCCAGGTCTTCGAGCGTAAAGAACCCCTCTGCGCATAGCAGGGACGCCAGGTCTTCATCAACATCCAGCTTGTCGCGAAACAATGCTATGGCTGCATTCATCTCGGACTGGCGCTTCTCGCGCTCCTCGGCCGAACTCATGATTTCGATATTCCAGCCCGTGAGCTCAGAGGCAAGACGCACATTCTGACCCCGTCGCCCGATCGCGATAGCCAACTGGTCCTCGGCAACCGCCACCTCAATGCTTTGCCGCTCTTCATCCAGTACGACACGATCAATATTTGCGGGAGCCAGAGCATTGATCACGAAGGCCGCCGTATCCGGCGTCCATTCAATGATATCGATTTTTTCACCATGCAGCTCATTGACGATAGCCTGCACCCGGGCCCCACGCATACCAACACATGTGCCCACCGGGTCGATGCTTGGATCGTTGGAAATGACTGCAATCTTCGTACGCGAGCCCGGATCACGGGCAATGGCCTGGATTTCCACAATGCCGTCCTGAATCTCCGGCACTTCCTGCTCAAACAGGCGCAATACCATGCCGGCATCCGACCGGGACAGGAAAACAAGCGGTCCCTTGGGCTGGTTACGCACCTCACGCAGATAGCCACGGACACGGTCTCCCTGCCGATAGGTCTCGCGTGGCAGCAAATCCTCCCGGTACATCACTGCCTCGCCGCGGCCAAGATCAACATAGACATTGCCACGCTCGACGCGCTTGACGATACCGCTGATCAGCTCGCCTACCCGAGGCTCGTATTCTGCAATGACGCGCTCGCGCTCAGCCTCGCGAATCTTCTGATTAATGACCTGCTTGGCTGTCTGTGCAGCAATGCGCCCCAGCTCAATGGGTGGCAAAGGTTCGCACACCTCATCACCCAGCTTGAGTTCAGGGTTGATCCTGGCTGCCTCTTCCAGCGTCAGTTCATTTTCCTCGTCTTCCACCTCTTCGACAACCGTGCGGACATGCGCAAGGCTGATCTCGCCCGTTTCACGGTCAATCGTGGCGCGAACATGCTTGTTGCCGTACGTGCGACGCGCAGCTGTGGCAAGCGCTTGCTCCATGGCATCGAGTACCAGTTCACGGTCAACAGATTTTTCTCGTGCCACCGCATCGGCAACCTGAAGCATTTCAAGATTCATCAGTCTCATTCCTCATGCTCATGATTTTCACTTTGTCCGGAATACCGCTTCCAATCTACCTGTCGACGAACACGTACCACTTCGGCAAAACCAATATGGTGCCTGTTACCGCCATCATCCTGCAGCCAGAAGCCTTCACCTTCCGGACCGATATTCCTGCCACTGAGGCTACTGCCATCGGGGAAATCAGCCTTGATGCGCTCGCCAATATGACGACGAAAATCAGCGGCTGTCGCAAGCGGCCAATCCAGCCCCGGGGAACTGACTTCCAGTTCGTAGCGGCTTGCGATCAGGTCCGCCGCATCCAGTTGCAGCGACAATGCCCGGCTGATCGCTGTCAGGGTGTCCGACGATACTCCACCGGCCTGATCCACGATGATGCGCAACCGCTGACGGCGCGGGTGGCCAGCCAGCTGCACTTCCAGTACGTCCACATCGAAATCCCGCGCGATGGGCGCCAGCAATTCGCGGACATCCTCTTCCACCTGGCCTCCAGACAACAAAAAAGCGAGCCGCAGCTCACTTTCAACACGGGCAATCCTAGGCTGGTTTCGGTTGAATGCAAGCACCGTACCTGGCGCCTATGGCTGCCGCCCTTCCGCAAGCACAAGAGCCATGCGTGCAACAGCCGGGGCCGGCTGCCCGGAACCCAGAATCTCCACCAGTTCGGCAAAGGCCTGCTGCTGTCGCTGAGCAGGAGGATCCTTTACCAGGAGTGGTATCAGTTCCCGCATCACGGCCTCAGGCGTGCAGGATTCCTGGATCAGCTCAGGCATGACGGGACGATCACCAAGCAGAATGTTGGCAAGCCCTGCACAACGGATCTTAACCAACCGTCGTGCAAGGAACACGGTCAGCCACGAGGCACGATAGACAAGCACCGTCGGTACATTCCACAGGGCCAGCTCCAGCGTCGCTGTTCCCGATACTGCCACAGCGGCATCAACCCTGAGCGCAAAGCCAGCGGCCATGCGGTCGACGAGGGCCGCACCCTGATCAGTAAGTGGTGCATAAACCCTCTTGTTGACGCCTGGCGCCCTCGGCACCACAACCTGGCAATGCGGTAAGGCCTTGATTGCGCGTGCCTGCACCTCAGCAAGCAGCGGCACATGGTCATGCAGTTCGCCAGGCCGGCTGCCAGGCAGCAATGCCAGGACGGGGGATGCTGCATCAAGGCCGGCAACCTCACACAGTCTGGCACGGTCCCATCCCTGCCGGCAGCGAGTAGCCGTGGGGTTCCCGACATAGTGGGCATCAATGCCGTGCTCACTGAACCAGTCCGGCTCGAACGGGAAAATGCAGGCAAGGCGATCCTGTGACTGCCTCAGACGCCGGGCACGCCATGCCCCCCAGGCCCAGAGCTTGGGGGCGATATAATGCAGCACCGGGATGCCCTGGCTGCGCAATTTCCTCCCGATTTGCATATGAAAACCAGGATAATCAACGAGAATGGCAACATCCGGCCGGTTTTCCGCCGCCCAGGAAAGCACGGCGGATTGCACGCGTCGAATGCGTGGCAACGCCTTCAGCACATCACTGATGCCCATGGCCTCCAGCTCACGCATGGGCACGACCACTTCACAGCCTGCCGCCTCCATTGCCGGTCCGGCGATACCATGGATCTGAGCGGCGCTCCGGATTCGGCGCATGGCACTGATGACATCGGCTGCATGCAGGTCACCAGATACCTCTCCAGCGCTGACAAGAATACGCACGATCTAAGACGAGGCTTCCAGTCCGACAATGGGAATACGCAGACGCAAGGCCAGTGCCGCAAGGCGCTCCCGCTCAAGCAACAGCGTCATTCCTGCCTGCACGGCGAGCGCCCAGCATCCCGAAGCATGCATGGCCTCGAGCGTATCAGGCCCTATAGCCGGCACGTCAAATCGTACGTCCTGCTCCGGCTTGGCCACCTTGACAACCACGGCACGACCACTGCCCAGCTCGCCACCACGCGTGATGGCCGCGTCCGTGCCTTCGATTGCCTCAACTGCAAGCACAGCACCATCCTGCACAACCACGGTCTGGCCGATATCAAGTGCTGCAATGCCGACAGCCTGCTGAAAGCCAAAGCCCATATCTTTCAGCGCGGTTTTGTCCGGAGAAGGACCCATCAGATGGCCGGTGCCCGCCAGCATCTCACCTGCGAATGTCAGCTGCGAGACCAGCTCAATCCCTGCCTCTGCGAGTAGACCGGCCAGCGCATTCAAAATGCTGTCGTCCCTTCGATCGGCCAGTCTGGCAAGACCTCTGATTGCAGTCATGTCCGGCCTGAAGTTTCTGAACAGATGTAACTTCTGTACCTTACCGGCCATGACAGCGCGGGTTACGCTCGCTTGCCGGAAAGCCCTGATCATGGCGCCTACCTGGCCCACATGAAGCCAATGAATGGAATCAGCGTATTCTTCGATGGTTCTGGAAGTTTCCTCACGTATTGCGACAACATGTAACTCAAGCCCCTGCTGCTTCATGGCTGCTGCCAGTTCCAGCGGGAAAGAGCCGTAGCCAGCAATCAGCCCCAGGCGCTTTTGATTACTCCCGTCAGTTGCCATGACGGCGGTGAGTTGTCAGGCCGCGTTTGGCAGTACGCACAAATTCAAGCAGGTGCATGGCATGTTCATCGCTATCGGCAATCTGCTCCGCCTCCCGGAGTCTCTCTTCCATTTTGCCACTGCCCTGGAACAGCTCTCTGTAAACCTGTTTCAGGCAAGCGATGGACGCCTTGCTCAAGCCTCGACGACGAAGGCCGATGAGATTCAGGCCGACAAGGCCAGGACGATATCCCCCCGCGGTCAGGCAGTATGGAGGTACATCTTTGACAATACCGCTCATCCCCCCAATCATGGCGTAACGCCCGATACGAACAAACTGATGTACGGCGGACAGCCCCCCAATAATGGCACCATCAGCGATTTCGACATGGCCGGCCAGCGTCGCGCAATTGGCAAGGATCACACCATCGCCCAGGTGGCAGTCGTGGGCGATATGTGCATATGCCATAAGCAGGTTGTTGTTGCCCAGACATGTCAGCATGCCACCCCCTGACGTACCGGGATTGATAGTTACGTTCTCACGAATGGTGTTGTTGTCCCCAATGACGACCTCAGATGGCTCTCCCGCATATTTCAGATCCTGTGGCTCATGCCCTATGCATGCAAACGGGAAAATGCGGTTGCCCTGACCAAGACGGGTATGGCCGGAAACCACGACGTGGGATATCAATTCGGTGCCCACACCAATTTGTACCTGCCCATCCAAGACACAGTAAGGGCCAATTTTAACGTCAGGCTGGATGTCGACGCCTTGTCCTATGATGGCCGTGGGATGAATGTCAGGTTTCACACACTGTCTCTCGGCATCAGTGTAGCCATCAGGTCTCCCTCGCATACGAGCTTGTCATCCACAAAGGCCTCACCATGGAACTTCCACATATGTCCTCGCCGCCTGAGGCAGGTCAGCTCCAGGATCAGCTGGTCGCCTGGTCGAACCGGCTGCCGGAAACGCACGCCATCTATGCCCGTAAAATACACGAGAAAATCCTGATCCTCGGGAGCGGACTGGAAGGCAAGAATTCCTCCCACCTGAGCCATCGCCTCTACGATCAGCACCCCGGGCATGACAGGATAGGATGGGAAATGTCCCAAAAAATGTGGCTCGTTGACAGTAACGTTTTTGACGGCGCGAATGCGTTTCTCAAGCTCGAAGTCCAGTACGCGATCAACGAGCAACAGGGGATAGCGATGAGGCAGGCGCGATATGATGTCATCAATGTTCATCTCAGGCATGCTAAACTCCCTTTGTCATCACTGTTTTGCCGGCCGTGTGCGTAGAGCTTTCAGGATATCGGGCAGACGCTGCAGTAATGCAGATACCTTCAGCCACTGACGATGGGGCATTGCCGGTGAGCCCGCAAAAGTTTCACCTGCAGCAAGATCGCTCATGACGCCGGACTGTGCGGCAAGCCTGCACCCATCACCAATCTTGAGATGGCCTGCAATGCCCACTTGACCTCCCACCTGGCACCCCTGCCCCATCGCAGTCGAGCCGGAGATGCCAACCTGGCTAGCCATAATGCTGTGCGCCCCAATCTCTACGTTATGACCAATCTGAATCAGGTTATCCAGCTTCACGCCATGCCGGATCCGTGTGTCACCAATGGCTCCACGGTCAATACAGGCATTGGCACCAATCTCGACATCATCCTCGAGGATAACGCGCCCCACCTGGGGGATTTTTATATGCGCTTCCCCTGACCAGGCATAGCCAAAGCCATCAGCACCGATAACGGCACCGGGCTGGAGAATGACACGATTGCCCAGCACACAACCCTTGCAAACGACTGCACGGGCATGCAGAAGGCAGTCAGCTCCAATGATGACATCAGCCTCGATGACGCAGCCTGCCTCAATCCTGCTACCCGCACCAATGTTGACACGCGGACCGACGACAGCCATGGGCCCAATATCGACATCAGGAGCAATATTGGCAGATGGATCGATACATGCCGTCTCGGCATGCCAGCCTGTCCCCTTCCGCTCTGGATAAAAATGGCGCTGCAATAAGGCAAAGGCGAGATATGGATCATCGACACGAATCACCGGGCGCTTTGTATCGGGAAACATGCGCCTGCCCAGGATGATGACGCCTGCACGGGATGTCTCAAACTGGGGTTTCAGACGCAAACTGGAGAGAAAGGCAACGTCTTGGGGACCCGCAGACTGCAAATCCTGAACTGCGGTGATTTGCACATCATGGTCTCCATTCTCAACAACACCGGAAACCAGTGCCGCCACCTCATTCAGATGCATGGCAGGCTATTTTTTTGCGTTGATCAGCTTGGTGATTTCAGCCGTGATATCGAGCTGTGGAGCACCGTAAACTGCAGATTTCTTTCGTAGAATCAGATCATAGCCATGCGACTTTCCGTATTTTTTCACAGCCTCGTCAAAATCCGCACCCAACCCTTGCAACAGGCGCTGATTTTCACGCCGAATTTCCTCCTCGGCATCCTGGGCTTTGCGTGATCCCTGCTTCTGCATCTGAGCGATCTCCTCCTGCAGCTGGGCCAGGCGTTCCGGTTTCATGGCCATTGCCTTGCCCTCGAGGTCATTCCTTGCCTTACGAATCTTGTCGCTCAATGCCTTGAGCTCCTTCTGGATACGGTTCCGCTTTTCATTCAGGCGTTTGATGCCATTCTTGTACGCCGTGGTATTCACGATGGCACTCAGCGTATCCACATACGCAATTTTCAGACCCGCGGCATTTGCGTTTCCGGCGATCATCCCGATCATCAGAATGGCCGCCATCATCACCTTGTACTGCATATAAAGCTCCTTGCCTGTTTGGGTCAGAATACCGAGCCCAATGAAAATTCAAAGTTTTTTGTGATATCATCGGCCTTTTTACGAAGCGGAAATCCCCACGTCAGCCCCACCGGGCCAATTGGTGACAACCACTCGATGCTGAGCCCCGAAGAAACGCGCGTGTCCGCAAGCAGCAAATGTTGCGTGAAGTCCGCGACGTTGCCCGCATCCACGAATAATACACCCCTGAAGCCCTTTGTCTGCATGTAAGGAATCGGGAAGTATAGATTAAGAGCGGCGGTTATAGCCTTATTACCGCCCAGAATATCGTTAGTTGCCGCATCACGAATCGTCACGCCAAAGTTATCGAAGCCGCGCAGACTTCCAACACCACCCAACGAAAAACGCCTGTAAATCGGAACATCTTTACCAAAATAGCCGCGGATATACATGCCAGTTAGTGATGGGCTCAGAATAAAACCGCTGCCCAGCGGAAAATACATGTGACTGGAAGCGCGCAGTGCAAGAAAACGGTTCCGGCCACCAAGCCCTGCCACGCCCACACTTACCGATTCAAAATGCCCGTCACCAGGTGCTAATGTGTTGTCCCGTGTGTCCCACGTCAGCGATTGTGTCAGCTCGCCTGTCTGTTGTTTGCCTGCCTGAGAACGCAATATCAGCGAGGCATCCGCCGGGATATCAAGGAGGTTTGTTTCCGTATACTGATAGCCGATGGAGTATGTCAGCGTCTCCGTCAGTGGAATACCGAAGCCCACACCACCTCCAAAGTCATCCTGCTTGAAAGTAACAGTTTCTTGGAGCCTTGTCTGTGTCTTAAATGCATTAACTGAGGCGCTGATATCCTTGTCGAGGAAATAAGGGTCTGTAAGGCTTGCGTCAAAATTCTGCGTCTTCACGCCAACTTGCCCGGTTAATCTTCCATCCAGGCCCTTACCCAAAATGTTCTTTTCCTGGATTTTGGATGTGATAAACGTCTTTTCCAGCTGCGAAAAGCCGACCCCAAACGTAAACGAGCCAGTCTTGCGTTCTTCCACATCCACCTTCATGCGGGCGAGCCCCGGTGCGCTGCCTTTCGGAAACGAAATACGCGTATCCTCAAGCAGCTGTGTGCGCTTCAGTCGCTTCTTACTGGTTTCCACCTTACTGCGCGCATAGCGCTCGCCTTCTTCTTGGCGCAGTTCCCGACGAATCACCTCATCATCGCTCTTCGTGTTACCACTGATTTCGATGCGTTCGATATAGACCTCCTGGCCCTTTTCGATATCCAGCGTCAAGTCAACGGTCCTTGCCTGGATATCCCGGTGAAACAGGGGGGTGACATTTGCAAATGCATAGCCTTCATCTCCAACCACATTGGAGACGGTATTGATACTTTCACGCAGTTTGTCCACTGAATAAAGCTCGCCTGGTTTAATCGTCACAGCCCGCATCAGTGTCTCGCGATCCGGCACCATATCTCCCTGCAGATTTACACTTTTCACCGTGTACTGGGGCCCTTCATGAATACTGAATGTGAGATAAAACCATTTCCGGTCAGGTGAGAGTGAAATCAAGGTCGATTCGACTTTGGCATCCAGATAGCCGTGGTTCATGTAATAGAGCTCGATCAGCTGGGCATCAGCGGCGAGGCGATCGCGCTTAAATACGTCACGGTCAGAAAACCAGCTGGTAAAATCTGATCTTCGGGATGCAACTTCCTTCAACAGCACGGCATCAGGAAAAACCCGGTTGCCAACGAAACGGATACGCTTGATGCGTGTTACCTCACCTTCGTGGACATTGATGACAACATTCACGCGCCCGTCTTTTCGTGCGTGCTTCTCAATATCGACGGTAACCTGGTAATAGCCTTTTTTCAGGTATGCCTTCCGTATCATGCGAATATCCGCCCGGCGGTAGGCATCATTTAACACGTGCCCTGGCTTGATTTTTAGCCTTGGCTTCAACACCTTGGTCTCGATTTCATCGTTACCGTGAATTTCCAGCCCGGCTACAAGCGGGTTCTCTTTCACAACATAGACAAGACGTATGCCACCTTTTTTGGGCTCACCGATCACACGCACATCGGAGAAGAAACCGGTAGCAAACAACCTGCGTACATCCCGGCTGATGGTCCTGCGATTTAGAGGTGCGCCCACCCTGCTGCCAAGCTTGGATAAAATTGTTTCACTTTCTACGTAATGGTTTCCCTGCACCGTGATTGCAACGACCTGTTTCGGCGAGTTCACAGCCTGTGCACACGGCGTGGAGAGGAAGAACAGAGCCACAAAAAAAGCAAGCAATCGCAACGGGTCGTACTCCCGGGAAAAACAGTACACCCTCATGTCAGCCCCTAAATAAGCGTGTGAGGTCATTGTAGAAAGCAAAAACCATCAGGGTGATAATCAGTGCCATCCCTACAATTTGCGTGCGTTCCAGCGCCTTGGCAGACAAAGGCACACCACGTACCTTCTCAATGGCCAGATACATCAAGTGTCCACCATCCAGAATTGGAACCGGCAACAGATTCAATACACCAAGGTTGACAGAAATCAATGCCAGGAAGGAAAGGAAAGCAACAACGCCCAGTTCCACTGTCTTCCCGGCAAGCTGTGCGATAGCGATGGGGCCGCCCAGATTTTCCGGAGAAATGGTGGACATTAACATTTTCCCGATTACCTGTACGGTAAGCACCGTCATTTCCCAGGTGCGGGACACCCCGTAAACGAGACCTTCCAGCGCTCCCATGCGGTAAATTTCCGGAGGCTCGGCGGGCTGTGCCATCATTTTCGCACCAATACGTCCGTACCCTTCTGCATCGGCAGCCGGTGTAATCTGAAGATCAATCAACACCCCTCCGCGCTCAATGCTTACCCGGATGGGCCGGTCTGCGTGCGCACGTACTGCCTGGATGAATGCACGAATACTCGCAATGACCTTTCCCTGCACCTGCAAGACGTTGTCACCGGCCCTGAGTCCGGCAAGGGCTGCCGGAGAGCCTTCCTGTACAGCAGCCACAATGACCCTCATGCCAGGACTGATACCCAGCGCCTCGGAAGCCACATCCGCAAGAATCGGATCCTGCCGCACCTCGGGAAGCACGGCCTGTACAGTGACTTTATTGCCACCACGGCGTACCGCGAGCCTGGCCTTTCTTCCAACCACATCCTTCAGACGGTCTTCAAGCTGCCGCCAGGAGTGGATGTTTTGCCCGTTGACTGCCAGAAACCTGTCTCCCTTCAAGATGCCAGCCTTTTCGGCAACAGAGGCGGGCGCGACGTGTCCCACAATCGGGGGCATAACACTCTGACCCATCCAACCAACCAAGGTGTATGCAACGATGGCAAACAGGAAATTGAAGGCAGGCCCGGCTGTCGCAATACATGCACGTTTCCAAACAGGCTGGGTATCAAAAGCGCGCGGCTTGTCCTCCTCGGGAATCTCATCCTCCCCCGGCATTTCACCCAGCATTTTTACATAGCCGCCTAATGGAATAGCAGCGATGACATACTCAACCTCACCATCTCTGCTATACCATGAATACAGCCCAGGGCCAAAGCCAATGGAAAACTTCTCAACCTTTACACCCAGCTTTCTGGCAACGATAAAATGTCCGTACTCGTGCACGGCAATCAACAATGAAATGGCCACAACAAATGCGACAAGGGCCTGCAGGGTCTCGATCATTTATCCTCCGGCCTTTCTGATACTCTCCCGGGCCAAGGCCCTGGCGTCGCGATCAAGCGACCATACCTGATCCAGGCTTTGTACGGAAACATTCGCGCTTTTCTCCAGCACTGACTCTACAATACCGGTGATGCCGACAAAGGACAGGCGGCGCTCGCGAAAGGCAAGGTTAGCTTCCTCGTTGGCAGCGTTAAAGGCAATGGACAACGAGTCCCTGCCGCGCATGACATCCCGCACCATCCGCATGAACGGGAAACGTTCTTCATCAACAGCAAAAAACTCGAGCTGCTGGCGAGAGGCGAGGTCCAGCCGAGGGATACCCGATGACAGGCGAGGGGCTGTCTGCAAGGCGTAGACGATAGGTGCTCGCATATCCGGTTCCGCCATCTGCGCCAGTACAGCGCCATCGCGATACTCAACCAGGGCGTGCACGATGCTTTGGGGATGGATAATGGCAGACAACGCCTCCGGGGGCATGTCGAACAGCCAGCGCGCCTCGATAAGCTCAAGTGCCTTGTTCGCCATCGTGGCTGAATCCACGCTGATTTTTGCGCCCATTTCCCAGTTCGGGTGAGCAACAGCCTCTTCTGGCGTAATATTCCCCAGCGAGGCTATATCACGATCCCGGAACGGACCACCCGAGGCTGTGAGCGTAATGTGTACAATCGACTCTCTGTCTTGCCCGGCCAGACATTGATGTACTGCAGCATGTTCGGAATCCACCGGCAGCACACGCGCCCCGGACTTCCGCACAGCCTGCATGAAAATGCGACCAGCTGTGACCAGACACTCCTTGTTGGCCAGACACACCTGCTTGCCGGCTTTCACTGCGGCAAGTGCTGCTGGCAGGCCCACTGAACCCACCATGGCGGCAACCACAATATCAACCCGCGTGGCCTCGGCCATGGCAATGGCAGCATCCATCCCCACCTTCAGACTTACCCCCGCTGGCAATCTGCCATCCAGCGCCCGTGCTGCTTCCACATCTGTCATCACCACATACACGGGACACAGCTTTTGGGCCAGCTCAAGCATACGCTCTGCGTTTCGTCCCCCAACCAGGGCGTAGGCTGAAAAGTACTCAGGGTGCTGCAAAATCACATCGGCCGTACTGGCACCAATCGAGCCTGTGGCGCCCAATATCGTCAACTGCTTCATGGCACCATCCAGATGATAGCGGTGGCTGGAAGCGCCACCACAATAGCATCGATGCGATCCAGTATTCCACCATGTCCAGGTAACAGATTGCCACTGTCTTTGCGCCCAACGCAGCGCTTCACAACAGACTCCGCCAGGTCACCAACGATCCCGCTTATCACAAGCAAGATAGCCAGTGGCGCAGCCTGCCAAATCGACATGTGCAGAAAAATCGCCCAGAAGGCAGTCGCCACCGGTACACCGACCGCCAAAGCACCCCAAACGCCCTGCCAGGTCTTGCCGGGGCTGATAGCAGGACAAAGTTTGACCCGGCCGAACCTTCTGCCGGTAAAATAGGCCGCAATATCTGACGCCCATATTCCCAAACAAGCCCCAAGGATAAAGTAGCTCCCACCCGGACGACCATGCAACTCAGCTCCAGCCCAGTAAAATGCCAGCAGCCAGAATGCCACCCATTGAGCCAGCACCAGCTCCCCCACCACTTGCACGCTTGCGCCCCGGACAAGGGCAACAAACAGCCAGCCCAGGATAAGCAGAAATATTGCGGACAGAGGGGCAGCACCCATCAGCAAAAGCAGCAGTGCAGCGAGTGCAATGGTGGCAAGCCACCATGCAAATGGAAAAGAAAACAAAGCCAACAGCTCAATGATTGCCAGCATGACCACAAGACCAAGAGTCCAGTCAAACCACGGAGAAGGCATATAAAGGATCCAACCAACAGCCAACGGCAGCAGGATGGCTGCAGTGAGAATGCGACGTGAAAGAGCGCTCATTGTCGCAGCTGCCGGCTTGTACGGCCAAAGCGCCGCTCACGGCGGGCAAAATCGGCAAGGGCGTCCAGAAAGTCTTCACGTGTAAAATCAGGCCAGAACTTGTTACAAAAATACAGCTCTGCGTAGGCAGCATCCCAAAGCAGGAAATTGGAAATGCGCCGCTCACCACCTGTACGTATCAGCAGATCAACGGGAAATGTTTCCGCACACCAGAGAAAACGCCGAAATGCCTGAGCGTCCACTCCGGCAAGCGCCTCATCCGGATGATCCTGGCTCGCAGCCCAGCGGGAAAGGGCCTTTGCCCCCTCCACGATCTCCTGCTGCCCACCATAGTTCAGACACAGGACGAGATCGATTCGTGTATTGCTACAGGTTTCGGCGCATGCGCGTTCCACGGTCTTTCTTGCCCGATCCGGCAAGGCAGAAATACGCCCCATGGTGCGAAAGCGTACGCCCTTGGCCTGCATGTCGGGCAATTCCTGCACAAGTCGCGTGGCAAGCAGGGACATCAGCCCTTCCACCTCCGCCCTGGGGCGAGCCCAGTTCTCCGTGGAAAAGGCAAACAGCGAAATCTGTTTTACACCCGAATCCGCCGCCCACTCAACAATATTTCGTGCAACTTTTGCGCCACGACGATGGCCTTCCAGGCGTGGCATATGATGCTGCTCGGCCCAGCGCCCGTTGCCATCCATGACAACAGCGACATGCCGGGGTCCCTTGCCCGCGTCCGCCATCAGATGGTCAGAATTTCTTGTTCTTTGTGCTCAACCACCTTATCGATTTCAGCAATATACCGGTCAGTCAGCCGCTGGATTTTCTCCTGGAGTTGCCTGCTTTCATCCTCGGAGATCTCCTTTGCCTTCTCCTGCGCCTTGATCTCATCATTGGCATGGCGCCGAATGTTGCGTACGGCAACCTTGCTGCCCTCGGCAATATGTTTGACCTTCTTGACAAGCTCGTGCCGCCGCTCCTGTGTCAGCTCTGGCAGGATGATGCGGATTACCTCGCCATCGCTTGATGGAGTCACACCAATATCTGAACTCAATATCGCCTTCTCAATTTCTGGCAGCATCTGCTTCTCCCAGGGCGCCACCACGATCATGCGTGGCTCCGGCACACTCAGGTTTGCCACCTGGTTCACTGGCACCTCAGCCCCATAGTAGGGCACAAGTACGTGATCCAGCAGTGACACATGTGCCCGCCCTGTGCGAATGGTGGCAAGATCCTCATGCAGAGCCCGGATACTTTTTTTCATACGTTCCTCGGCCTTAGCGATCACCATCACCCTCCTCCACGATTGTGCCCACGGGCTCGCCAGCAACCACACGCTGCAGATTGCCACGCCCCATGATGCTGAACACAATGATTTTCATGTTGTTGTCACGACACAATGCCAGTGCAGTGGCATCCATGACAGCAAGTTTACGCGTCAGCGCCTCTGTGAATGAAAGCCTTTCATAACGGACAGCACTTTCATCAAGCACAGGATCAGCTGTATACACACCATCCACCTTCGTGCCTTTCAATACTGCCTCTGCATGAATCTCCATGGCACGGAGGCTGGCTGCCGTATCCGTCGTAAAGTATGGATTACCGGTGCCAGCCGCAAAAATTACAATGCGGCCCTTTTCGAGATGCCGAACCGCGCGGCGACGGATATAAGGCTCGGCTACTTCACGCACATGTAACGCTGATATCACGCGCACGGGCTGACCCTGGCGTTCGATCGCATCCTGCAGCGCAATCGCATTCATCATCGTAGCCAGCATACCCATGTAATCAGCACTGGCCCGATCCATGCCTGCCGCCGTCCCGCTCATGCCGCGAAAAATATTTCCGCCACCAATCACAACAGCCAGCTCGATACCGCTTTTGCTGACCTCAACGAGCTCGGTCGCCAGTTGCTCAACCGTCCCGGCATGGATGCCATAGTCATCCTCACCCATCAACACTTCCCCGGAAAGCTTCAGCAGCACCCGCCTGAAGGAAATGCGGCGGGCCTTGGCCGGAGATGCAGCAGGCTCAGCCATGGATCTGAGCGGCAACCTCGGCGGCGAAATCCTCTTCCACCTTTTCGATTCCCTCTCCGAGCTGGAACCGGTGCATGGCGACAATACGCGCACCGGCCTGAGCCCTCTCCAGTACCTTGCCAACCGTGTAATCCGTATCCATGACGAAGGCCTGCTCAGTCAGGCAAACTTCCTGATAAAACTTGTTCAGCTGACCCTGGACGATTTTTTCAATGATATGCTCCGGCTTCCCACTGGCTGCCGCCCGCTCGCTGAGCACAGCCCGCTCCCGCTCTATCTTCTCAGCCGGCACATCCTCCCGCACGATGTACTGGGGGTTGGCTGCAGCAACATGCATCGCAATATGTCTGGCAAGCTCGCGCATGGTGGCTGAATCCTCAGCTTCAATACCTACAAGCACACCAATCTTGCCACCTCCATGCACATAGCTGGCGACAATGCCGCCTGGCACATGGACACGCACAAAACGGCGGATATTCATGTTTTCGCCCACCGTGGCGATGAGCTGGGACAGCGCCTCGGCGATACTGTGCTCGCCATCATAAGGCAGTGCCTTCAAAGCCTCGAGATCGCTGGGATTTTCACGTGATGCGACTTTAATCACATGCTGAACAAAATCTTGGAACCTTTCATTCTTGCTTGCGAAATCCGTTTCTGTATTCACCTCAATAAGGAGCCCTGTCTCCCCATCAGCAGAGGCAGCCACAACGCCTTCAGCTGCAACACGGCCAGCCTTCTTGGCCGCAGCGGAAAGCCCCTTCTTACGCAAAAAGTCGACAGCCGCATCGATGTCACCACCAGTTTCTGTCAGTGCCTTTTTGCAGTCCATCATTCCCGCACCAGAAATCTCACGCAGTTTCTTTACATCACTTGCCTTGATCTGAGACATCCAACCTCTTCCTTGTTCCTTTTATTTTGTATTGGTTTTGAGTCAGGCAGCCTCCGACTGCTCCGTTTCTCCAGGCCCCGTAGCTTCCTCCGCTTCGGGCTCAGCTACTGCTGATACCTCAGCCGCTACCACGGTCTCCCCTTCGTCCTCTTCGGCATTTTCAAGGCGCCAGGTTTCAAGCCCTTCAATCATGGCATCGGCCATCTTGCTGCAAAACAGGCGCACGGCGCGAATGGCATCGTCATTGCCTGGAATAACATAATCGACATCGGAAGGATCACAGTTTGAGTCAACCACAGCGACGACCGGGATACCAAGCTTGCGGGCCTCTGCAACCGCCAGTTCCTCCTTGCGGATATCAATCACAAACAGGCAGTCCGGCAGGCTGAGCATATCTTTGATGCCGCTCAGTGAGCGCTCAAGTTTTGCCAGCTTGTGTTCAAGCTGCATCGCCTCCTTCTTGGTAAGCAGGTCGAACACACCTTCCTCTTTCTGGCGCTGTAGGTCCTTCATCTTACGAACGGACTGCTGAATCGTAGAAAAGTTGGTCAAGGTCCCGCCAAGCCAGCGATGATTGATATAAAACTGGCCGGCACGACTTGCCTCCTCCCGAATGGCATCGCGTGCCTGCCGCTTGGTACCAACGAACAACACCCTCCCGCCAGCGGCCGCCAGCTCGCGCATAAACTCATAGGATTCATTGGCCATCTTCAGGGTTTTTTGCAAATCAATGATATGGATGCCGTTACGCTGGCCGAAAAGATAGGGCGCCATTTTTGGGTGCCAGCGTCGTGTCTGGTGCCCAAAGTGAACACCGGCCTCCAGCAGCTGTTTCATGGTAAACTGGGACATATCAGGAGTACCTCCGATCGTTTTTCCTCCGCCGCCCCTACCCTTGCAGGCACAACCGATGGGCGGCGTGCGAATTGGCGGCGCTTTCTACAGAAAACACACGCCTATATCAAGCTGCGCGATGCCCGCTCAGGGCCTGATCAGTACGCCCTCTTGTGTCGGCAGACGGGGTGCCCAGCCACCTGATCGCCGTGATCCTGCGCCTGGGTGAATCAGCGCACCCTCCTCAGCACCTCCGGTAACAGGGAAATTCAGAATCAATCGCCTGAAATCGATGCTGTCAGCATGCCATCTCCTGGCAGGCAGTGACATCGCTTGCCTGCGCGTTATGGCTACCCGACTAGCTGCATCCGGGTGATCAGCAAAGAAGGAAGACAGCAGCCCGGACTGGCGTTTTTCAAGCCTGACGAGATTTTCAAGAAATACGCTCATAGCCAGAGGATTGTAGCCTGCCCGATACAAAAGCAGCACACCGCGCCGATCAGCATCTGCCTCGGCGGCTCGCGAATACCTGGTCAGCTGCCCCTGGGCAAGCAACCGGCCTGCGATCAGGGCGTAGTCTGCCCCCCGCCCCTGCCCGACAATGGCGCTGAGCACGCCCAGCCCAAGCTGATAACGCATGGCCCGCTCGATCTTGGCCTTGTGGTGAAAGCCATCCACGTGACCGATCTCATGGGCAATAACACTGGCCAGTTCCGCCTCGGTACGGGCAAGCTCCAAGACCTTGGAGTGCACATAGACAAAGCCACCCGGCAGGGCAAATGCATTGATATGTGGATCATCAATGACCCGGAAACGCCATGGTAGATGCGGCCTGGCGCTGACGCGTGCAAGTGCAAGACCCAGTCGTGAAATGTAAGCCTGGATGCGCACATCCTTCAGCATCGGTGCCTTCTGTTCGACCTGGGCTGCTGCCTGGCGGCCAATGGCTATTTCATCACGCTCAGTAACAGTAAACAGGCCGGCATACGCCGGCCAGACAAAACAGGTCATCAGCACCAACCCGACCAGGGCGTACAATACGCGCTTCCCCCCCGGAACATGGGCCTGGAAGTACTGCTGAAACAAGTCACATCTCATGGAGGTGTCTACCCCTGGATACCTGTTCCCATGAAAAGTCCGGGCTAGGGCCTGTTCACACTGCGGCCGGCAATGGCGACATTCGTCGGACGTAGCGTGAACAGGCCCTAACTTCCGAGTGCCCAGCCTATCAACGCTCGTGCACTGCCCATCACAGGCGGACCGATCAATGCCTGCAACCAACCGAGGGCAAGCAGAGCAACAATGATCAGAAATCCGTAAGGTTCCAGGCGGGAAAGCTGATACGAGGCCGGCCCCGGCAATAGCCCCACGGCTACCCTCCCCCCGTCCAGTGGTGGCAGTGGCAGCAGGTTGAAAATACACAACACCAGGTTGATGATAATCGATGCCTGCGACATGAGGCCAATGGGACCGCTTATCCACCCCAGCTCCGGCGGCAGCTTGGCCACCACAAACAGGATGGCGGCTGATACAAGGGCCAGCAGCACGTTGGTCACGGGACCTGCGAGCGCCACCCAGACCATATCCCGCTTGGGGTGCCGCAGTTTACGGAAGTTGATCGGTACCGGCTTCGCATAGCCGAACAGAAATGGGGAGCCGACAACCAGCAACAACAGCGGAATCGCAATGGTACCGATCGGATCAATATGATTGATCGGATTAAGTGTTAATCGTCCCATCCAGCGGGCTGTGTCATCGCCCAGTTTGTCAGCCACCCAGCCATGTGCCACCTCATGCAGAATGACGGCAACGAGCACAGGCAGCGCCCAGACGCTGATGCCGCGTATAATTGAAGCCATATCCACGTGACAATATTAATCGGCTTGATGGATAATTGATATGGGCCGCACGCAGGCCACCGAATACCTCTGACAGTGACCACGCTCGCTCATCAATATGCCTTTACCTTAGCTGTTCAAGGTCACGGACTGCGCCCTTGTCCGCACTGGTAGCCATTGCAGCATAGGCCTGCAATGCCTTGGAAACCATGCGGTCGCGTGAGGCCGGCCTCCAGGCATCCACACCCTTTGCCTGCATCTCCTTTCTTCGCTTATCCAGTACTTGAGCTGTAACTGACAAGTTAATGGTTCGATTGGGAATATCGATCTCAATCATATCCCCATCCTCGATCAGGCCGATGGCACCACCTTCGGCTGCCTCGGGCGAAACGTGGCCGATGGATAGCCCCGATGTGCCGCCCGAAAAGCGGCCATCCGTAATCAGGGCACATGCCTTGCCCAGCCCTTTCGACTTCAGATACGAGGTCGGATACAGCATTTCCTGCATGCCCGGCCCACCCTTGGGTCCCTCGTAGCGGATCACCACCACGTCGCCGGCCACGATTCTATCGTTCAGGATGGCACTGACGGCATCCTCCTGCGACTCAAACACGCGCGCACGGCCCTTGAACGTCCAGATGGATGCATCCACACCGGCGGTTTTAACGATGCATCCGCGTTCCGCGATGTTGCCGTAGAGCACGGCAAGCCCGCCCTCCTTCGAATAGGCGTGTGCAACATCGCGAACACAACCAGTCTCACGATCCGTATCCAGCGACTTCCACTGTTCACGCTGTGAAAAGGCCTGCAGCGAAGGAACACCAGCCGGTGCGGCAAGAAACAGTTCACGTGCCGCCTCGTTGGCGGGATTCATGATATCCCATGTCTTCAGCGCCTCACCCAGGCTTGGCGCATGTACGCAACCGGCATTGGCATACAGCAGACCACCGCGGTGGAGCTCGGCCAGAATGCCCATAATGCCGCCGGCACGATGCACATCCTCAAGGTGATAATCAGAGGACGGCGACACCTTGCAGATATTCGGTATCTTGCGGCTCATCCGATCGATATCGGCCATGGTGAAATCCACATCGGCCTCCTGGGCAATCGCAAGCAGATGCAGTACGGTGTTCGTGGAACCGCCCATGGCGATATCCAGTGCAATGGCATTCTCAAAGGCCTCAAACGTGGCAATCGATCGTGGCAATACGGAGGCATCATCCTGCTCGTAGTATCGTCTTGCCAGCTCCACCGACAGGCGTCCGGCCTGCAAAAATAGCGCCTTGCGGCGTGCATGCGTGGCTACCAGCGTGCCATTACCCGGCAGGCTCATGCCGAGTGCCTCACTCAGGCAGTTCATGGAATTGGCCGTAAACATGCCTGAGCAAGAGCCACAGGTTGGGCATGCGGAACGCTCCACCGCCATAACGTCCGCATCCGTTTCAGCGGAATCCGCCGCCATCACCATCGCATCCACGAGATCCAGATGCAGATCGCGGTTTTTCAGCGTCACCCTGCCGGCCTCCATCGGCCCACCAGACACGAAGATAGCCGGGATATTCAGCCGCATGGCTGCCATCAGCATGCCTGGCGTAATCTTGTCGCAATTCGAGATACAAACGAGCGCATCCGCGCAGTGCGCATTCACCATGTACTCCACGGAATCGGCAATCAGATCACGGCTGGGCAGGCTGTAGAGCATGCCGCCATGGCCCATGGCAATGCCGTCATCAATTGCAATGGTGTCGAATTCCTTGGCCACACCGCCAGCAGCCTCGATTTCACGTGCGACAAGCTGGCCCATATCCTTCAGGTGCACATGCCCTGGTACGAACTGTGTAAAGGAATTGGCGATGGCAATAATAGGCTTGTCAAAATCCTCATCCTGCATGCCGGTGGCACGCCACAGGGCACGGGCACCTGCCATATTCCGGCCGTGTGTTGTGGTTTGGGATCGGTATGCAGGCATGTTGATAGCACCTCTCAGCTGTGTGAAGTACCGTGCAGTGTAACGGCTTCACGAATCCCAGGCGAGAAATGATGGTTGTTGAGGGCGGCACAGGCGCTACACTGCGCGCATGAATACACAGGCACTGCTTCAGTCGCTTTACGAGACCCCCGAACAGGACATCGTGCAGCGTATCGGAGTGCTACGCGAGCGGTTGGGCGACCAGGTACTGATTCTTGGCCATCATTACCAGCGGGAAGAAGTGATTGGTTTCGCGGACATTACAGGTGATTCGCTGAAACTCGCCCAGCAGGCGGCCGAGACCCGCGCTCCTTACATCATTTTCTGCGGTGTGCACTTCATGGCCGAAACTGCGGATATTCTGACTGCTGATGAGCAGGTCGTGATTCTGCCTGATCCTGCGGCCGGGTGCTCCATGGCCGACATGGCCGACCTCCCGCAGGTTTCACAGGCCTGGCGGGAACTGGCCGAGTTTATTGACGTGGAGACAGAGGTCACACCTGTCACCTACATCAACTCCACAGCAGCCTTGAAGGCCTTCTGTGGTCAGCATGGCGGCATTGTTTGCACCTCGTCCAACTGTGCACATATTTTGGAATGGGCCTGGGAACAACGCCACCGTATCCTCTTTTTCCCGGACCAGCATCTCGGTGAAAACACGGCCCATGCCATGGGGATTCCCGAGTCCGACATGATTGTCTGGGATCCGTTTCAGCCTTACGGTGGCCACAAGCCGGAAGCCATCCACGCTGCCCGACTCATCCTGTGGAAAGGTTTCTGCTCCGTGCACCAATTGTTCCAGGCGGAGCATATTAAACGTATGCGTGCCACGCACCCTGACATCCAGGTTCTCGCTCATCCCGAGTGCTCGCGGGCGGTTTGCGAAAAAGCCGACTTTGTGGGCTCGACCGAGGCAATCATCCGTCATGTTGAGGCTGCCCCTGCCGGACAGGCTTTTGCCATCGGCACGGAGCTCAACCTCGTCAACCGCCTGCGCCTGCGTTTCCCGAATAAGCCTATCTATTTTCTTTCGCCGACAGTCTGCATGTGTTCCACGATGTTCCGTACGGATCCGCAGCACTTGTATGCCTCGCTCAAGGCTATCGAGGATCATACCAGGGTGAACCGAATCAAGGTGCCGGATGAGGATAAACATCATGCCAAACTTGCACTTGAAAGGATGCTCTCCCTTGCGTAGGAGCATTCTGATTTGCCTGATTACCCTTTGCAGCCTGGCCACCCCCGTGCTGGCTGATGACTCCGTTACCGCAGTGGAACGGGACATCAACGCCTTCTTGCAAAGCGAAGATCATGCGTACGCACCGGAAACCGCGGCCCGGGCCCAAGCCTATCTTGGCGCAGCCATGCTGCCGGAGGTCCAGCACAAGCCGGAGGAAATTCAGGCCCGGCTGACTGCTGCGCGCACAGCGCTGGATGAGGCAAAAAGGCTTGCAAAAGACTTCCGCAGCAAACACGCCGCACTCATCCAGGCCCGGCTGGCTGCGAAAAAAGCCGTGGGGGACTCCCCCTCTCCTGCCTTGATGGAGGCAGAAAAGCTGTTTACAGCTGGCATTCATTACATGGAGTCAGGAGATCTCAATCAGAGCAATATCTACCTCGACAAGGCCCGGAAGGCCTATGTGCAAATTACATCAGCACAGCTGATACCGCCTGTTCGTGACTATGCGGCCCTGCTGGAACAAACAAGGAGAACCCTCTCTCGCGCTGCTGCCGCAGGCGCAAAATCCTATGCCCCCCGGACGTACCAGGCTGCAAAGGAAGCGATGCACAAACTACGAGCCTTTGTTGACAGGCAGACGAACAAGGCCCCCGACGACCCACGGCGGGCACTGCAACTGGCAGAAAAGGCCCGTAGGATTGCCATGCGCGTCAAGGAATGGCGGCGTAAATCCGGTAGCCATGAACAGCTGCTGCTTTCGGCCAGAAGCGATCGCCTGCGGCTGGCACAAGCGCTGGGCATCTCCGTGAATGCAAGCGACCTACTTGCTGATGTTGACATAGATACCTTGGTCAAGGCGCTTGCTCGAAACAGGGCGGCACTTGAGGCAGAAAAGAAGGCGCATGCAGCGGATATCGCCAGGCTCAAAAAGAAACAGGAAGCACAGCTCGCCCATCAGAAACAAATGCTGGAGGCAGAGTTCGCCAAGCAGCGCCAGAAACTCATGGAAGACCAGGCAAGACTTGTCCACGATCTCAAGGAGTCGTTCCGGGCCAAGCTGGAACGGGAAACATTTGAAAGCAAGCGGCAGCAACGTTTACGCAAGCTCTTCCACAAGGATGAAGTAGATATCATGGCTAATGTCGATGGCTCACTGATGATCCGTCTGAAAGCACTGAAGTTCCCACCCGGAGGAAAAACGGTAACGAGTAAATATTTCGACCTGCTTGGAAGGCTGAAATCCGCACTCGATCTTTATGCGGATCGTAAAGTCAGTATTGAGGGGCATACAGATGACAGGGGAGACCTGCAGAAAAACAAGATACTGTCCCTGCGGAGAGCTGAAGCAGTCCGTGACTTTCTTATTTCAGCTGGTATCCATGCTGCGCGGCTGACAGCGGTGGGCCATGGTGAAGTACGCCCAATCGCCAGCAACAAGTTTGAAAAAGGGCGGGAGATGAACAGACGCATCGAGGTAATCATTGCACCACCAAACGCCTGATGGTGATCTCAGCACACCGGAAAGCACTCGCCGGCATGTCCAGCATCTGCTGGATATTCTGGCTGAAAACAACCCGTACAAGAAAGCTATTGTCGAGGAAACGCTGCGCCTTCTCGCAGCAGACAACGCTGTAGCGGACTTAAAGCTCGTAGCACGTACGATTCACGAGATTGGCAAGGGGCTTGAAGTATTCCGTCCCTACCAAGGCATACGCAAGGTTGCTGTTTTCGGCTCCGCCCGCACCCCTGAGGGTCACCCCCGTTACCGGCAGGTTGTCGCCTGCGCCCAGCATCTTGCCGAGGATGGGTTCATGGTCATTACGGGCGGCGGGGGCGGCATCATGCAGGCAGCCAATGAAGGGGCCGGAAGCGAACGCTCTTTTGGTATCAACATTAACCTTCCCCTGGAGCAACACCCGAACAGGTTTGTCGACGGTTCACCACGGCACTTCTACTGCAAGTACTTTTTCACACGCAAGCTGTTTTTCCTCAAGGAAAGTGACGGCATTATTCTTTCACCAGGAGGCTTTGGCACCCTGGATGAAACATTTGAAACGTTGACGCTTCTGCAGACCGGCCGTAACCCCCCTATTCCGGTCATCCTGCTGGAGGCTCCCGGTGATGATTACTGGGGACCTTTCATACGCTCCTGGTTACGCCGTCTGATTGCTGATCGCGTGATTAGCCCGGACGACCGACACCTGCTCTTTCATACTGATCAAATCGAAGCAGCCGTCAGCCATATCAAAAGCTTCTACATCAATTACCACAGCTTTCGCTATGCGGGCGAGCAGGTTGTTTTGCGGCTTCAGAGACCGCTGTCGGAAGATGCGCTGAAACGATTAAATGCGGAATTCAGTGATGTACTTCAGCGTGGCGCCATTGAGCAGGTATATCAGTGGCCCAGAAATGATGATGCCGAGTTCAGCCACTTGCCACGGCTGCGCATGTGTCTGGATCATCGGCGGATCAACGTGCTGCCCCAGATCATTCGTCGCCTCAATGCCATGAGTGACCCGGCCGGCTCCACCAGCTAGACCGCCCGCTTTCTCCGCCGGAGCGCATGGTACAGCCCGCACACCTCGCGTAGAAGGTCTCTGGATTCCTCAGGTGTAAGGCCGGCGGAGGCCTCAATATGCAGCTCAATCCCATGATCGACCACGAGGTGGGTCCAGGTTTCAATATTACCAACCCGACTGATACCAAGCGCCGTTGTTGCTCCCATACCTGACCTGACATCACTTGGCCGATCCACCGGCAGGCCCGCCTGGTTCCGCTTGTGGATCGCCAACAGCTGTTCGACATGTTTCTGGGTATAGTACGTGTTGCGCCCACTGCCATAGGGCTGGTCAACAAGCCCCTGCTGGATGTAGGCACGAATTTGTCGTTTGTTCAGTTCGTACAGGGAGCAGAGCTCATCAAGCGTAAACTGTCGATCGAAATCAAACATGGGGAATACATGCCATGTTCACCCTGATTGTCAAGCGATTCATCTCTCGTGCCAGCAAGATCATGATAACCGGCAGCCATTTATTGGAGAGTGCGGGTCAATCGATAAAAAAGGGGCAACGCTCTCGCGTAACCCCTTGATTTTACTGGCGCGCCCGGAGCGATTCGAACGCCCGACCCTCAGATTCGTAGTCTGATGCTCTATCCAGCTGAGCTACGGGCGCCTGGTTCTGAGGTTCCATTCTTTTCAGGAGTGGCCTGTATCTGCACATGTTTCAGCCACAGCTTCCAATCCGGGCTATCCGGACCAAACAGCTCCGGAAACTCCTGATACAGCCATCCCCTGTAGATCAGCTTGCCCTTCTCGCTGACCTCCACATAGGCGGCCGGATTATGCACATTTTTATCCTCGATGTAAGTCCCGGATTTCAGCCTGAGATGCTCGGTAAGGCCGAGCAGCCTGACACGAACACCCTGCTGCTCAACCGTCTTCCCTGACTCCACCTCCATGCTGAATGTACGCGCAGGGCCCATCTGCAGCAGCACCAACCGTGCTCTTCCTTCTCGCATAGCGGCCCATGGCGGCAGGGCATGCTCCTGTTGTGCACCATGAGGATCCGGTGGCGGTGTCAACGGCAACTGCCAGTGGATATTCCCGGAATTATCCGCTTCACAGGCAATAACAAGCGAAAGACATACCGCCATCAGCGTCATGGAGATCGCACGCCTGCCGCACAACCTGTGTTTCTGATCTTTGTTCACCACGCCGGATTTGTACCGCCTTGTCTCCCGTGCCTGTCATACCCGCGCACTCACTATATCAAACTGGCGGAGAGAGAGGGATGATTCGGGCCTTGCGGCCCTCACCCCTGAAGGGGCCGCCAGCGGCTAAAGCCGCCGGCGTTCAACATGGCTGCCGCCATGTTGTCGAACCCGTCGAGGATTCTCACCCTCTCTCACCATCTCCACACCAAAACACACCGGCTCAATGATGTGTATTGGCTTATTTCTTAAACTGGCGGAGAGAGAGGGATTCGAACCCTCGATACGGTAACCCGTATAACACCTTAGCAGGGTGCCGCTTTCGACCACTCAGCCATCTCTCCAAATATCGGGGCGCATGGTAGCAAAATCAACCGTATTTGCACCTGCGGGCACGCCTTTTCGTGCCCTGCACCCTGTCTAAAGATCCATCCGGGCCCTTCCTCGCACCTTTCCTCCTCAGACCCCAGCACACAGCCCTCATCCTGCCCAGTGCCTGGCGGAAGGGGTGGGATTCGAACCCACGAAAGGTTTCCCTTTGCCGGTTTTCAAGACCGGTGCTTTCAACCACTCAGCCACCCTTCCCTTGAGGCTACTTTTCTGATTCAAGAGCATGTCAACCGCCACCAGCGCGCGAACATTATCATGGCGTAACACCGTGGCAATATTGAAGCAATGAATACGGGACACTCATTTTCCCGGTGGTGATTTTTTCAGGTGGGATTGATAGGCTATAGGCATAAAGAGGGGGATCACGATATGCCACAGAGCGCATCACCTGTGGAACGCCACATAAGCACACTTACCAGCAACACCTTGGCCTTCATTCTGGCCGGAGGCAAGGGTTCCCGACTCAAGGGGCTAACCGAATGGCGAGCCAAGCCGGCAGTGCCATTTGGCGGCAAGTTCCGCATCATTGATTTTCCCCTGTCCAACTGTATCAATTCCGGTATCAGGAAAATCGCTGTGGTGACACAATACAAGTCACACTCACTGCAACGGCACTTGCAGCGTGGCTGGAGCTTTCTGTCCGGTCAGTTCGATGAGTTTGTTGAGGTACTGTCTGCGCAACAGCGACTGAGCGCAGAGTGGTATGCCGGCACAGCCGACGCCATCTACCAGAACCTGGACATCCTGCGCGAATACAGCCCGGAATACGTTCTCATCCTTGCCGGCGACCACATATACAAGATGGATTACGGCAAAATGCTTGCGGCCCATGTGGCCAAGGGCGCCGATATCACCGTGGGCTGCATCCCCGTCCCTCTTGATGAGGCCAGGGCCTTTGGCGTCATGGCCATTGATGCCGACGGCCGCGTTGTTGAATTTGCCGAAAAGCCGGACAAACCAAAGCCTATGCCAGGCGACCCCAACCAGGCACTTGCATCAATGGGCATCTATGTATTTACGGCCGATTATCTGCGTGAACGGCTGATCGCTGACGCCGCCAACAAGGACTCCAGCCGTGACTTTGGCAAGGATATCATCCCAGCCGCCATCAGGGACTCCAATGTCTTTTCATTCCGTTTCATGAACGCAAATACCGGCAAGCCTGGCTACTGGCGGGATGTAGGCACGGTTGACGCCTATTGGGAGGCCAACATCAACCTGGCCAGCCTGGAGCCCGACCTGAACATGTACGACAAGGAATGGCCGATCTGGACCTATCAGGAACAGCTCCCTCCGGCAAAATTTGCCTTTGATGATGACAAGCGGCGTGGTGAGGCTGTGGACTCGCTCGTTTCAGGTGGATGCCTGATTACAGGCTCGTGTGTGCGCCACTCCGTGCTGTTCTCCAATGTGCGTATCCACTCGTATTGCACTATTGAGGACAGCGTCGTGCTACCCAACGTCACGATTCACAGAAATTGCCGCATCCGACGTTGTGTAATCGACAAGGGAACGGAGATTCCTGCGGGCACCGTAATCGGTGAAAACGCCAAGCAGGATGCCAAACGCTTCTATGTAAGCGAAAAAGGCATCGTGCTGGTCACGCCGGGCATGCTCGGCCAGAACCTGCATGCGGTCTAAGCCACAGCGTACGCGCATGAGCAGACCACTTTCCGTTGTCTTTTGCTGGCACATGCACCAGCCATTCTACCGCGATGCGGTTACCGGGCAGTACGCACTGCCATGGGTTTACCTGCACGCCATCAAGGAATACACGGACATGGCCGCCGTCCTGGAGCAGGTACCCGCTGCCCGTGCAGTCGTCAACTTCACCCCGTCTCTCATCGCACAGATCGAGGATTATAATCGGCGCATCAATGCCTGGCTGAATGACGAGGAGGGAGAACTCCCGGATCCGCTTCTGACCGCGCTGGCAAACAAAGATGACAGCTATGATGCCACCATGCGGGCGCACCTGCTTGCTACTTGCTTTCGCCTGAACCATGAACGCAACATGCACCGCTACCCCGCCTTCAGCCGCCTCTGGCACCTGGCTGAACATGCGCGACATCATGATGGAAGCGATTATCTCGGCTCTAATTACTTCACTGACCTTGTCACATGGTATCACCTAGGATGGCTGGCAGAGACAGAGCGGAGGCAGAATTTCACGGCACGCCGCCTGATCGAAAAAGGGAGAGGCTTTACTTTTCAGGACAGGCTCGAACTTATTCGACTGATTGCCAGCCTGCTGGAGAACGTTACCACACGCTACCGCAAGCTAGCAGAAGCTGGAAAGATCGAGTTATCCACCACACCCTATGCCCACCCGATCCTCCCCCTCATGCTGGATTTCCATGCGGCCCGCGAAACAGTACCGGATGCGCTGATCCCTGATACCCCCTACCCTGGCGGTATGGAGCGCGCACGTGACCATATCGCGCGTAGCAAGCGTGCCCATAGCTCGGCATTCAGACATCCGGCTCGCGGATGCTGGCCGGCGGAAGGTGCCGTATCAGCAGATACCTTCAAGCTGCTCGATCAGGCTGGGTTTGACTGGTGCGCAACAGGTGAAAGCGTATTGCATCATTCCCTCGGCTATAACCTGCGCGAGCACTACGGCGCTGTTGATCTGTATCATCCCTGGCAGGTTGGGAACGGCAGACTGGCCTGCTTTTTCCGGGACGACAAACTCTCGGACTTGATCGGCTTCGAATACAGCCGCTGGAATACGGCGGACGCTGTGGCTAATCTCATGCATGAGCTGGCAGGCATCCACCACCGTACCCAGGGTATGAAGGCGCCGGTTGTCGCCATCATCATGGATGGAGAAAACGCCTGGGAGCACTACCATGAAAATGGCATCCCCTTTCTGGGCAGCCTGTACCAGGCCATTGCCGAGCACCCGGATTATGAGCTAACCACCTTCTCTGCCTATCTGGAACGACCAAGAGAACGGCAACGGCTGGACAAGGTTGTCGCCGGATCATGGGTCTACGGCAATCTCGCCACATGGATCGGCGACCCCGCCAAAACACGGGGCTGGGAGCTGTTGATCGAGGCCAAGCGGGCCTTCGACAGGGCAAAATCCAAGCTCACTCCGGATCAGCTTGCTGCTGCAGAAGAACAACTCCGTATCTGCGAGGGCTCAGACTGGTGTTGGTGGTTCGGCGATTATAATCCGAGCGAGGCCGTCCGTGATTTTGATCGTCTGTACAGGCAACACCTTGCCAAGCTTTACAGCCTAATCGATATCCCGGTGCCAAGTTCCATTACGACATCTATTTCCGAAGGCGGTGGTGACGCGGAGGGTAGCGGCACCATGCGCCGCAATGCCTGAGCTGGCAAATCACGTAGCCACTTTTAGCTTGCTGCAAGATCAGGCCCCCCATATACTTTACTCGAGCGGACATCATGTCATCCTGGATTGACCGCCGGCGTGCCGGCGTGCTGCTGCATATCACCTCACTGCCCGGACCATTCTCATGTGGCGTCCTCGGAAAAGAAGCCCGGGATTTTGTAGATGGGCTAATCAGCGGCAACTTTACGGTCTGGCAGTTCCTCCCCCTGGGTCCTACGCATGGGCATGGCTCTCCGTACGAGTCACTGTCATCTTTTGCCGGCAATCCCCGCTTGCTGGACCTGCGCGACTGCGTGAGCTATGGCTGGCTCCGTGAAGAAATCTGTGAAGCTGTCATGTACGGCAAACTGGCAGCTGATACCGCATGGGAAGAAGCCACGCGCACATTCTGGGCACAGGTACAGCATGACGATACCATGCATGCGGAGCTCCAGAGCTTTTGTACGGAAAATGCCGGATGGCTGGATGACTTCTCCCTGTTCGCGGCCATCAAGCAAGCCCGTTCCGATCAGCCGTGGTGGCAATGGCCCACGCCACTACGATGCCGGCAACCAGCAGCCCTGGCGGAGGCAAAGAGCACGTATGCCGACCGGATCAGGCGCATCAAGTTTGAACAGTTCCTGTTCTCACGGCAGTGGCAAGCACTACGGCATTATGCAGACACACGCGGTGTGCAATTGTTTGGTGATCTGCCTATTTACGCGGCACACGACTCCGCCGATGTCTGGGCCAACCAACAGTACTTTACCGTAAACGACAAAGGCCTCTGTGAAGAGGTTGCCGGGGTTCCTCCCGACTATTTCTCTGAAACAGGCCAGCGCTGGGGGAATCCTCTGTATCGGTGGGACAGGCTTTCATCCGATGGCTTCGGCTGGTGGATTGATCGCATCCAGGCCCAGCTTGGGCGCATGCACCTGCTGCGCATCGATCACTTTCGCGGACTGGAGGCCTACTGGGCTATTCCCGGCAAACAGCGGGACGGCCGTATCGGCGAATGGCGGCCAGCACCTGGTGCTGCATTGCTGGCAGCCATGGAAGAGCGATTAGGACGCCTTCCCCTCGTGGCTGAGGATCTGGGAATGATCACGCCAGAGGTACATGCGCTGCGAAAGCAATTCGGGCTACCGGGCATGAAGATATTGCAGTTTGCTTTTGATGGAGACCTACACAACCCATATCTACCGGCCAATCACGAACCGGACAGCGTTGTTTACACCGGTACGCACGACAACGACACCACCCTTGGCTGGTATTTGAGCCTGGACGCTGCTACACGTGCCTGTCTCGCCGAATATATCGGGAATCAGCCTGAGCCCATGCCATGGCCACTGATAAAAATGGCCTTTGCCTCGCCATCCCTGCTGGCCATGATTCCCATGCAGGATATTCTGGGTCTGGACAGCAGGCATCGCCTTAATACGCCCGGCACCACGGATGGCAACTGGAGCTGGCGTATGAATGATATGCCAAAAGAGTGCACCTGGCGGCGGCCGCATGAGTTCAGCGAGCGGTATCACCGCTGAGCCGCAGTACGGCCCCCGGCTCCACAAAATGCGTCAGCCTTCTTCCTGTACGGGAAGGATAGGCGCCAGCTGTGATTCTCGCTGCAAAAACCGTGCTTGCACATCAGGGTCCTCGTCCTTGAAATAACTCATGATATCGAGCAACGATATTGCCTCATCAAAATCGCGACGCACAATGGCCTTGCCGATGGCGACATCCAGCACCTTTGCCAGACCGACATGGTAGAGCTTGTGGTCAGGGTACTGGCTCAGCAATTGTTCATAGCCTTGCATGGCATCATGCAGACGCCCACTTTGCACATTGGCTTCAATTTGCTCTTCCAGGTGCTGCCTTGCCGCCTGCTCTCCCGCAAACATGGTGTCGCGTATCCTGCGATAACGCGAATCATCCCCGGCAGCCAGGACAATGGCCCGCTCCATGCAGGACATGGCGCGTGAAAACGCTTGCCTGGCGTAATAGTTGCGCGCCAGGAAAACAAACAGGCGGGGATCATTAGGATGTACAACCATTTGCCGACGAATCAGGTCGTTTTCCTTCTCCAGGTCTTTGCTGAAATGATACATGTAGGCCAGAATGTAAAAGGCAAGATCATCTGCCTTATCCGAGGCACACAGGGTTTCATATCGTGCAATCACTCCCTCCAGCTCTCCGTGCTGCACGTAAAGTGCGTATAGCACCTGTGGTGGCCCTTCATCAAGCGGCTCCTGCCGAATCAAATCAAACAGCCTGTTAAATGCCTCCTTTATATGCTTAGGGCATTGCACGGCCATGCTTGCGAGTTCCTTTGCTGCTGCCTCCAGATCTCCCCAGCGCACATACACCTGAGAGGCGATGACATATTTCCGAGAAAAAAGCGGGTCCAGTACCTTCAGGCGTTCGCATATATCCAGCGCCTCCCTGTAGCGCGCATGGACAAAATACATCTCAGCCAGCACTTCATGATAGCGCATATAGCGTGGCCCAACCTCTCGCAACTGAGCCCTGAGATCGGGACAGGGGTGTAACCGATAGATACGCTGGCCTATGTCATAGGCGCGGTCATAATCACCCTTTTTATAATAAGCAACGGCCAGGTCGTTCAGGGCCTGGATATTTTCAGGGTCACTTTTCAGTTCTGCCTCAGCATGCTGAATGACGGCATTCCATGCCCCTTTCAGGAAAGCCTTTTCCCGCTCATCTGCATGCTGTGAAAAGAAAGCCAAAAATTTCCCTCCCATTATCCGGTTGTCGTCACCATAAAGCGTATCACCAGCCCGGCCAACATCCAAAACCAATGGACTATGCTCTGGCGCCGGCCATGGCACTCAGGCATATTTTCCATATGCGTCAGAGAAACAGCCTCCTGACTATTCTCGTGCTGGCTATCATCGGCTTGGCTGCCGCGACCTACCTGACCCAGCTACATCTTCAGGTGATCACGGGGCAACAGACGGACTTCGGCTTTTGCGATATCAGCCGGACCATCAGCTGTGAAACAGTAAGTGCGTCCCCATATTCCACCTGGTTCAACATCCCTATCGCCTGGCTTGGTGCCATCCTGTACTTGTTCTGGACATTGCTGGCAATAGCAGGCCTGTGGCCCAGAAAATCACTGGCGGAGGGAAGCATTGCGCTTATCTTCTGTACCGCAGCACTTGCGCTCGGCACAGATATTGTTCTTGCCGGTATCATGGTCTTTCGCATTCACAGCCTCTGTCTGTTGTGTCTGCTGACCTACGTACTGAACGCCTGCATCCTCTTCCTGGCCTGGCGGGCCTGGAAAGAGCCTGTTTCGTCTGCGGCAAGGGCCTGTGTAACCGCACTTTCTCCATTCTCCGGCAGTGGCAGGGTGTTTTTCCCGGCATTGTGCCTCATCCTTCTCGGTATCACGGCAGCCGGGGCTTACGGCCTGCGGCAGGCTGAGAACAGCGCTCTGGCTGATTTTAACGCGGAGGCCTTCCGTCAGTTCAGCCATATGGCATCCCGGTATTCCGTGGATACATCGCACGACCCGTGGATGGGTGCAACCAACCCGGAACTGACCATTGTCGAGTTTAGCGATTTCCAGTGCCCACACTGCAAACGGGCACATTTCATCCTGCAGGCGATTCTTCCTTCCTACTTTGATCATGTCCGCTTCGTCTACAAAAACCTGCCGCTCGGCAAGGGCTGCAACCCAGCACTCCAGGCCCTCCCCCATGACTTCCATCCGGCCGCATGTGCCCTCGCCGAACTGGGTGAGGCAGCACACATCCAGGGAAAATTCTGGCAATTACACGACTATCTTTTCAGGCATCAGCATGAATTTTCCGGGCGTACCCTGAACCAGGATGAATTGCTTGCCATAGCGGCACGCACGGGACTGGACGTGGCACGGGTGCGCAGAGCACTTGGCAGCCACAACTTCCGTGAATCTGTCCAGGCAGATGTACGGGAAGCCACTCGGCTGAATATCCACGGCACCCCTGCATTTCTGTTGAATGGGTTAAAGATCAATGGCATGCCGCCACCAAAAGTTCTGCAGCACATGATAGAAATAGAACTGCGTCGCGCGGTGCGACAAGGAAAAGGTTAGGGCCTGTTCCTAGGCTATCTGCTCCGTGCCCCCTACGTATGGGCGCAGTGCATCCGGAAGCTGCACGCTGCCATCAGCCTGCCAGCCGTTTTCCAGCAGTGCCACAATACAGCGTCCGATGGCTATACCCGAACCATTGATGGTGGCAACCGGTACGGGCTTGCCATCCGTATCCCGTACGCGTATGGCTGCCCTGCGACCCTGGAACTGACCGAATGACGAGCATGAAGATATTTCCCGGTAGGCCTGCTGACCCGGCAGCCATACCTCGATGTCAAAGGTTTTTTCAGCTGAAAAGCCAAGATCTCCGGCACACAGCTCAACCACGCGATACGGCAGCTCCAGTGCCTGCATCACGGCCTCGGCATGTGCTGTCAGTTCCCGTAGCTGAACCAGTGCCTGATCCGGGAGCGCAAACTGGACCAGCTCCACCTTGTCGAACTGATGCTGCCGGATCATGCCACGCACATCCTTCCCAGCTGACCCCGCCTCCCGCCGAAAGCAGGGAGTATAGGCGCAGTGGCGAATCGGCAGTCTGTCTGCCTCCAACACCATCTCACGGTAAAGGTTGGTCAACGGTACCTCGGCCGTGGGAATAAGGTAGGCCTCTTCCCCCTCAAGCCTGTAGAGGTCGTCAGCGAATTTTGGTAGCTGCCCGGTACCCTGCATAACTGCGCGCTGCACAATAGCCGGCGGCCAGACCTCGTCATAACCGTGCCTGTCCACATGCATGTCCAGCATCAACTGCATCAGTCCGCGCGCCAGCCGTGCTCCCATGCCACGCAATACGGTGAAGCGGCTACCGGATAACCGCGCCCCCGCCTCAAAATCGAGAATGCCAAGGCCAGTACCGATCTCCCAGTGTGGTGGCGTGGTATCTGTGCGTGGATCTCCCCAGGCATGCAGCACAACGTTGTCTGTTTCATCCTCACCATCGGGCACTGTGGGGTGTGGCGGGTTCGGGATCTCCAGCAACACCTCGGAAAATGCTGCTTCTGCCTGCTTTGCCTCGGCCTCGAGATGTTTGACACGCCGCGAAACCTCACTCATGGCAGCCAGTTCTTCTGTGGCATCCTCGCCACTTGCCTTTTTTTGTCCGATCAGCCTTGAAACACGGTTCCGTTCCGCCTGCAGGGCCTCCAGTTCCTGTTTAAGTCGGCGCTGCTGCACATCCAGTGCACGCGCCCTGCCCCAAGCACTTTGTTCGGACACGATGTTGTTGCCGCGCCGTGCCAATGCAGCCTGCATATCATCAAACTGTCGTCGAAACTGCCTCCGGTCGATCATGGGACAGCCACATCATCATCTTCCTGTTTTTCGGCCACACGCACAGCACCAATTACACGCTCCTCCGGGCCACAATTGATCAGCTTCACACCTTGCGTGTTACGGCCAATCACAGAGACACCATCCATACGGATGCGCACAAGGCGCCCCGTATCGGTCATCATCATTACCTGATCCTCGTCCACAACCTGCAAGGCCACCACCATGGCGCCATTGCGGCCACCAGTTTTTAGTGTGAATACACCCTGTCCGCCCCGATGCTGGCAGTGATATTCCTCAAGCGGTGTACGCTTGCCGTACCCGTTTTCACTGACCGCCAGGAGTGTCGCCCGCTCGGCTGCCAGCGTCATGGCAATTACACGGTCACCCTTTGGCAGGCGCATGCCGGTAACCCCGCGTGTGGCCCTGCCCATCGGCCGCACACCAGACTCGGCAAACCTAATCGCCTTCCCGCCGCTGGATGAAAGCATGATTTCCTGTTCCCCGTTCGAAACACGCACCCCAATCAGGTCATCACCTTCATCGAGATTGATAGCAATGATGCCGCTGCTGCGGATATTCCTGAATTCACCAAGCCGCGTCTTTTTCACCAGGCCATTGCGCGTGGCCATGACAATGAAATGATCGTCGTCAAATTCGCGGATGGCCAGCGTGGCCGAGATACGCTCATCCTTCTCTACAGGTAGAAGGTTCACAATCGCCTTACCGCGCGCTGCGCGGCCGGCCTGCGGCACCTCGTACACCTTTTTACGGAAAACCCGGCCGCGGTTGCTGAAAAACAAGAGAAAATCATGTGTCGAGGCGACCATAAGCTGGGCAACAAAGTCCTCATCCTTGGTCGTCATTGCTGTCTTCCCCTTGCCTCCCCGGCGCTGCGCGCGGTAAAGGGAAACCGGGTTGCGTTTGATGTAGCCGGCGTTGGAGATCGTGACGACCATATCCTCCTCGGTAATCAGATCCTCAACAGAAAGTTCCGCGGTCTCGTCCATGATCTCCGTACGCCGCTCGTCGGCGTACTGATCGCGTACGGCCTCCAGCTCCTCGATGATCACCTGCATGAGCAGCTTTTCATCCGCGAGAATCGCCTTGAGTCGGGTGATCGTGGCCTGAACCTCGTCGTATTCGGCACGAATTTTGTCCCGCTCCAGCCCGGTTAGGCGCTGTAGTCGCATCTCCAGGATGGCCTGCGCCTGTTTTTCACTGAGGCCGAAGGTCTCCATCAGGCCGGACTTGGCATCCTGGGCCGTGCGGCTGCCCCGAATAAGGGCTATCACCTCGTCGATGCGATCCAGCGCAATGAGCAACCCCTCGAGGATATGGGCACGGGCTCGCGCCTTGGCAAGCTCGAACAGGCAGCGCCTGGTGACCACCTGGCGCCGGTGATCGACAAAGTGCAGCAACAGCTCACGCACACCGCAGCGCTTCGGCCTGCCATCGATCAGCGCGAGCAGGTTGCAGCCGAAGTTCAGCTGCATTTGTGTGTGTTTGTATAGGTTGTTCAGCACCACTTCGGGGATTTCATCCCGCTTCAGCTCAATGACAATACGCATGCCATCGCGGTCAGACTCATCGCGCAGATCCGAGATGCCGCCAAGCTTCTTGTCGCGAACAAGGCCAGCAATACTCTCAATAAGATTCGCCTTATTCACCTGATATGGAAGCTCGGTGACAATCAGTGCACAGCGGCCGGTTCGTGGATGCTTCTCGACGATAGCACGCGCGCGCATCGTGATGGAGCCGCGACCATGCAGGAAGGCACTCTCGATTCCCCGACGCCCGTAAATAAAGCCACCAGTTGGGAAATCCGGCCCCGGCATAATGGCCATGAGCTCGGCATCGGGAATCTCCCGGTTGCGAATCAGCGCAATGGTTGCATTGATGGCCTCACCGAGATTGTGTGGCGGGATGTTTGTTGCCATACCCACGGCAATGCCCGTAGAGCCATTCACGAGCAGGTTCGGGTAGCGTGCTGGCAGCACCTTCGGTTCGCGCAGCGATTCGTCATAATTCGGAACGAAGTCCACGGTATCCTTATCCAGGTCACTTAACAGCTCTGCGGCCAGCCGGCTCATTCTGGCCTCGGTGTAGCGCATGGCTGCGGGGGAATCACCATCCATGGAGCCGAAGTTGCCCTGACCATCTACGAGCAGGTAGCGCATGCTCCAGTCCTGCGCCATGCGTACGAGCGCGTCGTAAACAGCCGTATCGCCGTGCGGATGGTATTTGCCAATCACGTCACCGACGACTCGGGCCGATTTCTTATATGGCTTGTCATGCGTTGAACCGAGATCCTGCATGGCGTAGAGAATGCGACGGTGAACGGGCTTCAGACCATCCCTGGCATCGGGCAATGCACGTCCGATAATGACGCTCATCGCATAATCAAGATAGGAGCGCCGCATCTCATCCTCAATGAGGACAGGAATCGCGGTATTCAATTGTTCCATGGCAGGCTATCCCCCTGTATCGTGGCCGAAACTGGTGCCCTCGGCAGGACTCGAACCTGCGGCCTACGGTTTAGGAAACCGTTGCTCTATCCAGCTGAGCTACGAAGGCGAATGGCGTTGCAATCATAACGCCAACCTGGGCTGGAGGCGACTACGAAAGGGGATTCAGACGCGCCTTCAGAGCATCTCGTCGCGTGTAAGCCTTGCCTCCCTGATGAACTGTTTCAGCTTCTGAAGCGCCCCGACCTGAATCTGGCGAATACGCTCACGCGTTACGCCAAGATGCCGTCCGATGGCCTCCAGCGTCCACGGGTCATCATCCGAATCAAGACCGAAACGCAAGCAAACGACATCGCGCTCCTTGTCCGATAGATGGGAAAGCCATGTCTGGATGAGATCATGACGCACGCTGTTGTCCAGATGATCATCCGGCGGCTCGGCGTGCTCATCCTCAGTAACGTCATACAGGGTGAAGTCACCTTCTGCATGCAGTAACTGATCTGTACTCTCCATATGTGTATTCACCCCCTGGAGATCCTGTACGCGCTGCTCGCTTTTCCCCATATATTCGGCAATTTCATGTGTATCCGGCTCCCGGCCGAGACGGGCACGCAACATGTTTGTGGCGCGCAACATGGCATTGTATTCCTTGCTGACGTGCACAGGCAGGCGAATGGTGCGCGACTGGTTCATGATGGCACGTTCAATCGACTGCCGTATCCACCAGGTGGCATAGGTTGAAAATCGGCAACCATGCGCAACATCGAACTTGTCGACGGCCCGCATTAGACCGATGTTGCCTTCCTCGATCAGATCGGAAAGCGGCAGGCCGCGCTTTACATAGCGACGGGCAATTTTCACGACAAGCCTGAGATTGCACTGAATCATGCGCTGGCGTGCGGCCTGGTCCCCGCGTGCAATCTGCTCCGCTAACGCCACCTCTTCCTCGGCAGACAACAGCTTGAAGCGTGAAATTTCACGCATATATAGACTCATCGGGTTCATGCTGACAGGCTTCATGGGCATCTCGTGCGCAGCATATCAGGGAAGATAGGAGAGTGGGTCAACCGGTATTGACCCACGCCTGATCTCAAAGTGCAGATGTGGGGCTGTGGCACGTCCCGTCTTGCCAACATGTGCAATGACCTGACCGGCCTTCACCCGGTCACCCTTGCGGACAAGATTACGCTGATTATGCGCATAGGCCGTAAACTGGTTATGCCGATGGCGCAAGATAATGAGCTTGCCATAGCCAGCCAGACGGCTATCCGCATAGACAACCGTACCGGTGGCAGCTGCATGGATCGGAGCTCCCTCCGGAGCTGCGATATCAATTCCATCATGCATACGCCGTCCTCGATGGCCAAAACGGCTGGTGATTTTGCCCTTGACCGGCCACTGCAACCGGACAAATGATGCCTTCCCGGCTGCTCGTGACGACTTTCTTGTTGCCTTCCTGTGATGACTGTTCCTCTTTTTGGCAACAGCGGCATGGTGCGGCCGTGGTTTTGCATGTGCCTGTTTTTTGCGTGTCTGCGGAATCGGCAGGTAGGCAGGTGCAGGAGCTGATCGCCACAGGTAAATACGCTGCCCGACATAAATCGTGTATGGTGCGCGGATATGGTTCCGGCGTGCAAGCACCCGGAAGTCCACGCCATGTGCCTTGCCGATGCCATACAGCGTTTCTCCCGGCCGGACAATATGAACGGCATGCCGTCCCACCCCGTAGCCGGGTAGCTGTATCTTCATGCAGCCACTCAGCATTGCCAGAAGCAACAGCCCGGAGAAAATGGAAAGCCTTTGCACGGACATCAATCCACAGCCTTTTACTTCCATAGCCAGAGACCAACAAAGCCCATAATGACAAGCAATACAACTGCCACTGTCATAAGCTCGAAATGCCGCTCGACAATTCCACGCAGGCGCATACCTCCCCAGCGCAGCAATGCCCCCTCCAGATAAAAGCGAGCCGCACGCGAGGCAAGGCATGCCAACAGAAAAGCGATAAACGGCATGTGAAAGGCCCCGGCGGCAATCGTAATGACCTTGAACGGGATAGGTGAAAATCCCGCAACGAGCACAACCCCGATGCCATATTCCAAAAACAGTGCCTGCACGTGATTGAATTGCGCCATGGCGCCGTAAAAACGGAGCAGAGGCTCGGCGACACCGACAAACAGAAACATGCCAATGCAAAAACCTATTGCAGCACCCATGACGGATCCTGCTGTTGAAATGGCGGCAAAGCGCAGCGACATCGCTGGCCGGCCGAGTGCCAGGGCAATAAGCAGGACATCGGGCGGGATCGGAAAAACGCTGGCCTCAATAACAGCGATGAAAAACAGAGCCCACTGCGCCTGCGGATGATCTGCCAGGGAAAGCGTCCATACATAGGCACGGCGAAGCCACGAACGCTTGGGCCCCGGTGCCTCGCAGGCCTTACTGTTGATGCCGCACTCCGGCAACGAGAGGCACAAAGCAGCAGTCATCGAAATGCTCTTCGGTGACATGGCTGCCACGTCGCGTCAGCCTTACAAGCATATGCCGCCCATCACCCCCTACGGGCATGACAAGCACACCACCATCCCGCAGCTGCCGCAGCCAGGCATCCGGCACCTGCTCACCACCAGCCGCAGCGAGAATGGCATCGAATGGGGCATATTCCTCCCACCCAAGCGTTCCATCCGCACATTTCAGCATGACATTCGCGTGCCGGGCAGCGCGCAGGTTGGCACGTGCGCGTTCAAGCAGTGTCGGGATACGCTCGATGCTGTATACCCGACGACACAGACGTGAAAGCACCGCTGTCTGGTAGCCGCAGCCCGTCCCGATTTCCAGCACACGCTCATGTCCCTGAAGTTGCAGCAGCTGCGTCATTCTGGCCACCATATATGGCTGCGAGATCGTCTGTCCGGCCCCTATAGGCAGGGATTTGTCAAGATAGGCGTGCCCTGACAGGGCTGCGTCAACAAACAGATGACGCGGCACCTCCTCCATGGCCGCGATCACCCGCTTGTCCGAAATGCCCCGCGCCACAAGCTGCTCGGCAATCATGCGCCGCCGTGGCCGACTGTAGGTCGGTTCCGTCCGTTGCGGACTCACCACCCGGTACAACCGGCAAGAAAATGGTCGGGACGAGAGGATTTGAACCTCCGACCACCAGTCCCCCAGACTGGTGCGCTACCAGGCTGCGCTACGTCCCGTTGCATACATGCCGCACTATACACAAGCCACCTGCGAACGAAATCCTGCCTGAAATACATGACGCTGCATGCCGGACCATATGGTGACGGCAGATCTCCGCGTGGTGGCGTCTTTATTCCTGGGCGTCAAGCAGATCGCGTATGGCGCATAGCTCCTTTCGCAGCAATTCCAGCTCGGAGCGGAAAGAATTCTGCCCCGCCATCTCCTTGATGTCACCATCCTGTAAACGCTTCCTTGCTCCTTTGATGGTGAAGTTCAGATCGTACAGAAGATGCTTGATTTTCAGAATTGCAATAACATCTCGCTGGCGGTAAAAGCGCCGGTTGCCGTTCTTTTTGACCGGCCGGATATGGCGGAATTCAGTTTCCCAGTAGCGCAAAACATGGGGTTCAACTCCGCATATCTCACTGACTTCACGAATAGTAAAAAAAAGCTTGTCGGGCAGCTCCGGTCTGCTGAAGGCTGATGGCAGCTCCAGCTGATCCGTTGATGTCATTCAGCCGCCTCGTTCAAATGCTGCTTCAGCAACTGGCTGGCACGGAAGGTGACGACCCGGCGGGGTGTAATCATGATTTCCTCACCGGTCTTCGGGTTGCGGCCGCGCCTTGTCCGCTTGTCGCGTAACATAAAGCTGCCAAAACCGGAAATCTTTACATCCTCGCCGCGTGCCAGCGTATTCCGCATGCTGTCCAGAATAAAATCGACCATTTGTGCGGACTCGCTCTTGGACAGCCCAACTCGTGCGTGGACGATTTCTGCAATCTCGGCCTTCGTCATGACATCCCCCGGAAAAGCTGGCATATAGCGAAATTTAGCGGAACGAAACACTTCATGCCATCAAAAGACGCAACTCTCAAGCCGCCCCTCGTGTAGACGCAATACCCTATCGCTCTCGCGTGCAAAACGCATGCTGTGTGTCACCATCATGACAGCCGCACCCTCCTCACGACATAGCTGCCGCATGGCAGCAAAAACCTCGGCTGCCGTGTGCTCATCGAGATTTCCCGTTGGCTCATCCGCCAAAAGCAACCGTGGCCTGCCTACCAGCGCCCGTGCCACGGCTACACGCTGCGCCTCGCCCCCGGACAGGCGCCCGGGCCGGTGATTCAGGCGTGTGCCCAGCCCAAGTTTGCGCAGCAGGCTGGTAGCACGCTCCTCCGCCCCGGTACGTGGCTGTCGTCTGATCAGAAGCGGTAACATGACATTCTCCACGGCATCCAGCTCCGGGATCAGATGGTGCGCCTGGTAGACAAAACCAATATGACGGTTCCGAATGTGAGCTGCCTCATTGCCACCAAGAGAAAACAGCGCCTTTCCGGCCAGCACAGCACTTCCCGCATCAGCGGGCTCCAGGGTGCCCAGTACATGTAGCAGCGTGCTCTTGCCAGAGCCGGATTCACCCACAATGGCCAGAAATTCACCTTCGGCAAGCTGGAAATCAACACCGCACAGCACGTGAATCGGCCCGGTCGGGAAGGCAAAGCTCTTCTTCAGGCCAGTTACATCGAGAAGTGTTGAAGCGGCCCCGGTCATCTCCACGCATCCCCTGAGGTCAGGCTCCACATGACACTGTTCATCCCTGCTGTTCCGTCAGCGTCTTGATAGTACTTTGTACACGCTTCTTCAGATATGCTTCAACAACATCCCGTATCCTTGGATAATCCTTGACAATTTTATCAAAGTCTGTGCGGGAAAGCTCCATGAGTTCTACCGTGCCCTTGGCCCGTACTGTTGCCGTCCTCGGCCGGCCCGTAAGCAGCGCAACCTCTCCAAAAAAATCTCCGGCACGCATGCTACCAAGCGGTACTTGTCGCCTCTTTTTCCTGTCCAGTACGAATACCTGCACTTCCCCTGAACGAATAAGGTAAAACGTATCGCCGATATCTCCCTCACGAACGATGCAATCACCATCCGCAAATGTACGCAATCTGAAATGTTGGATCAGCTCAAATCGCACCTTGTCCGGTATCCCCTCGAATACAGGGGTAATTGCAAGTACCTGGGCAAGTACGCGCTGCTTGTAGAATTCCTCGGCCACAGAGCGAATGGAAGGGAATTTAGCTACCCAATCGTCAAACGTGGCGCGGTCGACCATCAGTACACAGGCATCCGTCCCGGCACGCGCCGCATGCGTATGGCGAGAACGTGACATGAAGCCGACCTCACCAAAGAAATCTCCCTCACCAAGAAGCGAGAAAACCTTGACCTGTCCGGAAGCATCCGCCGCCTCCAGCAGAATTTCGCCCATACCAACCAAATATAGGGTATCACCCGTATCGCCCTGTCTGAAAACAAACTCATCCTTGGCGAGCATGCGAAGCCTAAGAGACTTGATGAAGGCGTCCAGTTCCTCTCCAGACAATCCGGAGAGCAATGGCGTGCGTGTAATCCGCGGCCTGGGTTGTGGTATCCCGGCGGCAGGGGAAGTCAACGCACCGGTCTGACTCATGGCCCAATCATCCCCACGCTCCTTGGAAAGGCGTTTTAACTGCTCCCTGACTTCAGTCTGGGACGGGTCAAGGCGCATGATGATCTTGTCAATCGCAATGGCTTGCACGGCCATGCCCTGCTCGGCATAAGTCTTCGCAATCTGGATATATTCCTTCACGGCACCAGGCACATCACCTGTCTTCTCGAGCAGCTCGGCAATCTTGATACGGATGCGCATATCATCGGGTCTGGCCTTGTGCAGCTCGGTAAACAGCTCCAGGGCCTTCTCGAACCGCCCTGCCATGAGCGCCCTATTGGCCTGACTGCGTAACGCCCCGCTATTTACCATCACATTCGCCTATTCATAGCGCAGGGCATCTGCCGGTGGGATGCCAGCAGCGCGCCACGCCGGATAGAATGTAGCCGCCATACCCATACAAAAGCTCGTGATGATCACGATGGAAACAGACACGGGATCGATGATGGAGGGCACATGGTCGATATAATAAACGTCCCCGGACAGAATTGTTATGCCAGTCACGCGTTCCACCCAAGCCAGCATCGTATCGAGCTCCGAGGCCAGCAGCAGGCCAAAAAAAGCCCCAAGCCCGGTTCCTGCGCCAGTCAACAGAGCACCCATGCTCAGGAATACGCCCATGATTGACCCACGGGTTGCACCGACCGTTTTCAGGATGGCAATTTCCTTGCGCCGCTCCATAACGACCATCACAAGTGATGACACCATATTGAACACTGCGACAAGCACAATCAGAGACAGAATGACACCCATGACAACGCGCTCCATGCGCAAGGCATGGAAAAAGGAACGGTGACGCTGCATCCAGTCAATCACCCAAGTGCCGGGCGGAAACATATGGCGGGCGACTTCTGCAACGGCACGTGCCTGATCGCGGTCGGCCAGATGCAGCGCGATCCCGGAAATGCTATCACCCATGCGGCTCAGGCGCTGTACGGCAGCAAGCGGTGCCATGATGAGACCAATGTCGTATTCATAGAAGCCGGAATCAAAAATGCCAGCCAACCGGAAGGCCCGCATGCGCGGCGCGATGCCTCCGGGGCCAATGCCTGATGCAGGGGAGAGCAGACGAATGCGATCACCGACCTGCACGCCCAGTTTCCGCGCCAGGTCCTTGCCCATGACGATCTGGAAAATATCGTCATCCGACGCATGCGGGTAGCGCCCCTGAACAATATGTGCGGCGAGTTGGTGTTCACGCGAGAAATCCACGCCTTTCAAGATAGCGCCGGCAGCCTGTGTACCGACTGCTGCAAGCACCTGTGATGCAACATAGGGGGCTGCCTGTACCACGCCAGGTAATTTGCCAGCCTGTACCAGCCAGGTGCGCCAGTCTGCAATGCGTTCTCCCGGCCCCTGGATGTCCACATGTGAGGAAAAGCCGAGGATGCGGTCCTTCAACTCCGTATCAAAGCCATACATGACGGAAAGTACGACGATGAGTGCCGCCACACCAATGGCCACACCAATACCGGAGCTCCAGCCCACGAGTGAAACAAAACGCTCTTCGCGCCTTGAACGCAGATAACGTATGGCGAGCATAAATTCGTAGCGCATGCGTCAGGTCAGGTAGCGCAAATACAAATAGATATGCGCTATTCCAATGCTCATCAGCATCAACAGCAGCGCATGCCGTGTAAACTGCAGAAAGCCGATGGGGTGGCCGGCACGCTGCGCAAAGCCGGCAACAATCAGGTTGGCTGAGGCGCCAATCAGCGATCCATTGCCCCCCAGGCATGCCCCCAGGGCCAGGGCCCACCATAAGGGAACCAGGGCCTGATCCCCACCAAAAGCCGGCGCCATATTCTGAATCATCGGGATCATCGTTGCGACAAACGGGATGTTGTCGATAACGGCGGAGGCCAGAGCCGAAATCCACAGAATGGCAGCAACCGTCGCATTGAAGTCCCCACCGGTCAGCCTCAGCGTCTTTTCTGCCAGCCAGGCAATCACACCGACGTGTTCCACGCCGGTGACAACGATAAACAAACCGACAAAGAAGAAAATCGTTGTCCACTCCACCTCGCCCATGGTTGTATGAAAGTGGTGATCCTTGGTCTCAAGGTCCTCACCCCAGGTGCGCAACAGCAGCAACAGGGCGGCGCCAAACATCGCAATGCTGGCGGGCTCCAGATGCAGGCTGTGTGACATCATGAAGCCGAAAATCACAAGCCCCAGCACAGCCAGGCTCTTTTTCAACAACGGTACATCCTTGATGGCCTCGCGCTCGTTGAAGGCCATCACCATGGCCCTGGCCTCCTCCGAGGCCCGGATACTGCGACCGAACAGCAACCAAATGGCAACAAGTGTTGCCAGCAGAACAAACGGGATAATTGGTGTCAAATTAACAAGAAAGTCCATAAAGCTCAGGTGTGCCTGTGAGCCTATCATGATATTCGGCGGGTCACCGATCAGCGTCGCCGTACCTCCAATATTGGAAGCGAGAATCTGTGAGAAAAGATAGGGATAGGGCTTCACATCCAGAGCATCGGTTATCAACAGCGTAACCGGTGCAATAAGCAGCACGGTTGTGACGTTGTCCAGAAAGGCCGAAAATACTGCCGTCACGACCGCCAGCATGACCAAAATCCACCAAGGGTGCCCGTTCACGACCTTGGCAGATTTGATAGCCACATATTGGAACATTCCGGTTTTCTGGCTGATGGCGACAATTACCATCATACCGGTCAGCAGGCCAATCGTGTTGAAATCAATGCCAGCTACCGCTTCCTCCTGCGTGAGTACACCACACAGAATCATCAGACCAGCGCCAAGCAATGAGAGTACGGCACGGTTGAATTTCTCCATCATGATCGTGCCATAGACAACAAGTAGAATGCAGACGGCGATCCAGGCCGGTTCCAGCCCGAAAATCGCACCATGGGCCGTCATGTCTGCAGCCACAGCATGCTCCATCATACCTTGCCGTTGCTCAGGTGAAGACGGCGAAAATGGTCGAGAATATCACCGGGAGAAATAATGCCGCAGAGGTGGTTGTCCTCGTCGACGACCAGGGCGTAAAGGTGCTGCTGCTCGTCCGCAGCCAGCGAAGCTGATACGGCCAGCAGGGATTCGTCCTCCTGCACCACCAAAGGATGCCTGTCCATGACATCGGCCACCTGCTGGCCGATGATACGGGCGTAGTGCTCGGGCAGCACAGCGATATCCGGGGCATAGGCGACATCCCCAAGGGCGCCGGAAAGGATGTAATCGGGCAACAGGCGGCGTAGAATATTGATGGTGCTGATTGCCCCGCATAATTGCTTGTCCGCATTCACGACCGGCAGCATGCGGAGCTTGTGACTGCGCATTACGGCCAGCGCATCTTCCAGATTCTGTTCTGGTGCCGCTGTCAGCACCCTGGTTTTCATTACGTCACGAGCCAGCATGGTTTCGCCTCCTGATGGGCATCATTCAATCATAGCCGCGCCCCCCGGTTTGGCAAAAAGGCTCAAGCTGCAGAGGCTATTCCCGGCCGACGGCGCACCTATGCACCGGGTGATTCTGGTCGCATATGGGGAAACAGCAGCACATCACGAATCGAGTGCTGACCCGTAAACATCATGACAAGGCGATCCACCCCGATACCAACGCCTGCCGCAGGTGGCATGCCGAACTCGAGCGCACGCAGATAGTCCTCATCCACGGGTGGCGCCTCCAGATCACCGGCCTGTTTTGCCTTGGCCTGCTCGTTGAAGCGTGCCCGCTGATCATCGGGGTCGTTGAGTTCCGAAAAGCCATTGGCGATTTCGCGACCGGCGGCAATCAGCTCAAAGCGATCGGTTACAGACGGCTCATCGGTATTGCGCCGTGCCAGTGGCGAAACATCCACGGGGTAATGCGTCACGAAGGTCGGATCCTGAATATAAGGCTCGACAAGATGCTCATACAAAGCCACAAGATAATGGCCGGCCTTCCATGTAATCAGCGGCTTGAAGCCCTCGATCTCCTGCAGGCAGGCTGTGGCCAGCAGACTCTTGTTATCTGCATGCCCGCGCAGATCCGGGCGCTTCTCGAATACGCTTTCATCCAGGCGCATGCGCCTGAACGGCTTATCCAGCCGGATGGGAACACCCTCCCACACGACCTCATGGATGCCTGTCTGCTCGGCCACACCGCGAATCAGGGCCTCGGTTGCATCCATGGCGTCATGATAGTCCGCATAGGCCTGGTAAAACTCCACCATCGTAAACTCGGGATTGTGTGTCGCATCTACACCCTCATTGCGAAAGTTGCGATTGATTTCGAAGACGCGTTCAAAGCCCCCCACCAACAAGCGCTTCAAATACAGCTCCGGAGCGATACGCAGATACAGCTGCATATCGAGTGCATGATGATGTGTCGTGAACGGGCGTGCTGCCGCACCGCCAGGTTGCACCTGCAGCATCGGCGTTTCCACTTCCATGAAGCCGCGCGCTTCAAGACCTTGTCGCAGGGCCGAGACAATCCGGGAGCGTATGCGGAATACCTCGCGCACTTCAGGATTGACCATCAAATCCACGTAACGTTGCCGATAACGCGTTTCCTTGTCACTTAAGCCATGCCATTTTTCTGGTAATGGCCGCAGGCACTTGGTAATTAGCTCAACTGCCGTGACACGCACCGACAGCTCACCGCTTTTCGTGCGAAACAGCACTCCCTCCGCGCCAATGATGTCGCCCATATCCCATTTTTTTGTTGGATTGTACACCGCTGCGCCAAGCACATCCCGGTTCAGGAACAACTGTATGCGCCCGCTGGCATCCTGAATGTGTACAAAGCTGGACTTCCCCATCACGCGGTGCGCCATCATCCTGCCAGCCACGCGCACGCGAACAGCTGCCTCCTCCAGGCGCCCGCCATCCCACTCAGCATACCGGGCACGAATATCTGCTGTTGAGATATCGGGTCGGAAGGAATTTGGATAAGTGAAGCCGTCGCTGCGCAGCCGCGCCAGCTTCTCGCGGCGCACCTGAACCTGTTCGCCCTCCTGCCGGGCCGGTGGCGTGTTCAACACCTCACCTTCTCATAGCGATATCCAGCCGTCCGCTGCAGGCGGCAGCCAGGGCCTGACGCTCCGATTGTGTTACCGGCTATGTAGATCAAGCGCGCCGAAGAAAAAGGCGATTTCGGTTGCGGCATTTTCGGGTGAGTCCGAGCCATGCACGGCATTGGCCTCGATGGAGTCGGCATGGTCAGCGCGAATGGTACCGGCCTCCGCTTCCTTTGGATCTGTGGCGCCCATCAGCTCGCGATTCAGGTTCACGGCATTTTTTCCTTCCAGCACCATGGCCAGAATCGGGCCTGAGCTCATGTAGATGCACAGATCCTTGTAGAAGGGTCGATCCGCATGCACAGCGTAAAACTGTCCGGCCTGTGCCGCATTCATGTGCACCATACGTGCAGCAATGATGGATAGGCCATTTTCCTCGAAACGGCGAATGATGTCGCCGATGACATTCTTGGCCACGGCATCTGGTTTGATAATGGAAAGCGTGCGTTCAACCGCCATTGCTTGAACCCCTTGATAAGAAAAAACATTGCCGGTGGCAACCGGCGTGCGCGGCACTCTAGTGGAGGCGCACGCCAGTTCCAAGCGTCGAATTCCCCAACGGGAAACGGGGCAAGTGGCTGCGGATTTCCTCGGGCGGCAGTTGCGTCAGGTCCTTGTCAATCTCTGCCGCAAGCATGGCGGCCAGCGCCGGCGTGTACGCCTTTCTAAGCAGGCCCAGAAAGCCCGGTGCCGCCATGACGTACAGGCGCGAAAACTTTCCGTTCTTCCGCCCTGTCTCCAGATGGTCAACAATCTGCTTCGCAAAGGCGATGGCAGCCTGGCGCTTTGGCTCCACGGCCTGCTCCATGACATGCCGTCCCATGCCGTGGCTGTCAAAGGCACGGCCGGGCAGGTCTGATGTCAACTCCCGTTCATGCAAGCGGGAATCCGCGTTGTCGAATGTCTGCAGCAACTGCAAGCCGACTCGCGGCTTGGGGAGTGAGAACAGTTGTGCTCGGCTGCTGTTCGCAACCAGTACCCAGGCAGTCGTCATTACATGGCCTCCTTGTCGTCATCCAGTTATGAGGTTACCCCCTACCTGTATCTTATAGCATGTCAGACGGGATGCGCCCTGCGGACAATACCACCGCCAAGCAGCTCTTCCCCGGCATAAAAGGCTGCTACCTGCCCAGGTGCTGTCAGCGGCTGCGGACTTGTCAGGGCAACCCTGCCCTCTTTGTCATCAACAGATATCGAACACGGCACCGGCCGGGACTGATAGCGCAGCTTGGCCGTTATTGCCTCGCCCTCCCTAGGTGCCCGGATCCATGTCAGCTCACCAACATCCACTGACTGAATACTTGCGTGTTCCGGATGTGCCACCACTACCTGAGCGCGGCTGCCATCAAGCCCCACGACATGCCAGGGCCCACCCGACAAACCAAGTCCCCGCCGCTGCCCGAGCGTGAACGCAGCGATACCGTCATGACGGCCAAGCACGTTGCCGTGCAGGTCGACAATATCGCCCGGCACAAGGCCGGTGCGGCTGCCCTGCCGACGCAGAAAGGCAAGGCGGTCGCCGCCCGGAATAAAGCAGATATCCTGGCTCTCATGCTTGGACGCCGTCGGCAGGCCGGCGGCCCTGGCAATCCTGCGCGTCTCATCCTTGTGCATGTGCCCCACCGGAAACAGCAGGCGGGCTACCTGGGTGCGACCTGTCGTAGCCAGAAAATAACTCTGATCCTTGGTAGCATCCGCACCACGAAACAGGCGTACGCCATGCGCATCATCACAACGCCGCACGTAATGCCCGGTCGCCACGAATTCCGCTTCCAGCCTGTCTGCCACATCAAGCAGGGCGCCAAACTTCACGAAGCGGTTGCAGCGTTCACACGGATTCGGTGTGAGACCGGACTCATAGCCGGCGATAAACGGATCGATTACGTCCCGTCTGAAGACCTCTCGCATATCCATGTTATAGAAGTCGATACCGAGCGTATCGGCTACACGGCGGGCGTCATACACATCCTCGGTGGCGCAGCACGAGCCATGGCGGCTCACCTCATCGCGCGAATAATCCCAGACGTGCAGGAAAACGCCGACCACCTCCGCACCGGCACGATGCAGCAGCGCCGCCATGACCGACGAATCCACACCGCCGCTCATCGCCGCAATGATGCGCCGGCCCTTCAGGCTGCCCAGATCATTTGGGTTACTCATGCACCGGCATGATGCCCACCCCGCTTGCGAATGGAAACCGGAAACAAGTGGAACCTCTGAATAAGCCCTCCATGAGTCGCATTGCTGCTGCAATCGTGATGCGCGCAAGGAAGGCGACGCAGCTCAAAGCCTGAGCTACGAAGGCAGGGATCCTGACGCCGCGAGTGTGCGATTGCAGCGCAACCCTTGCGGGCCCTTGCGGGAGTTATTCAGAGGTTCCTTAGATGCCCTCGACACCAAAGCAGTGGCCGGCATTTGCGGCCGTCACAGTAGCAAGATGTGCAACATCCGCGCCCCGTTCCCTGGCAATGCATGCGGCCACGTGGCGGACAAGGGCCGGCTCATTGCGCCGGCCACGGCAGGGATCCGGAGCCAGATACGGTGCATCCGTTTCAATCAGCAGCCGCTCCTCCGGCACGCGTGCGGCTACCGCACGCAGCGCGTCACTGCGCCTGAACGTCACATTGCCGCTGAATGAAATGTACATACCCATGTCCAGCGCTGCCTTCGCTGTTTCCCAGCCTGACGAAAAGCAGTGCATGACGCCGCCGCAGCGCTCGACATGCTCTTCCGCCAGTATCCGCAAGGTATCACGGTCCGCATCGCGCATGTGTACGATGACCGGCTTGCCCACCTCTCTGGCTGCCCGCAGGTGCAGCCGGAAGCGCGCCTGCTGCACATCCGGGGGTACGTGATGACGGAAAAAGTCCAGGCCGGTTTCGCCAATGGCCACGCATCGGGGGTGCACGGCAAGCGTGCAGAGCCGGGTAAGTGCAGGCTCCTCGTCAACCTCGTGATTCGGGTGCACACCAACACTGAAGTACACCTGCTCCCTCGCCTCCGCCAGTGTTTGCAGGCGTGGTACATGCTCCAGGTCCACGGCAACCGCGACGAGCCAGCGCCCGCCGGCTTCGGCAAAGCGCGTAAACACGGCTGCGCGATCGTCATCAAAATGATGGAAGTCGACGTGGCAATGCGAATCGACAAGCACGGGCTCAGTCATCGGCCATGATCCGACGCAGGTGATCGAGCGTGACATGGTGCAACCCCTCCAGTCCATGCGGGTTCTCGGCAACAAAAATCGCATCCGCATCCGGTTCACCGAAATCGGAGACCACAAGGTCGGCACCGGTGAAATCATGCATGCGCGTGTAATCGTTGACGGTTACCACGCATTTCAGGCCCGCCGCACGTGCGGCCTGCCAGCCATTGCCGGAATCCTCCAGTGCCAGACAATGATCGGGACATACACCAAGCTCACGCATGGCGTGGATGTAGATATCCGGCGCCGGCTTTTTTGCCGGCACGATGTCGCCGGCTGCCAGCACGGCAAAGCGGTCAAACCATTCACTGCCCAGAGAGTGTTCGATCAGTGCATCGAGTGCTGCCGGTGTTGTTGTCGTTGCCACACCTAGCGTGATACCCGCCGCATACGCCTCGGTGAGCAGCCGCTTGACACCGGGGCGCAGTGGAATGGCGCCACTCGCGATCAGCGCCTGGTAGTGCCTGGTCTTGCTCGCATGCAGCCGGGCAATATCCTCGTCCGGCAGAGGCTGAACGCCCCGCCGCTCCGCATCGAAGCGGATGCGTTCCTTGCCGCCGGTCACGGCGAGCAGCTCGCCATAGGTCGGCACATCCCAGCGCCTGTCCATGCCAGCCTCCTCGAAAGCGAGGTTGAAGGCCACACGGTGGCCATCGCGCTCGGTATCGGCCAGTGTCCCGTCCACATCCCAGAGCAGACACTTCAATTCCGCCACATGACACCTCCTTGCATTTGCTTACTCTCCCGCTCGGCTGCAAGATTCCCCCGGACCCGACAGGCTGCTAAACTCCCAACCATGAGCCATCCTGATGCGACCATGCCGCTTGTTGAAAAGCCTCGGCTGAAAAGGCCATCGCTGTACAAGGTTATACTGCTGAACGATGATTTTACCCCGATGGATTTTGTGGTTGACGTATTGTGTCGATTTTTCCAGAAATCCGTGGATGAAGCCACCGCCATCATGCTCAATGTCCACCACCAGGGCAGCGGCCTGTGCGGCATTTATCCGCGCGGTATCGCCGAAAGCAAGGTGCATCAGGTGAACGGCTTTGCACAGGAGCACGGGCACCCCCTGAAGGCTATCATGGAAAAACACCATGCTGAGTGACGACCTCGAACAGACCCTGAATCACGTGTTTCGCACAGCGCACATGCAGCGCAACGAGTTTGTTACGGTCGAACATCTGCTGCTGGGCCTGCTCGACAATCCGTCTGCACGTGAAGCACTGACAGCCTGCGGGCTGGATTTTGATCTGCTGCGCGCTGATCTGAACCAGTTTATTTCGGAGCACGTGGCCATCCTGCCGGAAAACATGGGTGAAACGACGGCCAGTATTTGCCTGCAACGCGTCATCCAGCGCAGCATCATGCAGGCGCAGTCCTCCGGCAAGGAAGAGGTGGATGGCGCCAATATCCTCATTGCAATTTTTTCTGAGAAGGACTCACATGCCGTCTATGCGCTGAAGCGCCAGGGCATCACGCGGCTGCATGTGATGGACTATATCGCGCATGGCATCAGCCGCGACCACCCGTTGCAGCCGGAAACCACCGCCCCATCCGGTACAAAAAAGCGCCGTACCCCCTCGGCCCTGGAGCGCTTCTGCGTCAACCTGAATGAAAAGGCCGCAGCCGGCCAGATCGATCCGCTGATCGGGCGGGAGGCTGAGCTCAGCCGCTGCACACATATCCTGTGCCGGCGTCGCAAGAACAATCCGTTGCTTGTCGGCGAGGCCGGCGTGGGGAAAACCGCCATTGCGGAAGGGCTGGCTGCGCGCATTGTGGAAAAACGGGTACCGGAGGCTATTGCCGGTGCCGTGATTTACGCCCTGGATATGGGTGCGCTGCTGGCCGGCACGAAATACCGCGGCGACTTCGAAGAACGCATGAAGGCAGTGCTTTCCGAGCTGGCAAAACAGTCACAGGCCGTGCTGTTCATCGATGAAATCCATACCGTCATCGGTGCCGGAGCCGCCAGCGGCGGTGCCATGGACGCATCCAATCTGCTCAAGCCGGTGCTGGCCAACGGTGAGCTGCGCTGCATCGGTGCCACAACCCAGAGCGAGTTCCGCAACCTGTTTGAAAAGGACCGTGCGCTTTCCCGGCGCTTCCAGAAAATCGACGTGCCCGAACCGGGTATCGCGGACACGATTAAAATTCTGAACGGGCTGAAGGCGAATCTCGAGGCGCATCACGGCATCCGCTACACGCAGACGGCCATCAGCTCGGCGGCGCAGCTCGCTGCCCGCTACATCAATGACCGCCGTCTGCCGGATTCGGCCATCGACGTACTCGATGAGGCAGGCGCAGCCATACGCGTGGCCAAACGGCGCAGGAAGCAGGTGGCTGTTGGCGATATCGAGGCGATGGTGGCCGCAATGGCCCGCATTCCGCCGCGCAGCCTGTCCACGGACGACCAGCAAAGCCTGAAAAACCTGGAACGCAATCTGAAGCTTGCCGTATTTGGTCAGGATGCGGCCATTGTCCAGCTTGCAGCCAGCATCAAGCTGTCCCGGGCGGGCCTGTCACACCCGGAAAAGCCCATTGGCTCCTTCCTCTTTTCCGGCCCGACAGGCGTGGGCAAAACGGAGGTCGCCCGCCAGCTGGCCCGTATTCTGGGCCTGACCCTGATCCGTTACGACATGTCGGAATACATGGAAGCACATGCCGTTTCCCGGCTGATCGGGGCGCCTCCCGGTTATGTCGGCTTCGACCAGGGCGGGCTGCTGACCGAGGCCGTGAACAAAACCCCGTATGCCGTGCTGCTACTCGATGAAATCGAGAAGGCCCACCCGGACATGTTCAATATCCTGCTTCAGGTCATGGATCACGGCACGCTGACGGATAACGCCGGCCGCACGGCGGACTTCCGCCATATTATCCTGATCATGACCAGCAATGCCGGGGCCTTTGAGATGCAGCAGGGTGCCATCGGTTTCAATCCCGCGCCACAGCGTGATGCAGATGCCAAGGCCATCGAGCGCATCTTCTCACCCGAGTTCCGTAACCGGCTGGATGCCATCGTGCCATTTGCCAGCCTTGATCCGGAGACTATCGGGCATGTCGTGGACAAGTTCATCATGGAGCTGGAAATCCAGCTACAGGAGAAGGGTGTGGAGCTTTCCGTCAGCCGGCCCGTACGTGCCTGGCTGGCCCGACGGGGCTACGACGAACGCATGGGGGCACGGCCAATGGCGCGGCTCATCCGCGAGGAAATCAGAAAACCACTGGCTGAGGAAATCCTGTTTGGCAGGCTAACCAAAGGCGGCAGGGTGAATATCACCCTGCACAATGATACCCCCCGCTTTTCATTCAAACCGGCAACCCCTTAGCAACTACGGACTTTAATCTTCTGCGGTACAGACACAATTGCGGCCGGACTCCTTGGCCTCGTAAAGCGCCTTGTCTGCGCGCCTGATCAGATCCTGGATATCCTCGGCACCCTTCAGGTGGTTGGCCACGCCGGCGCTGAGCGTCACCTTGAACTCACGGCCCTCGCAAACGAACCGCTGCTGCTCGAAGTGGCTGCGTAACCGCTCCGCAAGCTGCACCCCCTCTCGCTTGTTCCGGGAGATGATAAAGGCGGCAAACTCCTCTCCGCCAACGCGCACGGGGATATCCACCCGCCGACAGGCGTTCAGCAGCGCCCTGCCCAGTGTTTCGAGCACGGCATCGCCAGTGCTGTGCCCATACGTATCATTGACGCACTTGAAGTAATCGACATCCAGCATCACAAGCGCCACGCCGGAAATCACGCCGCGGTCATGTGAGGCAAGCATGCGCTCGACTGCATCATGCATGTAATAGCGGGAATAAAGCCCGGTCAGGGGATCATGAATGGAGCGTAGATACAGCTCATCGCGTTCTCTCTCAACACCGCGGTAAATCACCTCTCGCTCAACCGCCACCATCAGCGGGTCGCAAAGCTGCCCGATGGCCTCGTCCACCTCGGGGCTGATGTCCGCATCCGCCTTGAGAGTCAGGACAGCCAGTGCGCGAACGCTGTTCCCTTCGAAGGCAAGTGGCACAAGCAACCTGTCGCCTCCGGGCTCCCGGCGGCAATAGCGCAGTTTCTCCTGCCCGGGCGGTTTTGCGAATGCCGTGGCAAAAAATGGCGGAGGCATCACTTCCTCGCCCCGGTAGCGGTTGGCCGGGCCAAGATAGACAGCATTTTCGCCCTGTCCGGCATAGAATTCGAGGGACTCCACCCGCAGTACCTCTGAAACCGCCGGCAGCAGATGGTGCACGATATCCCGAAAATCGCGGTACAGCATGATGGCATTCAATGCCTGGCGAAGCATGCGATTGATGGCCATGAGCCGGCGTACGTTCGTATCCCCCCTGGCCATCAGATACAGCCCGCAATCCAGCCCCTTGAGCTTGCGGAACATGAAGCGCACGAGGGGCTCGCGGATGATCGAGCCGTGCTGCGGGGCAATCAGGCGGATGGGCCATTTTTCGATCTCACGCAGGCCATGCTGCACGATATCCCGGCTCGGCATGTAGTGCTCATGAAAGGCACGGATATCATCGAAGTACGCCTCATCCTCCGCAAACAGGCGCCACTTCTCCGTGAAGCCGCCAAAGATGTCGCTGGAAAAGAGCACGCCCGTCGCCGCGTCGAAGGTCGTGAACGCACCGGGGAAATGCATATAGGGCGTCAGGGTGAAATGCAGCAACCGATTGCCAAGCGCCAGCTCCCAGTCGTGTTCCTCAACCAGCCAGAAAGGCAGGCGTTTCAGGTCATAGTGCTTGAGCAATGCCGCCGCGCGCCAGTGTGTAATCAGTACGGCGTCATCACGCGCCACCATCCGGTCGATGAGGTTAAGCGCGCCGGTGATGTCAGGATCCTGATGATGGCAGATGAAATAACGGATATGTGAAAAGGGAATAATCGTCTCGATTTTCTTCAGCGTATGGGCAAAGGTCAGGGCCGAGCCAGGATCGATAAGGACGGATTGGTCGCCATGTTCGATCAGATAGACATGGCACTGAAAGGCATCACCCGGCAGGTAATGCCCCACCCACCAGGTGCGCTCCGCAATTTCTACCGCCTGGCCAAGGGCTGCCATCATCCGGCCATTGCACGCGGATGCCAGTCAGGCATCAGGAATGCGCACCACCCAGGTCAGGTATCAAAGCTAAACTTCCCTTCACGGAAAATCCGGCAGCAGGCGTCTACCGCATCAGCGTCATACAGCTTACCACGGCCGCGTTCGATCTCGGCCAGGGCCTTGTCAATACCGAGGCCAGGCCGGTACGGCCGGTGGCTTGCCATTGCCTCCGTGACATCAGCTACGGCCAGAATGCGTGCCTCCAGATAAATCTGGCCATCCTTGAGGCCCTGCGGATAGCCCGAGCCATCCAGGCGCTCATGGTGCTGGTGCGCGATTTCCGCCACCGGCCAGGGGAATTCAACGCCCTTCAGGATATCGAAGCCCACCTTTGGATGCTCCTTGATCAGGCTATATTCGACCTCAGTCAGGCGAGTGGGCTTCGAAAGAATTTCGGCCGGCAGATGAATCTTGCCGATATCATGAATCATGCCACCCCAGCGAATGCCTTCGACACGGTCCGCATCCAGGCCCATCTCCGCAGCAATGGCTGCGGCCAGCTCTGCCACGCGCATCTGGTGGCCGGCCGTGTACGGATCCCGCGCCTCCACAGCCGTAACAATGGCACGAATGGTGCCTTCAAGGCTTCTGCGCAACCGGCTGGCAGCCTGTCTGCGCTCGGTGACATCCTGGCAAAAGTGTATCGAATGACTGTATTCGCCATGTTCGTCGCAAACGGCATAGCTGTGCGAGAGATAAATTCGCCCGTCAGGGGTCCGAAACTCTTCCTCTTCCGCCGTCTTGTCATAGCCGTGCAGGCAGCCGGAAAGTGGCCCATCCTGCTGTGGGAAGACCTCCCAGTAAGGCATGCCATTGATGTCTGCCAGCAGACGCCCGGCACATGCAGCGTAAGCGCTGTTAGCGCGCACGATGCGTCCCTGGGCATCATGCAGAAAAATGGGATCGGTTACCGCATCAAAGGTAGTCTCCCACTCCCGCTTGGCCTGCTCCACGCGCGCGTACGTTTCGTTCATGTCCTCAAGCATGTAGAGCATGGCACGGTTCGCTTCTTCGGCCTCGTCCAGGCTGCGCTTCAGGCGTGCCTCATCCATCTTCTGCACGCTGATATCGCGTACCGTGCCCTGAACAACGCGCTGCCCGCCAAGTTCCATGGCAGTCAACCATATGGATACTGGAAAGTTCGTGCCATCCAACCGCTGATGTATCCACTCAAATTTATGAGTACCTTGTTTGAAAGCCATCGCAATATGCTCATTGGCCAGTTGCCTGGAATTGTACCCGCCTGGCTGGGTCTCCGGCGAAAAGTCGGCTGGATGCCTACCCAAAAGCTCATCACGTGACGTGCAGCCAAACATACGCAGTGTTGCATCATTGCAATCAAAAAAGCCATCTTTATCAATCAACATGATGGCGTCCGGCGAAAGCTCATACAGCATGCGGTATTTGATCTCCGCGGCCTCGGCATCGCTCACATCACGCAAGACTACAGTGTACACCCACGCCCCCTTCACCTGCCCGCCCGTAAGCGCAAATGCGCAGGGAAAGGTGCGGCCATCCTTTCTGAGCCCCTTCAGGCGCAACTCCTGCCGCGCCGGCTGCGCATCACTGGCATCGATAACCTGCCGCATCGCGGCCTGGCAGTCATCACGGGCCTCGCCGTGCAACAGCATGGGCAGTGTCATCTTGTACGCTTCTGTCTCGCTGTAGCCAAACATCGCCTCGGCAGGCCCATTCCACAGCAGAATGCGGCCTTTACTGTCCGCACAGGCCATGGCATCCAGGCTGATAGCGGCCATAGCCTGGATCAACGGTTCACAGCCGCCCACCCCTTTCCTCGTAGCCCCGGTTATTGCTGCCTCCGCAGCGAGGCAATCACGGCCTTCTGACGCTCAACCTCTTCGCGCAGCTCCTTGATGCGCGCTTCCCGCTGCCAGCAGACATTGATCAGCCGCCGGCACTCCTCCAGGGCGTGCCTCAGCTGCTTTTCCATCGCATGCTTGTACATCGCCAGCTGGATGTTGCTGTGCAGCTCGCGATCCTCGAAGGGCTTGACGATATAGGCAAAGGCCTCGGTCTCCCGGGCACGGTCGATTTTTTCCTGATCGGTATAGGCGGTAAGGTAAATCACCGGGATATTCAGCTCATGCCGGATCATATCGGCTGTCTCAATGCCATCCATCCCCCCCTTCAGCACAATATCCATGAGTACAAGGTCGGGCTTGTGTTCCCTGGCCTTTGCCACCGCATCCAGGCCTGTCATCACCCTGGCACAAACATCATAATTCATCTGTGTGAGGGCACGCTCAATATCCTTGCTGATGATGCCCTCATCCTCGACAATAAGGATGCGCAGCTTGTCTGGTATCTCACTCATGCATTACCTCCGCGCGCAGCTGGAAACAGAATCCGGATATCCGTGCCATGTGCGTTGATTATGCTCAACTCCCCCCCAAGCTGGGCCGCCAGCGCATCAACCAGTTGCAGCCCAAGTGTTTTTGCGGCATGGACATCCATCCCCTGCGGCAGGCCACAGCCATCATCATAGACACGGATCAGCCTGTGCGCATCATCCGGTGCACTGAGGCTCACGTGAATGCTCCCCCGGCCCTCCGGAAAGGCATGCTTCAGGGCATTGCTTACCAGCTCATTGATAATCAGCCCGCAGGGCACAGCCTCGTCCATGCCCATGACGATATCATCCGCATCCACGCGCACGGTAATCCGCTGCCTCGAAATACCGCGGGATTTGACGAGCGTAGCAACGATATTCTCAATATAGGCCTGCGCCGGAATAGTATCCAGACGCTCCGAGGCATAGAGCTGCTCATGTACAAGCGACATCGTGCGGATGCGCTCCTGGCTGTCCCGACACATGGCCTGCAGCCTTGTATCATGTGCCTGTGTGGCCTGCAGCCTCAGCAGGCTGGAGACAATCTGCATGTTGTTTTTCACGCGGTGATGTAGCTCGCGCAGCAGCACCTCCTTCTCCCGCAACGATGCCCTGAGCCGGTCCTCGGCCTTCACCCGGTCACTGATGTCCAGCCAGCTACCGACAATTTCAACAGCCTGCCCTTCTGCATTTCGTTCAATGGTCAGGCAGTCATGAATCCACAGGTAGCGTCCGTCGGTACAACGGAAGCGGTATTCATGCATATAGACGCGTTCGTCCCCGGCCAAGGCCCTGCGCAAACCACGAACAGTCTGTCTGCGCTCTTCCGGATGGAGGTGCGAAATCCACCAGCGTGCATTTCCAACCACATCACTGTATTGCCAACCGAACAGCTTACTCAGATTGGAGCTAATAAAGGCAGGCGTAAAATCCACGCCATGCACATGCAACACATAGTGCACGGCGGGCGTTGTAGCCATGATATGCGCCAGCTCCCTGCGTGAATCGACAAGCTGCCGCCTGGCCTGCAGCCGCTGGACATGGAGACGCGCCAGCATACGCGCTATCAGGGCAGCTGCCAGAATCAGAATGCCGCTCCCGGCGAGGAACAACGCCCGTTCCTGCCCCATCATACGGGATAGGGAGGCTGCTGGAAATCTTGATACGATAAACCAGTGGAAGCCCCTGGCAGCTTCTGGAGACAGCCTGGGATGCAGGTCGTGCACGAGGTCAACCGCGGAGTACATATACACGTCCCCGCCAGTCTCGAACACCCCGCCATGCCCACGCAGGATTTGCTGCCACGCCGCAGGATAGACGGCACCGAAATGCCAGTTGCGTCGTTCGGGAAGCACAAAGCCCCAGTTCCACTCCGGATGCGGGCTGGAAAGAAAGAAGCCTGCCTGGTCAATGAGATAGGCCTCGCTGTCATCTGTATCCATCACTTGGCGGAAGCGTCTGAACAGGTCTGCCATCCCCTGCCTAAGCATCAAGGCCCCCACCCTGCGATCACCCTCAAAGAGGGCCAGAGTGAGCCAGACCACGGGCACAGGCCCTGTATGGGTGCGCTCCAGTTGTATGGGCGATAGATAAACCCCGCCCACCTCTAGCTGCGCGGTGGTACGGAGCAAGTCAGGCAGCCCTGGTACCGCGGCAGGCAGGCGACCGGCACGCATCAGCTCGCGCCCGTGGGTATCCAGAAGGCGTACCCCATTGTCGCTGGAGGCGCGATGTAGAAAAGAGGCCGTTCCGGCCTCCAGCAGCCTCAGCCCCCCGGGATCGGAAAAGGGGCGGTGAAGTGCTGCCAGATCGCCGATATGAGCCAGCGCATCAGTAGCCTGCTTCAGGGCCCTGACAAGCATGTCATGCTGGATTTCCACATGATGCTGGTCACGCTCGATGATGCGCTGGCGTTCGATTTTCACTTCTTCGCGGTAGAACATATAGCTCAAAGCCACGATAGTCAGCACGAGACCACCAAACAGTATGCCGAAATAACGCCAGAATCCTGGCATCAGCACTGGGAATGATGCGTGGAAACCAATCTCTGACCCAGTCGCCACTTTTGCTGCACAATCATCATGGTAATGGCAGCTGCTGCTTTTCCAGCTCCTTCTTCAGAGAAGCATTTTCATCACGTAGTGACTTGAGGCAAACCTCACGCTGTACAGTCGCCTGCCGGAAACGCTCCAGTTCTTCCACGCGCTCCCGCAGAATCCTGTTGCGCTCGATGGCCTCCAGTGCAAAGGAAATATCACCGGCAGCTTCCTCCAGCACCGCCACGACATCCGCCTGGAAGTAGTCTGCATCCCTGGCATACACGGTGAAGGCCCCGACCACTTCGTCGTCGCGGAACAGCGGAAAGGCTGCAGCAGCACAGGCGCCATGACGGACAAGCTCGTCGCGACAGAAACTCGCACACGGGCTGCCGGCAATATCATTGCAGATGCATGGCTGCCTGCGGCGAATGGCACGGCTCACAATGTTACAGCCCGGGTATGATTCATTGATGGGAACAGACATCTTGTCAACTGTCTTCTCATCCATATCAAAATAAGCCTTGGGCTCCACCATACCGGTTTCCGGGCTCAGCAGGCCAATCCAGGCAGCGTGGAACCCGCCTCTATGTGCGGCAATACGACAGGCCGAATCGAACAACGTCTGCATATCTTGCTTGTGGCCCATCACCTGATTGACATCGCTCAGAAATGCCAGCAACCGATTCAGTTTCCGTGTATGCGTCAGCAAGGCATACTGTCGCTTCTGGTAGAAAGCCGCTATATAACCAAAGGCCACGAGCAGACCGACGATGAGCAGCCGCATGAAAAGTTCGTTTGGATCGTGTTCGCCTCGCAAGGTCTGGACCAGGCTGTATGACGGTGAAAACACAAAGGCGTGCAGCACGGATTCCAGCAGCCAGTAGCCGGTGCCGGCCGCAATTCCCCAAAGTATAAACCTCGGCCGCCTGACCTGCTCTTGTGACAGCAGGCTCTGCAAATCAGGTTCAGCTTTTTCCTTCTTTTCCATGCACCTCTCTTCACATGCGGCCCTTATGGCTGTCATGTCCTTATAGACCATGCGGATAAGAGGTGCACGAAACTGTTATCGAACAAATTGGATACCAGCTGTGGATCATTGGCAACCCGTCAGCACATGCGCCGGCCCAGGATCCGCTGGCTTCGCTGCACATCCGCGGGGGCATCCACGTCAAAGCCTGTGCTGAGACATCTGTAGCGTAGGCCCGCTTCCTGAGCGCGTGCCAGTGTCGTATCACACACACTCGCTGTGCTCCACGGTATGTCCGAAAACAGCGTCAGGTACGCGCCACGCACACCGATAAGATCATAGCCACCATCCTCGGCCGGGCCGATCACGACATCGACATGCACCAGTGCACGTATGGCCGCGAGCAGCCTAGCATCGGACATATGCGGGCTGTCCGTACCGGTAAACAGCACGCCCTCCGCGCCATAATCCAGGGCCAGAAGCAGCATGCGGGACATGCGCGCACCAAGATCACCACTGCCCTGCGGCATGATGGTCAGGCCGAAGCCCGCAAAAAACGGATGCGTGGGCAAATCTGCCGCAACCCACGCAGACGGGAAAAGCCGCGCAATCTTTTCGATAAACGTACGGGCCATGGCGGCATGAACGGCCGCAGCCTGAGCGGGAGAATACTCCGGCTGCAGACGCGTTTTCACACGGCCGGCTATCGGCGCCTTGCACATCACGACAGGGCGAATCAACGGGAATACAACCGATGCAGGCGCGCCGGATCGGCCCCCAGCCAGTAGCGCAGACGAATCAGCCACATGAGCAGCACTGTGCGTACCATACCGTTTGCCTCCCAGCGCCGGCTCGATGTTTCAACCTGCTGTCGCAGGCAGGCGATTTTCCCGGCCCGCTTCAGCCAGCGGCTGAGCTCCACATCCTCCAGCAATGGCTGCTCGGGGAACCCGCCCAGGCGCTCGAAAACACTGCGTCGGATAAACATGGCCTGATCACCGGTGCTGATGCGTGTCAACCGGGAACGCAGGTTGATCATATGTTCGATCACACGCAGTGCCGGATGATGTCCCGAAAGCCGGACATCAAAGCGGCCTCCTGCTATCGTCTCATCCTGCATCACCTGCCGGATGGCATCGATATGGCCTGAATAAACAGATGTATCTACATGTAGAAAAAGAAAAACATCTGACTTGCAACTAGCGCTGGCGAGGTTCATCTGGGTGGCGCGACCGGGCTTGCTGGCCACCCAGTGCACTCCGGCAGCTTGCATGATCTCGCGCGTTCCGTCCGTTGATCCGCCATCGGCATACACGAGTTCATCCGCGCTCAGCTGCCGACAGCGTTCGATTGCAGCGGGCAGCAGCGCCGCCTCATTCAGCACAGGGATAACCACGGCAACGCTCAGGTGCCTGGGTACCTGGCTCATATGATATTAAGACCCGTCCAGCCGCTGCCCGGGGCCCGGAAGTTTGTCACCATGCCCTGCCAGATGCGGCCGGCCACGGCAATCAGGCGCGCACCATGCGTAAACAGGCGGACATCAAACCTGTATTCCACGTCATTCACCCGCACGGTACCCGGCGGCACATAACGCTGCATGACGGTTTGCGCGGGAGGCATCTGTTCAAAACGCCTGCGACTCATGGCACGGCCCGGCAATACCCCCTTGCCGCCATGCCGTGCCACCGGCTTGAATATCCAGGCCTTGCGCTCCTGCCATGCCTGAGCAGCATCTATATCGGCCAGCAACCGCGTTTCGGGCACGATCTCGCGCACGAAGTGGACATCGTCATCTGTGAGACACGACTCCAGCAGACCCGGCCGCCACCAGTCCACCATGCGTGCCTTGTCTCCCAGCAGTGCATAGCTGCGCGGATTTGGTGTCAGTGCGATACGGCCCTCGAGGTAGGCTGCGCGAATGACCGCAAGTGCCGCGCTCTCCAGGTAGAAATCCGTATGCCTGTTATAGATGGCGTGCAGGTGCAAATCACCAACATACAACAGACCATCCTGCCCCACGCGGATATCCTCCGGACAAACGATGCGCACCTGCCTGCCATGGCTTTCCAGCAGTGCTGCATAGGCGCACATTTCGGGATACATGTACTGGTGCTCGACATCCTCATCCATGATGGCAATGGTCCGCCATGCATCGGGAAACATGGTTAGCACCCGCGATTCTAGCGTGCCCGGCATCTGAGCACACGCAGGCTGCGGCAGCCATCCGCTGCCCTGCTGGTATAGGCCGCCGGCATTATTGTTGATTTCAATGAGGCGCGGGCCGTCCACTGTCAGGTGAAAATCATACCCCATCAGCACACTCGGCAGGCCGGGATCGAAGCGTGCAGCCGTGGCAATACGCGGTTGCATGGCCTCGACATAGGCCGGCAGGCGCTTCAGCCGATGTATCAGCTGCGCAAAACGGTACATGGCCTCAAAATCCGAACGGGCAATATCTATCATGGGGACCTTCATGCCGGAGAACGCTAACCCGGATTTTTTATGGCGGCCATGTGCTGTGAAGACGTGGCCGGGATTTTTTGAGGAAACAGGCTTTTCCCCACATGACGCTTTGCCTTCCGTGGCGGCAGGCTGCTACCATCGCGGCATGCACACAGCCAGACCCCAGCTGCCCGCCCTCAGGGCGCGGGCCATTCAGGATATCATCAGCCAGTGGAAGCAACCTGCCTATCGCACCAGGCAGATCCTTGACTGGCGCAATCGCGGCGTACTCGATCCAGCCGCCATGCTCAATCTTCCCGCTCCCCTGCAGGAAAAGCTCGGACAGGCGATAGACTGCCAGCCGTTGACGCTCAGGCAGCGCCTGATCTCCACAGACGGTACACGCAAGTATGTGTTTTCCCTTGCCTCCGGAAAACTGCTCGAGACCGTATTCATCCCGGAGGCCAGTCGCGGTACGGTCTGCGTATCTTCACAGATCGGCTGTGTATTCGACTGCGCCTTCTGCCACACCGGTACGCAGGCCTTCGAGGCCAACCTCACGGCTGGTGAAATTTGCGCCCAGGTCCTGGCCATCAAGCACGACCTGCGCGAGAATCCGGGCAGTGGCTACAGCGTGGTCACCCATGTGGTCTACATGGGTATGGGAGAACCGCTGGCCAACGAAAAGGCCGTGCATGAAAGCCTCGACATGCTGCTCGCGCGTGACGGCCTCGGCCTTTCTCGCCGGCGCATCACCGTTTCCACCTCGGGCATCATCCCGGCAATCGAACGCCTGGGGGCGGCCTTCGATGTCAACCTTGCCGTATCACTGCACGCTGCAAACAACCACCTGCGAGACAGGCTCGTGCCGATTAACAGCAAATACCCGCTGGATGCCCTGCGCCGTTGCTTGGATGCATATCCGCTGGGCGTGCAGCGCCATATTACGCTCGAATACGTTCTGCTTGATGATATCAATGATCGCGATGCGGATATCCGGGCGCTGGTTGATTTCGTTCACCCGGCACGCGAGCGTATCAATCTCATCAGCTTCAATCCCTTTCCTGGCACCGAATTCCGGCCGACCCCAGCTGCCCGAGTAGATGCCTTTGCCACGGGCTTGATTCAGCGTGGCATCCGTGCCACCGTCCGCAAATCACGCGGGCAGGACATCATGGCAGCCTGCGGCCAGCTCAAGGCCACGATACAGACAGAACAGGAGAAAACATGCGAATCGGGGTGATCGGTGGTAGCGGCCTGTATGACATCGAAGGTGTCGATGTGCTCGACCGGCTGTGTATTGACACACCATTCGGTGCGCCATCGGATGAACTTGTACTGGCAAGCATGCACGGTCACGAGGCCGTTTTCCTGCCACGACACGGGCGCAGTCACCGCATCCCGCCACACCGCATCAACTACCGCGCCAATATCTATGCGATGAAGCTCATGGGCGTATCCCGGATTATCTCGATTTCTGCCGTCGGCTCCCTGCGTGAACACATTGCACCGGGACATTTTGTTCTTGTGGACCAGTTCGTTGACCGCACGCATTCGCGCGATGCAACATTTTTCGACGGACCTGTCGTGGCACATGTATCCATGGCAGACCCTGTCTGTCGTTGCCTGTCAGCACGACTTGCATCTGCCTGCCGCAGCGCAGGCATCACCCTGCATGAAGGCGGCGCTTATCTGGTCATGCAGGGCCCACAGTTTTCCTCCAGGGCTGAATCCAATCTGTACCGGAGCTGGGGCATGGATGTCATTGGCATGACCAATTTGCCCGAGGCAAAACTCGCCCGTGAGGCCGAAATATGCTATGCGACCGTGGCCATGAGCACGGACTACGACTGCTGGCATGAGGAAGAAGCGGATGTGAATGTGGCATCGCTGCTGGAGATCATGCGTACAAATGTAAAGCATGCCCAGGCCATGCTTCATCATTATTTTACCACACTCGATGACACCGGTGCGGACTGCCCCGCCGGCTGTACGCGGGCGCTGGACCATGCAGTTCTCACCGACCTGAAAACGCAGGATAACCAGGCGCTCACCCCCATTCATGCGCTTGTGGAGCGCCTCCTGTGAGGCTTGCCCCGCTGCTGCTGTGTCTGGCCATGCTGGCTGGCTGCCAGACGGCTGCCAAGCACGAAGAGGCTGACCGTCAGGCCAAAAGTGCCGAGTTGCACTTCCGGCTCGGCATCGATGCCCTGAGCAAAAACAATATGCCCAAGGCCTTTGCGGAGCTGCTGCATGCCGAAAAGCTGGCACCGGGTCGTGCCGATATCCTTGATGCCCTGGGTATCGCATGGATCAAACGCGGCCAACCGGATAAGGCAGAGGCATACTACCGTCGTGCTATCCACATGAGTCCACCGCCTTCGACCTACAACAATTACGGTGGCCTGCTGCTGACCATGGGAAAATACAAACAGGCAGAAGCCATGTTCCGCAGGGCCCTGGATGACCCTCGTTACCGACACCCGGACCTTGCCTACATCAACCTTGGCGATGCATTGCTCGCACAGAACCGGTTTGACGAGGCCATTGCAAGCTACAGACAGGCCAGGCAACTGAACCCGATCCAGCAGGTTTCACGTTTGAAAGAGGCCCAGGCATACGCGAAACATGGCAAGACCCGCTATGCCAAGGCTATGTATGAAGCCATCCTGCGTGAACACCCGACCAACCGTGCAGCCATGCAGGAGCTGCTGGCCCTGCTCAGGAAAAGTGGCGACCGCCACGAAGCGCGGGACAGGCTGATGGTATTCAGCAGGCATGCCACACGCCCGGAAGACATCGCCTGGGCACAGGATGAGATGGGAAAACTGGATCAGCAATGAGCATCCAGGGTGCAAACGAGGAGCACAGTAAGCAGGAGGAAGCGGCTGCCAAGGAGCGCGAAGAGGCCCGACACCGCGTTGCCAAACGCCTGACCGCGGCCAGGAAGAAAATGGGGCTCAGCGTTGAGGACGTGGCCGGGAGCCTGAAGCTGTTGCCCGAATACCTGCATGCCTTCGATTCCGGAGACTGGAACAATATGCCCGAAGAGGTGTACACGCTTGGCTTCCTGCGCCAGTACGCACGCTTCGTCGGCATCGATGTGAATGAAGATATTGAGCGCCTCAAGTCGGCCAGCTACCACCTGAGCAAGCCCGTTACGGTACCCGAGCCACCCACTTCTCCCACACGGAAATGGGCCATGATTTCCGCCGCATTATTCGTGGCGCTTTTTGCACTCTTCAATCTTCTGAATAACAGCGAGGAAGAAGTCCCTACACCACCGCCTGTGGTTGAACAGCCCATGGAGACGGGCGCGGAAAAGGCGGCCACAGTGCCAGCACCCCCTGCCCCCGCTACGGCCGAAAAGGCATCTGAAGAGACGCCCCAGGCTGAGCCGCAGGCAGCAGATATGCATCACTACACTTTCACAGCCAGCGGCAAGGCTGTCTGGCTCCAGGTATTTTCACCATCTCGCAAGCTTATTCGCGAGGCATTGCTGCAGGCGGACGAACACATGCGCATTGATGTGGCATTTCCCGAGCTGCGCCTGACCTGTGGCAACGCAGCCGCGCTGCAAATCAGCGTGGATGGCACCATTGTACATCCGGCCGGTTCCCTTGGTGCGGATGGTAAGGTGTTGCGTGATTTCAGACTCATGGCGCTGCTCCCACAGTGAGCGGCACAAGCAGCCAGTGCACAGATATCCCATTCTGGCAGCAAAAAACACTGGATCAGATGACCCAGGGCGAATGGGAAGCGCTGTGTGACGGCTGCGGGCTGTGCTGCCTGCACAAATTTGAGGGTGCGGATACACATGCCATCTATTACACCGATGTCGCCTGCCGGCTGCTTGATATTGGACACTGTCGCTGTCTCGCCTATGAGACGCGCCGACAGCACGTACCCGACTGCCTTGAGCTGTATACCAGGCTGGCCAGCAGCTTTCATTGCCTGCCTGAAACATGCGCCTACCGGCAACTGGCCGAAGGCAGGCCTCTGGCTGACTGGCATCCACTGGTCTCCGGCAATCCCGAGAGTGTGCACATAGCGGGTATTTCCGTGCGGAACAGGGTGGTGTCCGAACGCGATGTGCGGGAAGATGAGCTGGCTGATCACATCACTTTCAGTAATTCGTGACTGGTGAATCGCCATTGAGAGATTGGAAAAACACTCATTCCGGATTACAAGGTACGGCCCTGACCCTCGCCCCCCATTCCTGGCGCTGTTAGTCTCCTCAGCATGTCTGAACCCCGCGCATTGCCATACGCTATTGAGATGATTTCACGGGCCTCCGTCACACCCGAGGATGGAGGCTGTCAGGACTATCTCGCCTCGTTACTCACACCACTCGGCTTTTCCCGTCAGCACGTGGATGTCGGGAGCGTGGCCAACAGCATTTACACAAGGCCCGGGCAAAAGCCCGGCTTATTGGCTTTTGCCGGGCATACGGATGTTGTCCCTCCCGGGGATGAATCCACCTGGGAGGTGCCGCCGTTCAAGCCGACAGTCATGCATGGCGCACTGCACGGGCGTGGGGCACAGGACATGAAATCGGCCATCGCCTGCTGGATCGCAGCCGTCGAACAGCTTGTCGATGCGGCAGAGCCACTGCCCACGCTGCAACTCTTGATTACCTCCGATGAGGAAGGTGAATCCGTCGATGGAACTGTACGCATCGTCGAGCATCTGGAAGCGGAAGGCCGGCTGCCGGATGCTGTTATCGTCGGCGAACCCAGTTCCTCGGTACAAGTGGGTGACACGGTACGGTGTGGCCGGCGCGGCATCACCGTCGTGGACATCGTGTTTCGGGGCAGACAGGGCCATTCCGCCTATGCACACGAAGCTGAAAATGCGATTCATATCGCCGTCCCGGCTCTCGCGAAGGTTGCTGCCATTGACTGGGGCAGACCGGAAGATGGATTCCCCCCGACAACCTGCCAGATCACGAACCTTTCGGCAGGCACCGGCGCCACGAACGTGATCCCCGGCAGCTGCACGGCCATCGTGGACATCCGCTACAACCCCGCCAATAAGCCCGCAGATATCGAGTGCCGCGTCAGAGATGCCTGTAGGGGTGCTGTGGCAGATATCCGTTTTCGGCACCAAGGCAATGCCTTCTGCACACCGGACGGCCCCTGGCTTGATCTCGTGTGCGACAGTATCCGGTGCGTAACCGGGTATTCACCGCTACGCGACACGGGTGGCGGCACCTCCGATGGCCGCTTTTTCGCCGCTGCCGGCGTACCCGTCGTAGAGCTCGGCCTGACCAATGACACCATTCACCAGGTCAATGAGCGTGTGTACGTGCATGAACTGGACACGCTGACCCGGATTTACGTGGACATTATCCAGCACTTCGAGGAATAGCCGATGCCACTGAAGTCGACACGCGACATGGAAACCTTCCCGAATCCGAACCCTGAACGGGATTACAATATCCACATCGAGTGCCCGGAGTTCACCTGTCTGTGCCCGAAAACCGGCCAGCCGGATTTTGCCGAGATCACACTGGACTACACACCTGACATGCTCTGTGTGGAGCTCAAATCACTGAAGCAGTACATCTGGAGCTTTCGTGATGAGGGCCATTTCCATGAGCAGGTCACCAACCTCATCGCCAACGACCTCATTGCCCTGCTCGATCCACGCAGGCTGAGACTGGAGGCAAAATTCAATGTACGTGGCGGGATTTACACGACTGTCACCGTAGAACACAGCAAAACGGCATGAGCGGCCTGCCATTCATCAAGATGCAGGCACAGGGCAACGATTTTGTTGTTCTCGACGGCCGCACGAACCCACTACCCAAGCTGGATGAGGAGCTGCTCCGCTCCCTCGCTGACCGCAGGCTTGGCATCGGCTGCGACCAGGTGCTCGTGATGCAGGCCGACACCGAGGTGGATGTGTACCTGCGCGTATTCAACAGCGACGGATCAGAGGCTGGAAACTGCGGCAATGGCCTGCGCTGCATCGGCCAGCTGCTGCTGGCGGAAGGTCACCCCACAGGCGTGCACATCCGGCTGGCGGACCGGGTGGTAACGGCAGAGCGAACTGCCTCCGGCATCAGGGTAGAGATGGGTGCGGCGCGCGTTACCGGCAAAACACATGCACGTGTGGACATTGAACTCGGCAACCCGCACAGTGTTTTCTTCGAGGCTATCGAGACATTTCCGGAAGATCGAAATATTGAAATCGTCAGCGGCCAGATTGGTGATGATGTCTATGCGGACATCATCGAACGTGGTGTCGGACGCACCCCGGCCTGTGGCTCGGGCGCCTGCGCCATTGCCGTAGCCGTCTGGGAAATGAACGGCCATACGCGGCCACAGACCATTCATATGCCCGGTGGCCAGGTCACCGTTTCGGGGGACAGCGACAACATCGTGCTTGAAGGCCCGGTGGCCACGGTTTTTTCCGGCTGCTATCTAGGCGTCACACTGCCGCACCCGGCCAGCGCCTGACGCAGCAGGGCAAGAAACGCAGAGCGCGGAATTTCCCGCGCTCCAAGGCTGGCCAGATGATCGGTGTAAAACTGGCAATCGATAAACAGCCAGCCTTCCTGCCTGGCCCGGTGAACCAGATGTGCCAGCGCCACCTTGGATGCATCCGTCACCCTGCTGAACATGGACTCGGCAAAAAAGGCGCACCCGATATGCACACCGTAAAGCCCTCCACACAAGGTGCCATCCGCCCGCACCTCCACCGATTGTGCGCGGCCCATGTCAAACAGCCGCGTGTAAGCGCTGACCATTTCTTCCGTAATCCACGTGCCGGCCTGCCCGGACCGCGGTGCGGCACACGCGCGCATCACCTCACCAAAGGCTGTATTCCACGTGACCTGAAACCGCCCCTGCCGTATTCGCCGGGCCAGGCGTCTTGATGTGTGAAAGGCATCGGGAAACAGCACCATGCGTGGATCGGGCGACCACCACAGGATCAGGTCGCCGGCGTTGAACCAGGGGAAGATGCCTCGTGTATATGCGCTTAGCAGGGTCTGCGGCGATAAATCGCCACCAACCGCCAGCAGGCCGCCTGCATCAGCCGTCTCGGGATCGGGAAACAGCACACCCATGATAGCCGCATCGTATCACGCGCTTGCATTCACGGCGTGCCCGCCCATCATCACGCCATCTCGGTCAAATAGGATATCCGCATGGTACCTGTCAAATCAGACGAGGAAATCGAACAGATGCGGCCGGCCTGCAGGCTGGCGGCCGACACGCTTGTGATGATCGAACCGCATATCCGCCCCGGCATCACCACGGATGAAATCAACCGCCTCGTCCATGAGTTCATCGTCGCCAAAGGAGCCTATCCCTCGCCGCTCAACTATCACGGATTTCCGAAATCCGTCTGCACGTCGGTCAATCATGTCGTCTGTCACGGTATTCCGGGTCCGAAAAAGCTGAAGCGTGGTGATATTGTCAATGTGGATGTCACGGTCTACCTGAACGGCTTTCACGGGGACACGAGCAAAACGTTTTATGTCGGGGAGCCCGGCATCCGTGCACGCAAGGTAACAGAGGTCTCGCGCACAGCCCTGCAAAAGGGCATCGAGGCTGTTCACCCGGGCGCCACACTGGGTGATATCGGCCACGCCATCCAGTCCTATGCCGAGGCAGAGCGCTGCTCCGTTGTGCGCGAGTACTGCGGCCATGGCATCGGCCGTGAGTTCCATGAAGAACCGCAGGTGATGCATTACGGCAAGCCCGGCACAGGCCTCAGGCTTGAAAAGGGCATGGTGTTTACAATCGAGCCCATGATCAACCTTGGGAAACACCCCGTGAAGGTACTGGCTGATGGCTGGACCGTGGTGACACGGGACAAGTCCCTTTCCGCGCAGTTTGAGCATACGCTGGTCGTCACTGATGCCGGCGCCGAGGTGCTGACCCTGCCATCCGCCTGATGTCCCCGGGCTGTAACCTGGGCGGGCTATCCGGCGACCACCTGCAAAGGAAATGGTGGTTCTATGGACATGGGTACACGCAATACAGCAATCAGATGGCTTGCCATACTGATCTTATTCAGCGCATTTACACTCAGGCCGAGCCTTGTGCCCCGCGAGGAGATACTCTCCGGTGGCCCTCCGAAGGACGGCATTCCCGCCCTCATCAACCCGAAAACCGAATCCGTTCATGAAGCCGGGCGCTGGCTGCGTCCCGACGACGAAGTGCTCGGTATTGTGATCAATGGTGGCACCCGTGCCTATCCGCTGCGCATTCTGAACTGGCATGAAATTGTCAACGATCACATTGGTGGTAGGCGCTTCGTCATCACCTACTGTCCGTTGTGCGGCAGCGGCATGGCCTTTGACAGCAGCGACATTTTTGGTGTCTCCGGCCTGCTGTACCAGTCCGATGTGCTCCTGTATGACCGCAGAACCGAGAGCCTGTGGTCACAGCTGATGGCCCGGGCAGTCACTGGCCCGCACATCGGTGAACGGCTGAAGATGTTGCACATCGAGCACACAACATGGCGGGACTGGCGTCAGCGCCATCCGCAAACGCGTGTGCTGTCACGACATACCGGGTACTCCCGGGATTACGATCATGACCCCTACGCCGCCTACCGCCGTCGTGAGGGAACGATGTTCCCCGTGCGCAACGCGGACCACCGTCTGCCATCCAAGGCCTGGGTAATTGGCTTAAGCCTTGACGGCCGGGCCAGAGCCTGGGAAGTCAGCGCCCTTGTCAGGGCAGGAGAACGCAGGGAAAACTGGCACGGCAGGCAACTCATCATCCGCTATTACGCCAATGGAAACCGCGCTGAAGTAATGGATGCGGCAAGTGGCAGGACACTGCCGACCGTATCCCTGTACTGGTTCGCCTGGGCCGCCTTTCACCCGGAAACGGAGCTTTATCGCTGAACCCAGAGGCTGACGGCCTCGACATGGCCGGCAAACGGAAACAGGTCGACAGCCCGAAGCTCGCGCAGCTGGTAGCCCTGCGCATGCAAAATGGCGGCATCGCGACCGCCGGCTGCCACATCGCAGGACAGCATGATGATGGCCTTCGGTAGCAGCATGCCCATCGCCCGGCATATGCGGCTGGCCCCCTTGCGGGGCGGATCGAGAATCAGCACGTCGGCACCGGCAAAGGCGGAGAGATCACACGGCCCTGCAAGGTCGGCCACATGGAAAGCAGCATCCACGCCCAGCCGCCCGGCGTTGGCATGGGCACGCGCCACGCTCTGCTGCCTTACCTCTGCGCCCACCACCCTGCTCCCCGTTGCACAGGCCAGTGGCAGCGAAAGGTTCCCCGCGCCTGCATACAAATCCACGACCAGCCGGGGGCTCCCGGCCCACTGTTGCACGAGTTGTACCAAGAGATCGTTGCCTTTCTGTTCGCCCTGCACGAAATCATCCGGACCGATTTGCAGCATGACCGCCGTATCCCCTGCAGGCAGGCAGTCATGCAGGCTCCGAACCCGGCCAAGCGGCCGGGTGCCCGACGGGGTGCGCAGCCAGTACTGGGCATCTGCATGGCCGGGCGGGATGGAAACGCTCGGAACGCCCCCGGACGCCGCCTCCAGCACCACATGCATGCCATCATGCAATACCGTGATCTGCACGGAGCGCACGGCCCCTGGGAGCCGGCCCTGAAGGGCACGGCGTAAATGGTCCATCTCCGGCAAAACGAGCGGACAGGTGTCATGCGGAACCACACGATGGCTTGTACGGGCACGAAACCCCAGGGCTCCGTCATCTTCCGAATGCCACCAGCGTGCGCGCCGACGTCGGACGCTTTCACCTGACTCTATCGGCCACCAGTGTGTTTCAGCTGTGATCCAGGGACGGAATGATGTGTAGACCCAATCCGACTTGATATCGGCCTGGGCCACCTCATCCACATACTGCATGGCACACCCTCCGCACTCCGCCGCCACCGTACAGGCCGGAGCCACACGCAGCGGGGAAGGCGTCAGGACTTCGAGGACGACACCGCGGCGACTTCCACGCCTTCTTGCCCGCTCTGCAAAGCGTATGTCATCACCAGGCACAGCATTGGGAACAAGAAAAACACCCGCCTTGCTGCGCACCACTGCTTCTCCACCAGGTAGCAGGCACTCCACATGCCCTGATTGCGACGCATTACGCGGCAAGGGCATCCCTGCGATCGAACTGCACCAGAAAGGATGGCGCCTCGGCTGGCAAACCAGCGGCCTGAATGCAAAGCTTGAAGGTCTCGCCCATGCCGAAGGGCAACAACATGCGCTTGGCATGCGCCATCTCATGCATGGCCTCGCTGGTGCCGGCTGCGGCAAGTATCTGAATGCGCTGCTGGACGCGCGGACTTTGTGCCAGCCAGCCCCCCTGTCCCATGAAGCTGACCATCTGCAGCCCAGCGGCTGCCCCCGCCCTTGCCAGCGCCGTGAAGTCCACATGTGCGGTAATATCCTGCCGGCCGGGCGCGCTTAGCACATCCTCACACCCCTGATGGTCCCTGTGCGCCATCAGCGTGCCTTCGCACCGTGCAGGTCGGTAGTATTCGGATGCGGGGTAGCCATAATCAACGCAGACAACATGGCCCCGCTGCACCACTCTCGAAACCTCCTGCTGCCATCCGGCAAGCCCGGGGCACCATTCGCTTGCATAGCCGTCCGGCCAGGCCCTCCACAGAGAAGGGTCAATATCGGGCTTTGCTTGCAGGGGCTCCGGAGCCACACGCCAGACAAAGTTGTCTTCGTGAAGACCCACGCCACGCTCGTACATTTGCCCGTGCTGCCAGGTGAAGCAGCGGACGGGAAAGGCATCCGGCAGCTCATTGCTGAACATGAAGCAGCATGCCTGGGCATCCAATTCCCGCAGGCTGGCCACCTGCATGACATCAAGCCCTGCCTGTGCGTAACGTGTTTGTTGACGTGCGCGCATGGTACGACTGGCCTCAATGGCGATGATTTTTGTTGGCGGCGCAATATCCGATGACTGCAACGCCTGCATCACTGCACATAAAAGACATCCGCTACCACCCCCCTGCTCCAGCAGGCTCCATGTGGATGGCTCCCCCATCTGCTGCCAGTACCATTCGATCAAATCCGCCAGTCCCAGCGCCAGCCATGGCCCCAGGTCCGCTGCGGTAACAAAGTCTCCCTCTTCCCCGAAGGCTGTAGCCGTTTCGTAATAGCCATGCCCGGGCGTATACAGCGCTGCCCACATGAAGGCATCAAAGCCAAGCCAGCCACCGGCATCACGGATCTGCCGTCTGATCGTCTCTTCCAGTTGCGACATCTCACCTCCACGCTCCGCCAACCGCAGCACGCCAAGCGTACCGGTAGAACCAGTGGCCCGGAAGTGAAGAACACCCGTGACATAGTTGACGCCCCCGCCCCGGCCGACTACGGTTATCTACAAAGTTTTACGCAGCAGAGGATAGAACATGGCCTCCGAAAATATCATCAATGTCAGCGACGAAAGCTTCGATACGGATGTCCTGAAGGCATCCGGTACAGTGCTTGTGGATTTCTGGGCACCCTGGTGCGGCCCGTGCAAGCAGATTGCCCCGGTACTGGACGAAATCGCAGAAGCCATGAAGGACAAGCTGACCATTGCCAAAATCAACATCGACGACAATCCGAACACTCCCGGCAAGTATGGCGTCCGCGGCATCCCGACGCTGATGCTGTTCCGCGATGGCAATGTGCAGGGAACCAAGGTCGGAGCCGTAAGCAAAAGCAAGCTGACGGAATTCATCGAAGAGCACCTTTAGCCCTTTAAACAGATGATGGATGACGGCCTTCGCCGTCATCGTGCAGGCGCATGAACACGCCCCTGCATATCA
>CAZROR010000001.1:82381-107261 GCA_964601765.1 uncultured Zetaproteobacteria bacterium
CCTGTACCAGCCTGAGATTCCACCGAATACCGGCAATATTGCACGGCTCTGCGCCGTATTTCCTGACACAGGGGAAATCGCTTTCCCCTTGCCCGGCTGGCACAGCCCGCCGGCCCCACCCCTTGCGGATGACGGCCTTCGCCGTCATCGTGCAGGCGCATGAACACGCCCCTGCATATCATCCTGTACCAGCCTGAGATTCCACCGAATACCGGCAATATTGCACGGCTCTGCGCCTGCACCGCCTGCGAGCTTCATCTGGTGCATCCGCTGGGCTTCCGCATCGATGACCGGGAACTCAGGCGCGCGGGCCTGGACTACTGGCCACACCTCGGCATTCGCGAGCATGCTAGCTGGTCAGCTCTGCGTGCATGCCTGCCGGTGTCCATAGAGCGTACATTCGCCTTTACGACGAAAGCAGAGAAAACAATCTGGCAGACAAGATTCAGGCCGGGCGATGCGCTCGTATTTGGCCCTGAGACGCGCGGACTGCCAGCCACTGTACTCACTGAAACGAGGCCACTGCGCATACCCATGCGTACGGACGCAGCCGTCCGATCGCTGAACCTGTCAACCGCCTGTGGCATCGCTGTTTACGAGGCGCTGCGGCAAATACGCTGGCACGGTTAGCCGTGATTATCCACCAGTACGGAACCAGATGAATAATCCTTCATATTAGCCCTTGCCTCTTTCCCTTAGCATTCATGCTATTATGTAACATATTGTAACATATGATTTTTTATTGATGCATATCTTTTAGCCATCTAGGGCGTTGCAACCTTCGGGCCTGCCCTGTGCACAATCCGGGCCTGTTTTCCACACAGTTGTCCACAGCTGCTGTGGAAGACGAGGACCTGACTGGAGTGCAACAAAAAGACGTACCCGGGATTTGACTTCCATGTTACATTCGCGGTATGCACTGGACCCTGTCCAACCAGTTGACTGTAGCCCGCGTAGCGCTGATCCCCGTCTTTGTCAGCGCCTTCTATCTGCCAGGCTGGTGGGGTTACATCCTCGCCACGCTGCTGTTTTCACTCGCGGCCCTGACAGACTGGCTGGATGGGCACCTGGCCAGAAGCCGAAACGAGGTGACGCCATTTGGCCGCTTTCTCGATCCGGTCGCGGACAAGCTTCTGGTGGCAACAGCGCTTGTGCTCCTTGTAGAGGCGGACAGGGTCCCCGCCCTGCTTGCCGCCATCATCATCGGCCGGGAAATCGTAATCGGTGCACTGCGTGAGTGGCTGGCCCAGCACGCCACAGTCGTGCACGTCTCCCTGCTGGGCAAATGGAAAACAGGTATGCAGATGGCTGCCATTATCACCCTGCTTCTGCACAAGACCATTCTGGGGCTGAACATGCATCTGATCGGTGCCGGCCTGCTCTGGATCGCATCGGTATTGACCCTGTGGTCAGCCTATGAGTACCTGCGTGACACCTGGGACGAGCTGATGGGGCGCCGCCAGCTTGCCGTCAAGGAGACCGCTACAGACGGGCGACAAGAATAGAGGTAATTTCCGAATCTGTTAGCTCAACGGGATTGGTGCGCATGCTGTTACCCCGGCTGCCGGCCACGACATGCGGCACATCATCCCGGGTCATGCCATAGTCACCTAGCCGCGGCAGCTTCAGCTCATCCGTCCATGCTCCCAGCATTGCGAGTAACCGCTCGCGTGCCTCGGTATCATCTAGCGTCGGATTACGATGGAACAGACGGCCCACATCGGCATATTTGCCCAGGGCGGGATGCTCGGCATCACGCTTGAGCAGGGCGTGAATATTCATCCTGGCTGCCTCTGCCACCAGTGTGCCACAGGCCACTCCGTGTGGAATCGGGAAAAATGCACCCAGTGGTGAGGCCATGCCATGCACGGAGCCCAGGCCGGCATTGGCCAGTGTCAGTCCGGATATAAAGGCTGCATATGCCATGCCAGTACGCGCGCCGATATCGGAGCCGTTGCGGCAGGCCTTCAGAAAACAGTCACGAATGTAGGTCATGCCACTCAAGGCAAGCGCATCGGTCATGGGTGAGGCCTGGGACGATACATAGGATTCAAGAAGCTGTGTAAACGCATCCATGCCGCAGGCGGCGGTAATGTCCGCAGGACACTCCAGGCTGAGCTCGGGATCGACGACAATACTGTGTGCCACGAGCTTCTCATCACGGAATGACTTCTTGTATCCACCTTCACCGCGTACCGACAGCACGGCGTTCTTGCTTGTTTCACCACCGGTACCGGCTGTCGTCGGTACCGCCACAAAAGGCAGTGATGGTCCCGGATATGCGCTGCCACGCCCCACCCCCTCCAGATACTCCATGACGGAATGCCCCAGCGGCAACAGCCCGGCAATGGCCTTGCCCGCATCGATGGCACTGCCGCCACCTACCGACAGCACGGCATCGGGCTGCATGGTACGAAACTCCTGGACGGCCTCATCCACCAGTGAGGGGGAAGGCTCGCCACTTACCCGCAGGCGCATGATGTCGAAGTGTTCATTCAGTGCCTGCAGAATTTCCGTGCACCTGTCTGAGCGATCGAAGGAGGCCTCCCCCGTCACCAGCAACATGCGCCCACCAAACTGTGACAGGATATCGGGAAGCATGCGACGGCTGCCGGTGCCAAAGTGAATATGTGGCGCGGAAGCAAAGGAAAAGGCGGCGATAGCCATCGGGCTCAGGTATCCAGGCGAATGATGTGACTGCGGTCCGGGCCGGTGGACAGCATGGTCACCGGACACTCGCAAACCTCCTCAATGCGCCGCAGAAAGGCTGTGGCGTTGGCCGGCAACGCATCTGCCGACATGGCGCCAAACGTGGATTCCGCCCAGCCTGGCAGGCTCTCATAGACGGGCACGCATGCGGCAAGCGCACGGCAGTCAGCCGGAATCGTCTCCACGTAAGTACCACCCAGCTCATAGCCGACACACAGCTTGATTTCTTCCAGGCCGTCGAGCACGTCAAGCTTGGTGACCGCCAGCCCGGTAACCCCGTTGATACGCACGGCATGTCGCACGACGACGGCATCAAACCACCCTGTTCTGCGCGGCCGGCCGGTTGTTGCGCCAAACTCCTGTCCGCGCTCGGCCAGGTGCCGGCCAGCGGCATCATTCATATCTTCAGCGTTGTACAGCTCGGTGGGGAATGGCCCCGCACCAACGCGCGTCGTATATGCCTTGCAGATGCCGAGCACGTGCTCCACCTGCCCGGGACCAACACCCAGACCTGCCAGCGCCGCACCAGCCACGGTATTGGATGAGGTAACAAATGGATACGTACCGTGATCAACATCGAGCATGGCCCCCTGTGCGCCTTCGAACAGCACCCGCGCTCCTTCAGCCATGCGTTCCTGCAGGATCAGGGGAACATCGGCTGCCAGCGGCAACAGACGCGTGCGTGCCAGCGCCAGTGCCTCGTCGACCTCGGCCCGCGCCACCGGCGCGGCATGCAGATACTCGGTCAGTATAAAATCCACGTATTGCAGGTGATCATCCAGCCGCGCATCCAGATCCGTACTGTGCAAATCAATCAGCCGGATGCCGCGACGGGCGGTCTTGTCCTCGTAGCACGGCCCGATGCCACGCCCTGTTGTGCCGATTTTACCCTTGCCGCGCGCCGCCTCACGCGCTGCATCGAGCGCCCGGTGATAAGGCAGGATGAGATGACAACGCTCGGAAATGAGCAGTCGCTCGGTTACCGGTACGCCGGCTGCAAGCAGCATGTCCATCTCCTCGCACAGGCGAAATGGGTCCACAATCGTGCCATTGCCGATCAGACTGAGTGTATCGGCATGCAGAATGCCTGAGGGGATGTGGTTCAATACCGTTTTTTCGTCGCCGATGACCAGCGTATGGCCTGCATTGGGCCCTCCCTGAAAGCGTGCGACGATATCCATCTCTGGTGCCAGCAGATCAACGATCTTGCCCTTGCCTTCGTCTCCCCACTGAATCCCGAGCGCTATGGTACCGGGCACGACTCAGCGCCCGCCGCTGCCGGCATCCAGCCAGCTCCATAAGTCACAGGAAAAGCCCGTGGCCGGCATATCCCGGCCATGCTGCTTCATCATCTCATCGTAGCGGCCACCGTAAAGCAGCGCCTGGGCGGCCCCTGACGCAAAACCTGCAAAAACAAGGCCGTTGTGATAAAGGAAACGGGGCATCACCGCAGCGTCAAGCTGCACGCGTACCTCTTTACCAAGACGTGCTGTTACCGCGTCAACGAGCTGAATCAGCTCTCCGGCTGCACGGGAAAAGGCATCATTCAGTGTGTTAACTGTCTTTTCCAGCCAGGCCCGGTCGGCACGGCCTGCCGCCATATCCAGCAGCGCCTCGGCACAGGGCCCGGAAAGGAACTCGGTCACAAGCTGCTGACGCATATCATCGGGGGCACGGCGCAACAGAATTTCTGCCCAGACATCAACCGGCGCCCGGCTTCCCGCAACCAGTGCCCTGAGCAGTCCGAAGTGGCCGACCTGCAGCACGGGGTCATGAAACCCCGCCGTATGCAGCGACATCGCAGCCAGGTGCATGACCTCGATATCCGCTTCACAGCCAGCCACGCCCATCAGCTCGACGCCCGTCTGCCACTGCTGGCGGGATCCGGATCGCAGGTCGGGTCGTGCAAGCAACACCGGGCCGGAATAACAAAGCTTCAGTATGGCCTCATGCTGCATGCGCGTGGCGACAATGCGTGCAATCTGTGGCGTGATATCCGGGCGGATGGCCAGAAGGCCCGCATCCGCCGTGTCGTTGAATACAACCGTCTGATCATTCAGGAATCGGCCTGCTCCTGTATTCAGGCTTTCCGGCCGTTCAAGCAGAGGCGGAATCACCTCCTCGAATCCAGCCTTATGATACATCTCCAGCAGACGGGTCTGCATCTCCCTGAATCGCCTGGCACGTTCGCCAAACACGTCCTCCAGGCCGATAACCGGGCGAAGGTTCACAGATCGGACAATCCCACGTAGCGCACGGTAAGCATATTGGGCAACTCGCCCAGGGAGCGCAACACCGCATCATCCGGCTCCGAATCAACGGTCACCAGGGCGATGGCGCTTTCACGGTCCGGATTCCGACCAAGCCGAAAATCAGCGATATTGATGCCAGCTTCGGCCAGAATGCTGCCGATCGCCGCCACCACGCCGGGACGATCCAGATTTTCGATAAACAGCATACGTCCGGCCGGCACCATCTCAATTTCACAGGAGTCCACGCTGACAAGCCGCGGTCGGATGCCATCGAATACCGTGCCCGATACGCAGCGAACCCCCTCATCACCATGTACTTCAACACGAATCAGGTTGTTGAAGTGGTCGGAGTGCTCGCGGGCACTCTCACAAATTTCAACACCACGTTCCTTGGCAATCATGTGGGCGTTAACGGCGTTGACGTCCTCCATGCTCTGGGAGAGCAGCCCCTGCAGGACAGCATTGACAATCGGTGCCCGATTCAGGCCTGAAACATGCCCCTCAAAGTGTACGGCCACGCGTGAGTATCCCGGCCGCATTACCTGCCCCAGGAACTGGCCCAGGCGCCCGGAAAGCTCCAGGTACGGCGCCAGCAGCTTGCGCTCCTCCTCGGACAGTGATGGCATATTCACGGCATTTGTCACCGTACCCAGAAGCAGAAAGTCAGCCATTTGCTCGGCAATCTGCACGGCAACGTTCTCCTGCGCCTCACTCGTCGAGGCACCGATATGCGGAGTACAGCTGACATTTTCAAGTTCAAACAGGGGGTTGTCCCGGGCCGGCTCTTCAGCATAGACGTCAAGGGCTGCGGCACGAAGGTGCCCGGACTTCACGGCTTCATACAACGCCTTTTCATCCACGATACCGCCACGCGCGCAATTGACCAGGATGGCCCCCGGCTTCATACGGGCAAGAATGTCCGCATTGATCAGGTTGCTGGTGGAGTCAAGCAATGGCACGTGAAGCGTCAGCACATCCACCTGCTCGGCCAGCGCCTCGACGCTCTCCACCTTCGTTACGCCCATCGCATCGGCCCGTTCATTGCTGATAAACGGATCATAGACGAGCACCTGCATGTGCAGGCCCTTGAGCCGGTCGCAGACGATGGCGCCGATATTGCCGCATCCGATCACACCGGCACACTTGCCGGTCAGCTCCATGCCCATGAAGCGGTTCTTTTCCCACTTGCCGGCCTTGGTGGAGGCGCTCGCCTGCGGGATCTGGCGTGATGCCGCAAGCAGGTGCGCCACGGCAAGCTCGGCCGTTGTAATCGTGTTGCCAAACGGTGTGTTCATCACGACCGTCCCGCGTCTGGAGCAGGCCTCCACATCGATATTGTCCACGCCTATGCCGGCGCGTCCGATCACGCGTACCCGGCTGGCGGCATCCAGCAGCGCACCGCGCAGCTTTGTGCTGGAGCGTACGGCAATGCCGTCATAATCGCCCGCAATCGCAATCTGCTCTTCCAGTGAAAGGCCGGGCCTGTAATCCACGTCAATGCCGCGCAGGCGAAACACCTCCACGGCGCGCTCCGACATCTTGTCTGCAATCCAGACTTTCGGCATGAATCAGGCCCTGGCCGGAGGAAAGCGCTCGGCGAGCACGGCCTGTGCCGCCGCCACGCCGCTACCCATATCCACGGGATAACCGAAGCGATTCAGGGCGATTTCAATGGCACTGATGGCAGTCACAATATCAAATACATCATAGTAGCCCAAATGGGCGATGCGAATGATTTTGCCGGCCAGGTGGTCCTGCCCGCCGGCAAAGGTCACCCCCATCGTATCACGCAGATACTTGACGAATGCCTTGCCATCAACCTGCTCGGGAATATAGGCCCCGGTCGCCGAGGTGGCAGGCGCCGAGGAAACCGGCTGCATGCCGAGTGCCGCAACACCGGCGCGGGCTGCCCTCGCAAGCAGCGCATGGCGTGCGTAAAGGTTTTCCAGCCCCTCCTCGAAGATCATGTTCAGGACTTCATTCAGGCCGATGACCAGCGAGGCTGCCGGCGTCCAGGCCGTCGTATCCTTCCCCTTCTGCTGATTCTTGCGCTCGGTGGCCAGATCGAAATAGAAACGGCTGCATGTAGCTGTTTCGGACAGCCGCCAGTATTTCTCTGAACAGGCGATCATCGCCAGCCCCGGCGGCAGCATGAATGCCTTCTGCGAACCGGAGATCACCACGTCCAGTCCCCACGCATCCATGGGCATGTCAATGACACCAAGTGCAGTAATGGCATCCACCACGGTCACACAGCCATCCAGCGGCGCTGTCAGGGCGGCAATCTCGCGCACGGGATGCTCTGTTGTTGTCGACGTTTCCGAGGCCTGCACGAATACGCCTTTCGCTGCGGGATGCGCCTCGAGTGCGGCCCGCACGTCCGCAACAGCGACCGGCTCGCCCCAGGCAACCTTGATTTCGACAGCCTCGACACCATGGCGCGCAGCGATTTTCCCCCAGCGCTCGCCAAACTTGCCACCATTGACGTAGATGATCGTATCACCGGGCGAGCAGAGATTGGCCATTGCCGCTTCCATGGCACCGGAGCCGGAAGAAGCCAGCATCAGGGCGTCATTTTTTGTCTGGAATACCTGCTCCAGCATCTGTTTGGTTTCAGCAAAGATAGCTGAAAACTGTGGCGTACGGTGGTGAATCATCGGATGCGCCATGCGCAGCAGCACGCGTTCCGGAACGGCTGTCGGGCCGGGAGAAAGCAGGTATTGTTTTAGCACGGATTCAAAACTCCAGAAATCGTTGTCGTAACCTTGGGAGCCTCTGAACAAGCCCCGCATGGTTGCGAGCGTATGCTAATGCCGGCAGCGGCAAGGTCAATCGACCTCAACCCTCGCCCCTCTTCAGTCGTGCTGTTAGGCTCCGCGCGTGCCGATGCCCAGACCTGTCCCCGAATATATCGATAGTCAGGAGAAGCTTGCCGATGCGTGCCATGCGCTTGCCGCAGCCTCCGTACTATGCCTGGATACGGAGTTTCATCGCGAGGACACGTATTATCCACAGTTTGCCCTGCTGCAGGTATTTGACGGAACACGTTGTTTGATCATCGACCCGCTGGCAGTCAGCGATCTGTCGCCGCTCTGGGATGTTCTGCGGCAGGAATCCATCACCAAGGTTTTTCACGCCGCACGCCAGGACATTGAAATCATCCTGAGTGAGGGGCACACCATCCCTGCCCAGCTGTTTGACACACAAATCGCTGCCTCGCTCCTCGGCTACGGCCTGCAGGTGGGCTTCGGCAACCTCGTACAGCGGCTGCTGAACACCTCACTCGCCAAGCAGGAGTCCTTCAGCGACTGGCTGGCCCGACCCCTGAGGCCGGAGCAGATCCGTTATGCCGCTGACGACGTGCTGTATCTCATGCCGATCTACAAGCGCCTGAAGCAGGAGCTTGAGACCGCGGGCAGACTGGACTGGCTGGCGGAAGAACAAGCCACAATTTGTAGCGTAGACACCTATGCCATGTCACCTGAAGAGATGTTCTGGCGCGTCAAGGGGAGCAACAAGCTGCGCCCGCAGGCGCTCGCTGTGCTGCGCGAGCTGGCTGCCTGGCGCGAACGCACGGCCCAGGCCGAGGACCGGCCACGCCGGCGCATTCTCGCTGATGAAACGCTCGTGGAGCTGGCACGGCAAAATGGCGAAAAGAACATTGCCTTTGAACGCATTCGTGGCATGCGCACGGCCACGGTGCGCAAATACGGCCGGGACATCCAGGTGGCCTGGCATCGCGGCACCACCTGTCCGAAGGAGCGCTGGCCCCAGCGTGCCCGCATACCGAACCACAGCCCCGGCACCGAGCTACGTCGTGAAATGCTCTCCACGCTTGTAAAGTTGCGTGCGGATGAAGAGCGCATTGCCGCCAATATCCTGGCGGACAAATCCGATCTTGCGGCATTGGCCTCCTGGGCCGCACGAAATGAGGAGCCACCAGCAGCCCAGTGCCTGCAAGGCTGGCGTCGCCGGCTTGTGGGTGAGGACCTGCTCAGACTGCTCAGGGGCGAAATCTGCCTGTGTATCAACAGCCAGACACGCAGGGCAGAAATAAGCACCAGCCCATGAAACTATGTTTCAGTATTGATGCACTGGCTGCATCCGGAGACCGCGCCTGGCGCCTGCTGGCGGATGAAAGTCACTGGCGGCCCTGCACCTTTGCCGAGACACTTCGCGCGGATGACGCGTGCCTCACGGACAGGGCGACACTGCAATCATGGACTGGCCGGCGACTGGTGCGCGACAGAGAGTTGTTGCTGAAGCCCAGGGACAAGCCCGGCAGGTTTGACTTTCTCATGCGCGGTATCTTTGCCCACGCTATAGTACATCGCATGTCGGCAGCGCCGATGCCCGCCATGGACGACCTGCAGCGCTGCCTGGGCACCGCTTCTCCCGGCACCCCCTGGCTGATCTATCTCGACCTGGCCGGGCATTTCCGCACCATGGACACACAAAACAGCCAAATCATTGGCAATCCCGATATTGCGGTACGCGGCGAAATCGCCTCGGCAGAAGGATATGTGGGCGAAGCCGCTGCAAATGATGCCGCATATGTGGCACGCCTCTATCAGCAGTTCCTTGCCGGCTGGCGCACACACCTGGACACGCGCCGCACCGGTATTTTCGTACCGGATATTGAAAAGGCCGGGGATCTCGAGGCCATCCGGGCCGCTATCCTCGCCTGGGAACCGGAATCATGCGCATCATCACCGCCAACCTGAACGGCGTTCGCAGCGCTGAAAAAAAAGGCTTCTTTGACTGGTTTACCACACAGGATACGGACATTCTCTGCGTGCAGGAGCTGAAGGCACACGCGCACCAGTTACCGGCAACAGCCACGCCCGATGGCTATCAGGGCTTTTTTCATTTTGCCGAACGCCCCGGCTACAGCGGCACGGGCCTGTACACGCGACATGTGCCCGAACACGTGCAGATCGGACTAAGCAGCGCAGGCGGGACGCGCTGGCATGACGTAGATACGGAGGGTCGTTATGTGCAGGTGGATTTTGGCCGTCTTTCCGTTATCAGCGTTTATTTTCCGTCCGGCTCAAGCTCGGCCGTGCGACAGGCCAGGAAGATGGCCTTTCTTGAACACTTCCTGCCCTTCATCACGGCACTCAGGGATAGCGGTTGTGAAATCATCCTGTGCGGAGACATCAACATCGCGCATCGTCCCATGGACCTGAAAAACTGGCGGGGAAACAGAAAAAACTCGGGCTTTCTTCCCGAGGAGCGCGCCTGGATGGATCGGTGGCTTGCGGCAGGCTTTGTGGACGTATTCCGCGCCCTTCACCCCACGCAGGCGGCGTACACCTGGTGGTCGAACCGCGGCCAGGCCAGGGAAAAGGATGTTGGCTGGCGCATCGACTATCAGATCGCCACCCCCGCCGTGGCAAGACTGGCCGGAGATGCCTCGATTCTTAACCGGCATGTGCGGTTTTCCGACCACTCGCCCCTGAGTGTGGAATACGATACAGACCTCCGTAGTTGGCTTTCCGCTGCCGCGAAGTATGCAAAGAAGTGAATGAACTTGGGACATGGCTGCCTCCAATCACGAATAACGAGTCACCAGTTACCAGGTAGCGATCCCTCCGCGGCTAACTCCCGGGCATCATCCATTGCCGAATTGCAGAAAGTAAAAGGCCCGCGAAATCCGCGGGCCTTTTCATGATGTGGATTAATCCAGGTCAACGTCAGGCTTTTTGATCCGTGGTTTCCTGAACTTGGGTGTCTGGATCTTTGCCACCTCGATTCTCGGCTTATCGAACTTCGGGCGCTCAAACCTGGGGGGCTCGATCTTTTCACCCCTGATATGGGGACGGGCAAACCTGTGGTGTTCCACCTCGGCCACCCCGGGAATGTCAATGTCCGGCACCTTGATCCCGTATGGAGCAGGTCCCGGCCTCCCCGTTGCCACAGGCGCAGCCAGAGGTACAGGCCCGGCAACCACAGACTTTGCAACGCCAGCAGCAGTACCTGTATTCGGTGCTGTCCTGGCTATGGCAGCGCCCACCCCACCCGCAGCGGAGGCAGTCTTACCGCCGGTGCTTGCAGCTGTCGTGCCGCCAGCTGCAGCCAAGCCTTTTGCGGAAGTGGTGCCTGTGCCACCGGTTGCGGATGCCCCGCCACCTGAGGCTGTCGTTGCCGTACCACCCGTTTGGACTGTTGTTCCACCTGTCGCGGCCTTCTGCGTAGTGCTGGTAGCAGCCGGTGCTGCCGCAACTGCCGATCCCGCCGCTGGCACAGCCGTGGCCGCGGGGGCCACTGGCAGGCCTGTACCTGCCGGTACAGGCGTCGGAGCAGCCGCAGGTGTGGCTGGCCCGCCAGCTGGAGCAGCCTGTGCCGAAAGCACGGGCGTCATCACAAGTGCGGCAGCAGCCAGCGTGCCGGCAATCCAAATCCGATTCATCATATGCATCTCCTTCTTACAGGTTACGGCGTCGGCTCTGTCCGTCACCGATGCCCGAACACTGAAAGTGGATATTCGCCTGGACTGTGATGTTCGTTACAAAGTCAAACAAAAGGCAACCCCAGCAGCGTACCCGTCGCCATAAGCGCCTGCGCCACCGACACACTCAGCATGGCAGCACGCAGGGCACCGTCACTTTTCCAACATGCCACGACCCCGCTTGCCACCGCCCAGGCAAGCAGGGCTGCGGCCTGCCAGAATGTAAGCCAGCCCAGCCCCTCCCCGCTGGAAACCAAGGCGGCCTGGGCACGTGCAAGCAACGCAACCAAAAACCCGATTTGCAAAAAGGCCAGAACACCACTTATCCGGAGGCATACTGGTCCAGGGCCGACATCTTTCTCACCCATACCGAGCGCGCGCAGAGCAAGCATGCCCGCCAGTGCGGCCATACCGTTGACTACGAGATCCTGCACGTCAAAAAACCGGTCAGGTATGAGTCCCTGCATGATCTCATCCACGCAGCCCAGTAGCAGGCAGACCAGTACCGTCCAAAAAAACGGCCTCGGACAGCGAGGGCCCAATGCACGCGTAACGAGCACGGCCATCAATACATACTCCGGCAGGTGAAGTCGCTCAGCTGGAAATGTCACCCATGTAAGAAGAGCCATGGCAGGCAGACATGCGGCAAGCAAATAGCCCCATTGCCCACGCCCGGCATGATCCAAAACAAGCTTGCCCGTGATTGCAAGCACCATGGCCAGGACCACAAGCCACGGCAAAAGTAAGGCGTAGTGGCCCAGATATGATGTCGCCGCATCCCACAGAAGAATAAGCCAGGGCAGCGAAGCGGTGTAAACGGCAACCAGCAGCCATCGGCATACCGACGTGATGCGCCACCCACTCACTGTCAATGATGTTCCAAAGCTGCCAGCGTCACCCTGCTTCCGCCTTCAATCGTCCGGGCAGCCACTCACCCCCCTATTGGCTGACACGCCTTGCATGACACATGGCGAAGCTTCAGTTTTTTTCCATCAAGGCGGGCAATTGTGAGCCTTCCACCCCAGACACAGCCGGTATCCAGGCCCAGCACATGCGGCTGATCATCGACAAGCCCGGCTGCTGCCCAGTGACCGTAAACAACCCTACGCTTGCCACGCCAGGCCAGCGTCTCGTGTGCATACCAGGGCCTCTCGGCCTTCTTCCTCGGCTTCCCCGCCCGAATGGCCCAGTTGAAGCTGCCACCTGCCGTGCAGTAGCGCGCCCGCGTCAGTACGGCAGTCGTGAAAATCCAGCCCATAAGCCGCCCCTCGGGATCGCTGGGTGGAAGCCTGCACCAGTGCATGAAGTGGCAAAACTCCTTCCATTCACCTCCCCGCAGCACGGCCTCGACCTCTGCGGCGCGACGCCTGGTCTCTTTCAGACTCCAGGCCGGGTGCAGGCCAGCATGCACCATACACCAGCCGATACGCTTGTCGTCATGGATGAGTGGGCGGTGCCGCAGCCAATCGAGCAGTTCTTTGCGGTCGGGCGCCTTCAATACCTTGCTCAGGGACTTGCTGGCATGCGGTACCCTCCCGGCCGCCTGGCCAAGCAGGTGCAGGTCATGATTGCCCAGCACGCAGATACAGGCATCCTTGAGTGATTTGACAAAACGCAGCACCTCCAGCGATTGCGGCCCGCGATTGACGAGATCGCCAACGCACCAGAGGCGATCCTTTACCGGGTCAAAGGCAACCTTGTCCAGCAGCCGGCGCAGGGGATCATAGCAGCCCTGGATATCGCCAATGGCATAAATGGCCATCAGCCTGCAACAATCCGCGCGACCTCGTTCAGAGCTGCCCCGAGCTTTTCTGGATCACTGCCTCCGGCCATGGCCAGCTCCGGCTTGCCGCCACCCTTGCCGCCACAGATCTGTGCCACCTCGCGTACAAGCTCCCCGGCATGGAACGTGCCAACCAGATCCTTTGTTACACCCGCCACGAGTTGTACCTTATCCCCCCGCTTCTGGCCGAATACGATGACGCCGGATTTCAGCTTAGCCTTGGCCTTGTCCATGAAGTCACGCAGGTCGGCGACGCCATCCACCTCCGCCGTCAGCAGCCTGATATGCTGCCCCCCGGCCTTCACCTCACGGGCATGGCCGATCAGCTCGTCCAGTACCCCGGTGGCAGCCTTCGCCTTCAGTGCCTGCAGTTGTTTCTCGGCCACCTTCAGCCTGTCCTGCAAGGCAGCAATGGCTTCTGACGCATCCGTGGGTGGTGCCTTCAGCCTGCCTGCGGCTTCAGCCAATGCTGCACTGTCGGCAACAAGCAGCCGGTAGGCCGCCTCATGTGTCACCGCTTCGATACGACGCACCCCGGCTGCAATGCCGGATTCAGCCACAATGCGAAACAGGCCAATATCACCGGTACGTAGCACATGCGTGCCGCCGCATAGCTCCATCGATGTCGGACCGGCCTGCACGACGCGTACTTCGTCACCATACTTTTCGCCAAACAGTGCCATGGCGCCATCTTTCACAGCCTCTTCCGGGCTCATGATGCGCGTGCACACCTCCGCATTTGCCCAGATGGCCCTGTTGACACCAGCCTCGATCTCGGCCTTCTCTGCATCAGTCAGGGCCTGGAAGTGCGTGAAGTCAAAACGCAGCCGGTCAGGGGCAACCAGCGAACCCGCCTGCTTCACATGATCGCCGAGCACACGACGCAACTCGGCATGCAGCAGATGCGTGGCCGTATGATTGCGGCGGATCGAGGCCCGTCGTTCGGTATCCACGGTGAAGTTGGCCACCTTGCCGGCTGTGATCTGTCCCGAGGTAACGCGTCCTGTATGCACATGCAAATCAGGCAACGGCTTTTTTGTATCTTCAACCTCGAAGCGCCCTGCATCCATCTCAATGACGCCGGTATCGCCTACCTGGCCACCGGACTCGGCATAAAATGGCGTCTGATTTGCAATGATCTGGCCGCGCTCACCCTCCTTTAATACATCAACAGGCTCATCGCCCCGCAGCAGGGCGGCAACCACACCCTCGGCGGTCTCTGCCGCATAACCGAGGAACTCGCTGGGCCCGGCCTGTTCACGAACCCTGTGCAGCACGGCGGACACGGCCTGCTCACCTGAACCGCTCCAGGCTGCCCTCGCCCGCTCACGCTGCTCGGCCATGGCCGCCTCAAAGCCCGCCATGTCCAGACGCACATTGCGCCCCCTGAGGATGTCCTCGGTGAGATCGACGGGGAATCCATAGGTATCGTAGAGCGTGAACACCGTTTCTCCCGGAATCACACCACCATCACCCGCGGCAGCTGCCGCCTCTTCAACAAGCCTCAGCCCCTTGTCCAGCGTGCGAATGAAGCGCTCCTCCTCGAGGCGGATAACCTGCTCGATATTAGGCTGCGCATCAGCCAGCTCTGTAAAGTGACTGCCCATTTCACGCACAAGAGCGCCCACAAGACGATGGAGAAAGGCCTCGTTCATGCCCAGCAACCGGCCATGGCGGCAGGCGCGCCGGAGAATGCGCCGCAACACGAAGCCCCGTCCCTCGTTTGATGGCAGCACACCATCCGCCAGCAGAAAGCTCACCGAGCGCAGGTGATCGGCAATCACGCGCAGGGAAACATCCGTCGCCGCATCCTCCCCGTAGGGCCGGCCCGTAATTTCCACGGCCGCGGCGATCAGCTGCTGGAAAAGGTCGATATCGTAATTGTTGTGCACGCCCTGCATCACGGCAGCCATGCGTTCCAGACCCATGCCAGTATCTACTGAAGGCCGGGGCAGCGGTGTCAGCGTGCCCTCCTCATCGCGGTTATACTGCATGAACACGAGGTTCCATATCTCGACAAAGCGGTCGCTTTCAGCCTCCGGCGTTCCCGGCGGGCCGCCTGCAACCTCCGGCCCGTGATCGTAAAAGATTTCCGAGCACGGCCCGCACGGCCCGGTTTCTCCCATCGACCAGAAGTTATCCCTGGCACCGATGCGCGCGAATCGGGATGCCGGCACGCCGATATCCTTCAGCCAGATATCCGCAGCCTCATCGTCTTCTTCAAACACGGTGACAAACAGCCGCGCGGGATCCAGGCCCAGATCTGCGGTCAGAAACTCCCAGGCGTACCCAATGGCCTCACGCTTGAAATAGTCTCCGAACGAGAAATTACCGAGCATTTCGAAAAACGTATGATGGCGTGCTGTACGACCAACATTTTCCAGATCGTTGTGCTTGCCCCCGGCACGCACACACTTCTGGCTGGAAGCGGCGCGCGTGTAATCCCGTCGCTCATCACCGAGAAACACATGCTTGAACTGCACCATGCCGGCATTGGTGAACAGTAGTGTGGGGTCGCCATGTGGTACCAGCGAGCTGGAAGGCACCAGCGTATGGCCTCTGTCCCCGAAAAACTTCAGAAAACGCGCGCGAATCTCCGTGGTTTTCACTGTTCGGGCTCCCCCTTCATGACGCGCAGGATGGTAGCAGCATCAAACCCCTTTTGCTGCAAATAACGCGCATGCCGGCGCCAGGCGCGCGCGTCCGAGAAACGCTGGCCCTGCGGATCACGCCTGTCGAGCAGCCTGCGGCAGGCCCCGGCCTGGTCATATGCGGGCTGAATGTGCGCCAGCTCGGCGGCAACTGTTTCACTGCGCGCACCTTTCTGCCGGGCCTTTATCGCGGCCAGCCGTGGTGTATCGCCGCGCGCCAGCCGCATGCGGAAAAAGCCCTGCACGAAACGCGTCTCATCCAGCAGGCCGGCATGCTGCAGGCGATCAAGCACGGCTTCCACGTCATCCCCGGTGCAGCGCATCTCATGCCGCGCACACCAGCTTTGCAAACGCTCCTTCATCTGCGCCGCGCAGTACTCACGCGCCGCCAGCAATCGCATGGCATAGGCACAGGCCCGCGTTGCATCAAATGGCTCCGCCATGCGCCCGGAAGTTGTTGTCAGCCGGCCTCTTTCGTGGCTACGGGCGCCGGAGGAAGGCCAAGTTTCTCACGCAGGCTGGCCTCGATCTCGGCCATCGTCTCCGGATGCTCTTTCAGATACTGAATCGCGTTCTCCCGCCCCTGGCCGATGCGCTGTGTACCGATTGCGTACCAGGCCCCGCTTTTGCTGACAAGGCCATGCTCGACACCAAGGTCGATGACCTCGCCCGCACGCGACACGCCCTCGCCGTACATGATGGAAAACTCGGCCTTTTTGAACGGTGGCGACATCTTGTTCTTGACCACCTTGACGCGCGTCTCGTTGCCAAGAATCTCGTCGCCCTTCTTGATGGCGCCGATGCGACGGATATCCAGCCGTACCGAGGCGTAGAATTTCAGGGCATTTCCACCGGTTGTCGTTTCCGGATTGCCGAACATGACGCCAATCTTCATGCGAATCTGGTTGATGAAAATCACCATCGTACGGGAACGCGAAATGGAGCTTGTCAGCTTGCGCAGCGCCTGGCTCATCAGCCTGGCCTGAAGTCCCATGTGCGAATCCCCCATGTCTCCCTCAAGCTCGGCCTTCGGCGTGAGCGCCGCCACCGAATCCACGACGATGATGTCCAGGGCGCCGGAACGCGTCAGCATGTCCACGATTTCCAGCGCCTGCTCACCGGAATCCGGCTGCGATACCAGCAGGTCATCAACCTGCACGCCAAGCCGCTCCGCATAGCCGATATCCAGCGCATGCTCGGCATCCACGAATGCCGCCGTGCCTCCCAGCCTTTGCGCCTCGGCCACGGCATGCAACGCCAGCGTCGTCTTGCCGGATGATTCGGGGCCATAGATTTCGATCACGCGGCCACGTGGATAGCCGCCGATGCCCAGCGCCGCGTCCAGGGCCAGGCTGCCGCTCGGGATCACCTCGACCGGCACCTTGGACTCATCGCCCAGACGCATGACCGTTCCCTTGCCGAACTGGCGTTCAATCTGACTGAGCGCTGTCTCCAGCGCCTTGCTCTTGTCTGACATATGCTCCCCTTTCAACTCAATCGACGCCTGCCGACAGCGCAAACTCTTCCAGCATGAAATACCTCGCCCCGTCCCGCTGCAACTCAGAGCGGTACAGCCTGAGCGTCTCCGCCCGCCAGCGCACGTCCGGCACGTCCGGCACGCGCGCCAGAACATCGGCGGACAGTGGCGCCGGATATCCCCGGCGGCGCGCCACGGTCACGTGTCCCCTGAATGGGGTCTCCTTCGCCGAGCGCTTGCGAACGGTAGCATGCCCTGCCCGTCGGCAACAACGGGCAAGCGCCTTCATATGATCCTTCGCACCCGCCTCATCTACGCCAAGCCAGAAGACATTAGGCCGCTGCGGTCCCGGAAAGACACCGAAGCCGTTGAAACACAACTGCAGCGGAGGTGTACAGGCCGCGCATTCACTCAGGGCCTCAGCCAGCGCGTCCACCGCTTCGCCGCCAACCTCGCCATAAAACGCAAGCGTCAGATGCCAGTTCCGGCTTGGCAGATCCCGCCACTGGCCGGCAGGCAGGTGCACGCACGCGGCCGCGTGCCAGGCCGCCGCTTCTTCCAGTGCCTTCTCCGGCAAGTCAAGGGCTGCAAACAAACGCATGCGGGCATGCTACACTGTCGCCACCCTGCGCGAACACCGGGAGACAATGAATGGACATCGACTTTGCGTGGATTGAAAAGGCCTTCAATCAATCACTGAGTGAAAGCGAGCGCCAGGCCCTCGGCGAGGCCATTGAGGTAATAAACGTGCCGGCCGGCCTACCCATCATGCACCAGGGAGCGGAAGGAAGCGCGCTATATATCGTCCGCTCGGGCAGCACCAATATCAGCCGCAAGGCCGGCGGCAGAGAGACCGTCCTCGCCCGCGACGACAAAAGCCGTGTTTTTGGTGAGATCAGCATGTTCAGCGCCGAACCGACAAGCGCCAAGGTCGTGGCCACACTCCCGTGCACGGTCTACAAGATTACGCGCGAACATTTCGAGGGGCTCATGATGAACCACTGCAAGCTGGCACTCAGCATGCTGGCCTTTATCGTGCGCAACATGGGCGATGTCATCCGCCGCCTGGATGCAAAGCAGATGGCGGCATCCGATCGCCGCTTCTGAAGCTTCAGAATCCGCTTTCCCGAATCAGCACCGACACGATCGCGCGCCAGAGCCGGCCCAGCATGCTCTCCGCCTCGCCTGTAATACGCACCTCGCCGCGCACCACGCTGGGCGGCGCATGCCGCAGCACTGGCCGGATGCGCATTCTGTAGAAGCCTCCGTGCACAATCAGCCTGTGCCGGGTATCCCGCGTCACGGGCAGCGCCCCGCCATAAACAGAGGCAAGATAAGGCTCCTCCAATATCTGCGTATCCGTGCGATCCATGCCCTCCAGCATGCCTTCCAGGGGCGGCATCATGGCCCGGTCCGCGTAAAAGTGCGCTGCAGCGCCCGACCGAATGCCCGCGATGGCGCCCTCCGGCAGATAGGCCTCGATCGTCGCCCCGCCCGGGGCAATCAGCAATGCCAGCCGCTTCCTGATATTGAGCCAGCGACCGGGAAGGAGGCCATCCGCCATATCCGTCACCATGCCGTCCATGGGCGCCCTGACGGTCAGCTTCACGTGCCGTGAAAGCGCTCCGCGATAAACGACAAGCGCCTTCGCGTACTGCTCCTGCAGCACCAGGCTCCGGGACAGCATGTCCGGATCCGCTCCCCGGCGCCGCAAGCGTAGTTCAACGCTGTCGAGCTGTAGTTTGGCCCGCCTGAGCTGCCACGCCAGCTCGGGCGAGGTCAGCACGAACATCACATCACCTGCGCGCACGGTGTCGCCGTTGTGAACACGCACTTCTGCGATCCGGCCCGGCACCCGGGGGTAGATGGCAGCATGGGCGGCCGCCTTGAGCACGGCAGGCGCATCAATAGTGTTCCGCCACGGAAATATCAGCATGCCGGACAAGGCCAGCGACACCAGCAGGGTGACGCGGGTGTGCTCATTCCATTCCATCGACTCGTGCATTTCCCACCATGCACGCACCTCCTGCCAGACAGGCCTGACAATGAACCAGCCGATTTCCACCATGAACAGGAAAATGCCAAGTGCCTTGAAAAACAGCATATAGACAAGCAGCGCGATGCCCGCGTAAAGCACCAGCCGGTACAGCCAGGTGCTGAAGGCATAGGCAATCAGCCACCGGCGCCTGGCAGCCGGGAATTCCTCTGGCGGCGGCACATCCAGGCCGAAAAGCGCGCGCCTCAGCCACCAGCGGGCGAGGGCGAAAGCGCGAGGCTGCAAATTGGAAATTCGCACCGTATCAGAGAGCATGTAATAGCCGTCGAAACGCATGAAGGGATTGAGGTTGAACAACAGGCTCGTGACCCAGGTGGCCGTGCCCAGCAGAAAGGCCGCGCTGCGCGCCGCGCCGTCCGGCAGAAAGCTCCACAGCAGCGTGGCATAACATGACAGCATCACTTCCACCGCCATGCCGGCAAGCACGATGGCGCGGCGCTGTCTGTACGAAGGCAGCTTCCAGGCATCGGTCGTGTCCGTATAGAGCAGGGGCCACAGCACCAGAAAGGCAATGCCCATGGTCGGCACGCGCACGCCGTAACGCCTGGCCGTATAGGCATGACCGAGCTCATGGCCGACTTTCGCCGCCAGCAACGCCAGACCATAGAAGAACAGGCCGGACAATGAAAAAAAGTGGAGGAATGTCGCCCTGAACTCATCCCACTGCCGCGCCACAAGAAAAAGGCCGGTCAGCCCGGCGGCAAACGTCGCCAAAAAGAATTCGCGGCGGAAGAAAAAGGAGACATAGGGCAGCGTGGCCGAAAGAAAACGATCCGGACGCACAAGGGGAATGCGGAAGTAGAGATAGTTGTGCAGCAACCACCGGCCCAGGCCCTTCCTGGCCCGCCTCGCCTTTTCATCCAGCCGCGCGCATCCCGCCTCGCCCGCTACCTGCAGAAGCTCGCTGGCGGACAGAAAGAGCAGCAACTGCGACAGGTGCGAAGCATCCACCGTCAGCGGTGTTTCGACATTCACCCGCTCCAGGAGCGTATCCGCATCGCCCGCCTGCCAGCGGCTGAGCATCTCGAATTCCGCCCAGCCGATACGGAAGAAGCTGTGGCGGGCGGGATCATACAGGGTCCATGTCGGCGATCCGTCCTCTTCTCTCGGCCCCGGAAAAAGCTTCAGTTCCTCCCGCAGCGCGGGCAGGGGCATGGGGCCCCCGGTCGCATCTCCCTCGCTCACAGCCCCAGCCACTGGCGCAGGGCGGCCAGCGGCCTGCGCATCACGTAGTAGATGAGGCTCACCCTGTCGCCGTATATCTTGGCGGCTCCGTGCAATCCGATACGCGGCGGTGCCTCTCCCTCCATAAATGATGCCTTCAGCCGAAAGGCAAGAATGCCGTCAGGGGTGGGGCGCGCCTCATAGCTGGTCTGGCGCAGGCGCGCCGCCAGCGGGTGTGTGGGATCAACATCCAGGAAAAGCCGCACCTCGGCGCCGGGCGCCAGGTTAATCGCGTCGGCCACGGGAAGGAGAAGCTCGGCCTCGGCCCGGGCCGAATCGGCAATGGTCAGCACTCGCTCACCCACGGCCACCGGCCTGCCGCGCCAGTCATTCGCATCCTCGAACACGGCAATGCCGGCCACGGGGGCGCGTACGTCCTTGCGTTTCAGCAGCGCATTCGTGTATTGCAATTCGGCCTCGCGCTCCTCCAGTTTCGCTTTCAGCAGCGCCACATTCGCCTTGCTGCGCGCATTGGCAAAGGCCATCTGGGACGCGCGCATGAAGTCGGCGCGGGCCACGGCTAGGGCCTTGAGGGCGATGTCACGACGGTTGCGGATGGATGTGTCGTCCAGGCTGAACAGCAATTGCCCCTTGCGCACCGCCTGGTTGGGCGAGACATGCACGGCCTCAACCACGCCGGCCATCGGAGCGGCGACCACAACGGGATCGACAGGCACCACGCTGGCCGGTGCCAGCGCGGATATGCGCACCGGCAGCCACAAAAGCATAAACGCGAACACAGCCATGCCGATACGGGTCCGCCGCTGCTCCCATAGCGCCCGCAAGCGACGGATCGCCGGGACGGGCTCCGGCCGAAGCGCCCGCCATGCATGCGCGTAGGCATCGACCAGGCGCGCGGCCAGCGCCTTTTCCGGCTCCTGCCATGCCGCATCCCTGATGAAAAACAGGCCGCCCGCCAACGCCCCGCCCGGCGGGCTCAGCGGGCAGAAAAGCACTTCACCGCCCCACTCGCGCCAGCCCTCACCCAGCGATTCAGGCATATCCTTTCGATCCGGGACGCGAATGCCCCCGGTTTCCTCCTGCCGCGCAACCGCCCGGGCCAGATCCTGGGCCCAGCGGATAAACGGAGCGTTCCCGTCGATGGCGGACACGCCGGACACAGCCTCGACAGTCGCGCCGCCCGCGGCCTTCAGCCTCCAGAAGACGGCCTGCCTGTAATCCAGCACATGCCGTGTTTCATTGACCATGATGAAGCCCAGCGCCCGCGCGGATTCGGCATGCCTGGCCTCGCGCTCAAGTTCCACCAGCGCGGCAAGCACGGCAAGTTGCCGCTCGTGGGCGTTCATGTCACGGGGTTGTCTTCGAAGGACCGGCGGGAACCCTGAAATGCGCCGTGCCGCTCATGCCGGCAAGCAGTTCGGGATGCCGCCCGGAGATCCTGCCGCTGATCTCCAGCGTCTGGCTCACGGGATCGACACGAGCCCCGAGCGATGTGACCGTGGCCGGGTAATCCTTGCCGGTCTCATCGATGGTTACCGTAAACGGCGTGCTCCCGGCAAGCCAGACCAGCCAGCGTGAAGGCACGAACAGTTGCAGCTTGAGCGCGCTGTCGTCGAGAATCTCAAGCAGTGGTTGTCCCTCGGCCACGCTCTCGAAGGGCTTCGCCAGCCGCTTGACCACGCGGCCTGGCATCGGCGCGAGGATGGTGCAACGCCTCGTCTCCGCCTGCGCGAGCGCCACGTCCGCCCTGGCCTTGTCCACCTCCGTTTCAGACACGGCCAGTTGCAGGGCGCTCACCGAGTTGAATTTCCTGAGCCGCTGATTGGCCTGCAGGGTCATGCTGGCCGCCTTCAGCTGCGCCTTCGCCTTTTTCAGCTTCGCCCGCTTGATGGCGCAGTTGAACCTGACCAGCGGGGCGCCCTTTCGGAAGCGTCCGCCCGTCGCCACCGGCATGGCGTCAATACGCGCCGCGATCTGACTGGAGAGCGTGGCCTCCTGCTGCGGAACAAGCAGCACGCGTATCTGCCCCCCGTCCGGCGTCTCGCCGGCCACGGCAGCCCGGGACGCCGCCGCAAGAAGCAGCAGCAAGGCGACAGGTAATCGCCACGCGCCGAACTCCGTTCCTCCGCACTTCGGTGTCATTCAGCCGGGCCGACCACCTCGAAGCGCACGGTGTTCGATGTCGCACCCTTCCCATCCGTAACCGTCACGCTCCACGCGCCGGGCACGGTACCGGTTTTGATGCGCATGGCGATATGGCCCGAATCCAGCCACTGCACCCTCGATGCAGGCAGGCGTTTCTCACCCCCGCCCCAGTCCACGCTCACCCGGCTATGCGCATCGAACCCGCGACCGGAAATAATCAGCAGCTGCGGCTCGTGCGAGCCCGGAACGCTGGATGGATAAACGCCCCTGAGCACGGGCCCGGTAGCCGCGGGCGCGGCTGCTTCCTGCGGCGCGGATTCTGCGGCCGACGCGGCCGGGGCCTCGCTGATCTCCGTGGCCGGCGTAATGGGCGCGGGCATGTTCCGCCCGAGGGAAGCAGGCTTTTCCGCTTCGGCCGATGTTCCCCCGCTCTCCGGCCTTCCGGCAGCCGCGTTCCCGGATGTCGGAGTGGCGGTCTGCGGAGCCATATCGTTGTTCCGCCCCAACCTGTTCAACTCATCAATCCAGGCATCGGTCTGCCCGGTAAGCTTTGCCGCCAGGGCATCGACATCATCCCGGGTAAACGATGGCACGGCATCCAGCCCCAGCGAGTTGAACAGGCGGCCCAGGGCATTCTGCATCTCGGCATAGGCATCGGCGCGGCGCATGCGGGCCACGAGCGCCGCCGTGGCGCCCCGGATCTGCGCCAGTTCATCGCCCGTGCCGGCGGCCCGCATGGCGCCGGCCTGTGAACTCAGCCTGTCCTGCACCGATGAAATGCGCGATTCAAGCTCAAAGTCCTTTCGCGCCAGCCGGTAACGTTGGTAGGCCAGGTGCATCTGCGTCACCACGGCCATGCTCAGGGCCAGGCGGCGGGATTTCCCCACGTCAAGCTGCGTCTTTGCGGCGCGGATTGCCGCCGGGCCGGAAAACAGCTGGAAGATGTTCCACGTAACAGCCTCGCTTGCCGATCCCCAGCTGTTGTTGAACAGGAACTTGTTGCTGTCATACGAGTATCCGGCATTGAACTCGATACCGGGCAGCATGCGCAGCATGGCCTTGCGCACTTCCAGCGCGTCGATGTGCTGCTGGTAGTCCTCCTGGCGCAATTCCGGGCGGTTGATGAGAGCAAGCTTTTCCAGGGCGGCCATGTCCGGACGCAGATCAGCCATCCGGGCAAACGCATTCCCGGGAATGGCGACCCTGAACGGCGTTCCTGGCTTCAGGTTGATAAGTGCGGCCAGCTCCGTCTTGGCCATTGAAAGCCGCTGCACGAGTTGCCAGAGCTGCCGGATATCCTGGAGCAGATCGCGCTGGTACTCCAGGGCCCGCTGTGGTGACTGGATAGCCTGCTTCTCCATCTGCTCGGAATGTGCCAGCGCGGCCGTGGCCCGGGTCATGAGCCGCTTCAGCTCCTTCAGCATGATTTCGGCGCTCACGGCCCGCCACCATGCATAGCGCACGTCCTGAATGATGTTCTGCACCACCTTGCGCCGCCGCTCCATGGCTAGCATCACCTGTCCGGCCTGTTGCTGCGCGCGGGCATAGCTGATGCCGAAGTCGAGGATGTTCCATGCCACCGCGACCTCTCCGGTTACGCGAACGCGCTCCTGCGAGGTGGAAGCGACCAGCGACTGCGTGCGCGTCTCGATCGCCTGGCTCACGCCACCGGTGTCGTTGCTGCGCTGGTGATAGCCGGCGGATGCCGTCAGCTTCGGCAGTTCCTCGAACTGCACGGCCTTGAGATTAGCGCGGGCGAGCGCCGTTTCCATCATCTTCAGGCGGTGATCCAGGTTGTACCTGATGGCCCGCGCCATGGCCTCGGGAAGCGTGATGGGGTGGGTCACGGGCGCCTGGCCCCTGAACATTTGCCCGAGATCGTCTCCCGCGCGGCGTTCAAACTCGGCATCCGTCAACGGCTTCGGCGTCACGGCGCAACCCGCCAGCGCCACGGCGGCTAGTGCGGCCACGTATTTCACAGCATTCATTCTTTTATTCCTCCAGGATGGCTACGGCGTCTTTCAGCGTTTGCAGAAACTGCTGGCGGCGTGTGTCAAAGCCGGCCGCCTCGGTTGCGATCCGCGCTGTCAGGGATTGATTCGCGGGAGCCGCGGCAGCTTCAGCCGCGCGGGCGTTCCCGCCGGCCTCGCGCGAGTGGCTCGCCGCATTGC
>CAZROR010000002.1:0-57707 GCA_964601765.1 uncultured Zetaproteobacteria bacterium
CCGTACTATCCGTTCGCGATGGAGGATGCGCGCCATGGATGCCAGTGAAGTAGTACAAGCGGCCAAGGAAGGGCGCAGCCTGTCCGGGGCGGACCTGTCCGGTCTGAATCTGGCCGGCGCCAGGCTGGCAGGTGCGGATTTGTCCGGCTGTAATCTGTCAGGGGCCAACCTTGCGGGTGCGGACCTGTCCGGCTGCGATCTGTCGCGGGCAAACCTTACAGGAGCCAACCTGCGTGAGGCCAACCTCAGCAATGCCAGTCTGTATGAGGCCGACCTCACCGGCGCGAAACTGACGCGGGCCAACCTGACACGCTCCAACCGCATCGGCGCCCGCATCCAGAAATGGGCGATGAAGCGGGCCTATATTACCGGGCCTACGGCCTACACGGAATAAGCGAATGAGCAATGTCCAGGCGCTACCCGGCGTCTTCCCCCTGCATGAGGACAGGGAATTTCTCAGTGAGCGCGAATGGGTCTGTCTGCAACTGATCTGCCACTCCAAAAGGACACTGGCCGATGCCGACGCTACGGCTCTGTCCGAAGCCACGGCAGGTCAGATCAGCGTGGAGCGTGCCCGTGACATCATTGAAACCGCACGTATCGCCCGGCTTGAAGGCCTGGGCACCTGGATTGCACGGCTGATGGTACAGGCGGGGCTGGACGCCGAGTCCGTGCGCAACATACCGGCGGAAGACGTCATGGCGCGAATCAACGCACATGCAGGCTACACCCTGTGCAATGCCGCCACTGTACGCGCCCTGAAAGACCTCCAGGCCGTGTGGGCCGGCAAGACCATAGTATCCCAGGGATGAGCATATGGATCGTGTTCTGATCACCGGCGGAGCCGGCTTCATCGGTGCCAACCTCGCCGCAGCCCTGAGTGTACGCCATGACGTGGTCGTCGCAGATAACTTCTCCAGTGGCAGCTGGCGTAATCTCGTGCATATCGACTGCGAGGTGCGTGCTGTCACCTGTAATGATGAGACGCTGCTCCGGGAAATTGCCGATGGTACTTACGCCGTGGTGTTCCACCAGGGGGCCATCACGGATACCACGATCATGGATCAGCGGCGCATGCTTGAAACCAACACGGATGCCTTTGCCGCCATTCTGGCTGCCAGCGCTGAATCGGGCACACGCATCGTATACGCATCTTCGGCCGGCACATACGGCAATGCACCTGCACCGAACCGCATTGGCGAAGGTGAGGAGCCGGAAAACATCTACGGCTTTTCCAAGCTGGCCATGGATCGGATTGCACGGCGCTGGCACGATCGTCACCCGGCCACGATTGTCGGGCTGCGTTATTTCAACGTGTACGGCCCGGGAGAGGCGCACAAAAAAGCGACCTCATCCATGATTCTTCAGCTCTATCAGCAGGTGAAGGCGGGCCACCGGCCGCGGCTGTTCAAATACGGTGAGCAGCGGCGCGACTTCGTGTACATCCGCGATGTCATCGCGGCAAACCTTGCCGCAATGGATGCACCGCGATCGGGTATCTGCAATGTCGGCACGGGCCGGGCGCGCACGTTCAATGACATCATTGATATCCTCGCCAGGGAACTGGGGGTGGATCTGGATGTGGAATACTTCGACAACCCCTACGACTTCTACCAGAACCACACCGAGGCGGATATCAGCCGCACGGTCGAGCTGCTCGGCTGGGTACCCGAATGGCAGCTGGAGAAAGGCATGGTCGAGTACATCCGTCTGCTGGAAGACGGCTATGACGGCCCGATCAGGGCTTTACGTTGAAGCAGCTGCTGCCTGTCCTGGTGCTGCTCGCCGGTCTTTCCGGCTGCCTGCAGCACGTTATGCATCAGGGCAATGTGCTCAAGCCGGGGCTGGTGCTGCAGATCCGTGAGGGAGATACGCGCTTTCGCGTGGAATCCCTGCTCGGCACGCCGGTCCTGCAAAACGTGCTGACGCCAAACCGCGCCACCTATATCGAGGACTATTACGATCCTGAAACAGGCAAGGCCTTCCGCCGCAGTATCGATATCATCTATGACGATGCCAATCGCGTCGCCAGCATCAAGCTCAAGGGCTTTGGAGAGTCAGACCAGAAGAAGTAACAACCGACACACGGAATCGCTGTGCGCAAATTCTTAAAACAGCTTAACCGCCTCCCCATACATTCTTCATCGTCAGGCCGGATACTTATCATGCATCGACCGGACTGGCTGATGTGCCGACTGGCACTCACATCCAGGCGGTATCGACGCGGGCCTGTAGCACAAACGGCCCGCGATGACAGTCACCACAGGAGGAAAGTATGAAAGCTGTAGCGACAATCGCTGTCCTGTTGATCATGGTCTACACAGGCGCCCTGATCAACGTGTCATTTTTTCATGAACCTGCGTAAGCGTACTTTTCCCGTTCTTTACCGGGCGCGACATCGCGGCATCCTCTCCCAGCACGAGGTCCCTCATGCTGCGACCGCGCACGGCCTCACCGAGGGCTGCGTCAATCTCCGCCAGCAGGGCATCAACCGCGGCATCTGACGGCACACGACTGGCAGCGCAGTCATGCGCACCGCTGCTTGCCCGCAGCGCATCCAGCACAGGCTTCAACTGCATCGTTTCAAGCTCCATGGCCGGCACATAGGCAGGCTGTACCTCTCCCGTGCGCAACAGCAGCCCCGCCTCATACAGTCGTTTCAACAGCATATCCGCCACGTGCTGCGGCACCCCGAGCCAGTCGGAGAGATCATCCAGCCCCCAGGTGTGATCATGCCGGTAATGCCGTCTGCCGATATACGTGAGCGTCAGCAGCGCCAGCCGCTCGAAACTGGCCGGACTCAACTCGATGTCTCCGCGTTGCAACGTCAGATAGTGCGGGTGCTGGACATAAAACGCGATACTGGCGCCCAGAAGCAGGATCAGCCAGCTGATGAAAAGCCAGATCATGAACAGAATCAGGATAGCAAAACCGGAATAGATCGCCGTGTAATTCGTTGACCCTGCCGCAAACGAGCCGAAGACAAGCCCTATGGTTTCCCACAGGAAGCCGGCCACGACACCACCAGTAAGCGCCGCACTGAAACGCACCCGCGTATTGGGAATGAAGATGTAGAGAAAGGTAAATGCCGCAATGACAAAGGCGTAGGGAATCAGGCTGCCGAGTCCGCTCACCATCGCTCCGAGCACGGGCACATGCATCATGCGCTGCACGATCGTCGAGCTCATCATCGAGGCGGTAAGGCCAAGCGCCGAAAAAATGAGCAGGGGGCCAACAAGCAGCACGCTGAGATATTCGCTGAAGCGCTGGCTTAAGGGACGCGACTGCCGGATATGCCAGGTGTAGTTGAAGGCCTGCTCGATCTTGTGCAGCAGCGAAATCACCGTGTAAACAAGTAGTCCCAGACCCAGCGTGCCAAGCACGCCTACCTTGATGTTTTCCACAAAGCCGACGATATTGCCGGCAATCTCCGTGCCCTTCTCGCCGAGCGGGGCAAGAAAGTTCAGCAGTAGCGGTTCCAGCTGATTGTGTACGCCAAATCCCTTCAATACCGAAAAGGTGAGCGCCAGAAGCGGCACCAGCGAAAGCAGCGTCGTGTAGACAAGGCTCATGGCCCGAAGCGTCAGCTGGCCATCGAGAAAATCGTGTACCAGCGCGATACAGACCTGAAGTGCACGCACGCAAAACCGTCGCCACAGGGGAAGGGACTCCACATCCCCGGGCCAGACAAACCGGGTTATGGCGGCCTTGATGTGTTCAACCTGTGCATCCATGTACCGATATCATAGCAGTTCAAGCATCCGCTGCCCCAGTAGGGTGGGATTTCGCTCGATGCAGACGCCTGCCGCCGCCAGTGCTGCGTACTTGCCCTGCGCCGTACCCGTTCCGCCTGCGATAATGGCGCCGGCATGTCCCATGCGCTTTCCCTTTGGTGCTGTTGCCCCGGCGATAAAGGCCACAACCGGCTTGGACACATACTGGCGGATATAGTCGGCAGCACACTCCTCATCCGAGCCGCCGATCTCGCCGATCATCACGATGCCCTCGGTCTCAGGATCGGCCTCGAACAGCTTCAGGGCGCTGATAAAGCCAAGGCCGTGTATCGGATCCCCACCCATGCCGATGCAGGTGGACTGACCCAGCCCCGTGGCGGTCAGCTGCGCCACAGCCTCGTAGGTCAGCGTACCGGAGCGTGAAATCACGCCGATGCGTCCCGGCAGATGAATATGCCCGGGCATGATGCCGATCTTGCAGGCACCTGGCGTGATGATGCCCGGACAGTTCGGCCCGATCAGTATCGTATCGCTGCTGCGTAAGCATGCCTTGACGCGAATCATGTCCAGTGTCGGAATGCCTTCCGTAATGCATACAATCAGGCGGATGCCCGCCTCCGCTGCTTCCATGATGGCTCCGGCCGCAAAAGGTGGCGGCACATAGATGACGGATGCCTCCGCGCCCGTTTCCGCCACAGCCTCGGCCACGGTATTGAATACCGGCAGCCCGAGGTGCGTCTGGCCCCCCTTGCCGGGGGTAACGCCACCGACCATACGCGTGCCGTAGGCCAGCATCTGCTCAGAATGGAATGTGCCCTGCCTGCCCGTAAATCCCTGGCAAATGACTCGCGTGTCCCGATCGACAAGCACGCTCATGCGGTTGCTCCACGCGCCACTGCCACGGCATATTCGGCCGCTTCATCGAGATCAGCCGCCCACTGCACCTCAAGTCCGGCATCACGAATCAGGCGCCGGCCCTCCTCCTCGCGCGTGCCAACCAGCCGCATGACCACGGGCACACGCATCGGGTGTGTCTTCACCGCCTGCAGCAGCCCATTCGCAATGATGTCGCAGCGCACGATACCGCCAAAGATATTGACCAGTACGGCCTGCACATGTGCATCCGAAAACAGCAGCCGGAACGCCTCCGCGACTGCCTCCCCGGTGACACCGCCACCGACATCGAGGAAGTTCGCCGGCCTTTCTCCCTTAAGCTGGATGATATCCATGGTCGCCATGGCCAGCCCCGCACCGTTCACCATGCAGCCGATATCGCCATCGAGCTGGATATAGTTCAGACCAAACCGGGCTGCCTCGGCCTCGCGCACATCTTCCTCATCCGTATCGCGCAGGGCACGCATGTCGGGCTGGCGATACAGGGCATTGTCATCGATCACCATCTTGGCATCGAGTGCCACAAGCTCTTGCGCAGCGGTCATCACCAAGGGATTCAATTCAAGCAGGCTGCAATCCCGCTCGGTAAAGGTATGCAGCAGTGCGTTCACCAGCCTGTGGAAGTCATTTCTCATGCCGGACGGCAGGCCGAGCGCGTCTGCCATCACCACACTGTCCGCTTCCGTCACACCATCCAGCGCAACCGGTCGGGTGCATATTTTCTCCGGCGTACTGGCAGCAACCTCCTCAATGTCCACGCCCCCTGCCGGGCTGACCACGAAGGAAACTGCCTCAGCCTCACGATCCACAAGCAGGCTCAGGTAAAACTCACTGGTGATCCCCAGACCCTCCTCGATGTAGAGCTTGTGTACTACCTTGCCCGCCGGCCCTGTCTGCCGCGTCACCAGCGTTTGCCCCAGCAATGATTCGGCCGCTGCCCTGACTTCATCCGGTGAACGGCAGATGCGCACGCCACCGGCCTTGCCACGGCCACCGGCATGGATCTGCGCCTTCACCACCCAGATGCCGCCACCCAGCTTACCGCAGGCATCCACCGCCTCACTGACCTCTGTGGCAAGCACACCTGCCGGCACGGCCACACCAAACGTCCTTAGCACGGCCTTGGCCTGATACTCATGGATATTCATGTGTCTCCCCTGCCGGACCAGACCCTGGCGTCAGAAGTGTTCAAGTGCATCCACCTTGCGCACGAGAGCCTTCACGGATTCCATCGAGTGCTGCAATGCAGCCGCCTCCTTCGGGCTCAGATCCAGCTCAATCACCGCCTCGACACCACCACCGCCAAGCTTGCAGGGCACACCCAGATAGTAGCCATCTACGCCATATTCACCCTCCAGATAAGTGGCGCAGGGCAGGATGCGCTTCTTGTCCTTGAGAATAGCCTCGGCCATCTCGACCACGGCCGCCCCCGGCGCATAAAAGGCCGATCCCGTTTTCAGGTAGCCGACGATTTCCGCCCCGCCATTGGCCGTACGCGTGCTGATGGATGCCACCTGTTCGGGACTCATCAACTCGGTGATCGGAATGCCCGCCACGGTGGAATATCGCGGCAGGGGCACCATCGTGTCGCCGTGGCCGCCGAGCACGAAGGCACTGACATCCTCGATGGAGACATCCAGCTCCTCGGCAATAAAGGCACGCATCCGAGCCGAATCGAGCACGCCGGCCATGCCGATGACGCGTTGTTTGGGGAAGCCCGAGACCTGTTTGGCCGTGTAAACCATCGCATCAAGCGGATTTGTCACCACGAGTAGCACGCAGTCCGGCGAATGCTCGGCGATTTGCCGTGTCACATCAGCGACAATCTTTACATTCGTGGACAGCAGGTCGTCCCGGCTCATGCCGGGCTTGCGCGCAATACCGGCCGTGATAATCACGAGATCAGAGCCGGCCGTTTCCGCATAATCCTGAGTGCCGTGCACATAGGCGTCGAAGCCCTGGATGGGAGAAGACTCATACATATCCAGCGCCTTGCCCTGCGGCACCCCTTCCATAATGTCGATCAGTACAATATCCGCCAGCTCCTTCTGCGCAGCCAGAAAAGCGGCTGTTGCGCCTACGTGCCCTGCCCCCACCACGGTCACCTTCTTGCGGTTAAAGGCCCGTCGGCTGACATCCTTCATTTCAGACCATCGCATACCAACCTCCCAGGAAGCGCCCGGCTTTATGGCGCGGGCTCAAGACCGCAACATAGACTTGCCATGCCGCCTTGTCGAACGTGGAATGGGCATGGTGAAGAAGATGCAGATCCATCCGTTTGTCGCTGACATCTGCCAGCGCCTGCGCAAAGCTGGCGGACGCGCCTTTCTCGCCGGTGGATGTGTGCGGGATATGTGGCTGGGACTGAGCTCACGCGACTTTGACATCGAAGTCTATGGCCTGCCGCTGGACCAGGTACAGCAGGCCATCGCGCCGTTGGGACGCTGTGAACAGGTCGGCAAATCCTTTGGCGTCATCAAGCTGCGGCAGGGAGGCATCGAGGCTGATATTGCCCTGCCGCGGCGGGAAAGAAAATCAGGGCCGGGGCATCGCGGCTTTGATGTGCAGGTTGATCCGTATTTGTCACCCGAGGTGGCCAGCAGCAGGCGCGACTTTACCATCAATGCGATGATGTACGATGCAGAAAGTGGTGCACTGCTGGATTTTCATGGTGGCCGAAATGATCTTGAGGCCGGTATCCTGCGCCACGTATCACCCACCTTTGCAGAAGACCCGCTGCGTGTGTTGCGTGGCATGCAGTTTGCCGCCCGTTTCGATCTGGAGCTTGACGAAGAAACAGCCTTGCTTTGCCAACAGCTGCGCCGCGAGGCCAACACGCTTGCAGCCGAGCGTATCTGGGCGGAGTGGCGCAAGTGGGCCATGGCCGAGCATCCGGCCAGGGGCCTGGTCGTACTCGAAAAAAGTGGCTGGATCGAGCTGTATCCCGAGCTTGCGGCCATGCGCAGCTGCCCGCAAAACACACGCTGGCATCCCGAGGGTGATGTCTGGACACATACCTGTCTGACGGTTGATCAGGCAGCCTGTGTGGCCACCGCACGTGGCTGGCAGGATGAGCGCCGGCTGTATCTCGTACTGGCAGCGCTCTGCCACGATATCGGCAAGCCAGCTACAACCATTGATGATGGTAATGGATGCATTCGCTCACCGGGGCACAGCATGGAGGGTACGGAAATCAACAGTCGTTTCATGCAGCGTATCGGCGCCCCGGCATCCGCGGTCGCAGCCATTGCTCCGCTGATCCGGGAGCATATGACGCACATGCACGGCACACCGACAAAACGCGCTGTACGTCGGCTCTCCCACCGGCTGCAGCCTGTCAATATCGCACTCTGGGAAGCGCTCGTGGAGGCCGATGCCTCAAGCCGGCCACCGCATCCGCCAGCACGCCCTGCCCTGTCCTGGCTGAACGAGGCGCAGGCCCTTGGCCACCACGAAGAAAAGCCTGTCCCCATCGTCAATGGCCGCATGCTGATGGCAATGGGTGTCCAGCCTGGCCCAGGCATGGGCAAGCTGATCGCTGCCGCTTATGAGGCACAACTGGATGGGGCCTTCGACAATGAGGACACAGCCCGGCAGTGGTGCAGGAAACACCTAAGGAGCATAGGGGAGCATTCCCGAACGGAGGGATAGGCTTCTCCCCACGCAATCGCGGATAACCGGCTATAATCGGCTACAGGGGACCTGGAGGAGCCATTGGCCATTCAGCTTGCAACCGAGGTGACGGACAGGGAAGGAAGGCACTGTGGCCATATTTCACGCCTGATTGCCAATCAGGCCAGCCGGCAAATTGAAAAGGCCGTGCTGCGCCTGAACAATGGCCGCGAAATCGAGCTGCCCGCCACGGCATTTTCATCTCCGGCAGCAGACGGCCTGCACGTGGACTATGCCAGCGACGAGCTTTCGACCTTGCCCGAATTCGATGTGTCGGTCTACTACGCCCTGCATCCTGTCGAGTGGCAGGAGGAATGGGGGGCGGTACAGGGAGAAATCCTCACCCTGTTTCCGCCACAGGACATTGATCGCAAAAGCAGGCGCCGTTTCATTCTGGGCAGCCTTGCCATCATCGGTGCCATCGCCGCCAGCCTTGTCTATCCCGTTGCACGCTATCTGCTTTTCCCACTCAGCAAGGGGCTGCCAAGGCTATGGACACGACTGAAAACGCAACGCGAACTTCTCGAAGACACACCAGTATTCGTCACCTACAAAGTGCACCGCGTCGAGGGCTATCTCGAGGAAACCATCCCGAAGGGCGCCTGGCTTATTCGTCCGTCATCAACGCTTGTCAGCCAGATTGCAGCCCGAAAGAACACACTTCGCTTCCCCGAGGTGGGCTGGGCCAATGAAAAATCCAGCATCATCGCCTTCACCCCAAAGTGCCCGCACTTGGGATGCAATGTGCACTGGTCGTCAAAGGAACACGCCTTTTTATGTCCCTGCCACGGCAGTCGCTTTGCGCTCGATGGCAGAGTGATCGCGGGGCCCGCCCCGCGCGGGCTGGATACGCTGCCCGTGCGCATACAAAACGGTGACATCGAGGTCATGGATATGGAATTCCGCGCCGGTATCCCGGACAAGAAACGGAGTGCCTGATGCAGGTGCAGCAGCACTCGAAGCTTTATCACTGGCTGGACGAGCGCCTCGCGCTTTCTGCGCTCTCGGATTTCCTGCTCAACGAGCCCATGCCCGGCGGGCCATCCTTCTGGTATGTTTTCGGCTCCAGCCTGTTCTTCATTCTACTCATGCAGGTGCTGACCGGCATCCTGATGCTCTTTTACTACGCTCCCACGATGGATCATGCCTGGGAATCCATTCGTTACATGATGGAGGAGGTGCCATTCGGCTCGTTTATCCGCGGCCTGCATCACTGGGGTGCATCGGCCATGGTTGTCATCGCCGTCATGCACATCACCCAGGTCTTTGTCTGGGGTGCCTACAAACGCCCGCGCGAGCTCACCTGGCTTGCCGGCCTGACAGCACTCGGCTGCGTCATGGGGTTTGCCTGGACCGGCTATCTCCTGCCCTGGGACCAGCTTTCATACTGGGGCACGATCGTCGGTACCGAAATCATCGGCACCGTGCCGGTTGTTGGCGAACCCATTGCCACGTTCTTGCGAGGTGGTGGCGCTATCGGCGCACAGACCCTGAGCCGATTCTACGCCATTCATATCTGGTTGCTGCCAGCCACAATCTTCACGGTCATCGGTCTGCACCTTTACCTGTTCCGCAAGCAGGGTGTAGCCGGGCCGTTCACCGGATCGGCGCAGCAGCTGGAACAGAAGAAAGGCTTCTTTTTTCCACGGCAACTATTCATCGATGTCGTTGCCGCACTGGTGGTGTTCCTGATCCTCGTCTACCTGGCGGTTTTCCACACACCGGAGCTGCGTTCGCCAGCCAATCCATCGCTGGCACCAGCGCACGTCGCACCCGAGTGGTATTTCCTGTTTCTCTACCAGTTGCTGAAGTATTTTCCCCAGGAGTGGATTGTCGTCGGGACAGCCATTATTCCCGGCATGCTGGCCGTGGCAATGATCGGCCTGCCCTTCTACGACCGCAATCCCGAACGCCACCCGCGGAAACGGCTGGTAGCACTCACGATTTTCTTCTCGGTACTGGCCACCATCGGCGTACTAACTGTCCTGGCCATTCGCTCAGCCCCGGAGACCCTGCCGCCTGATCCGCAGATGATTGCCAGGGGCAAGGCGGCGTTCGCCCGCTTCCATTGCGCTGCCTGTCATCAGATTCACGGAGAAGGTGGAGAAATTGGTCCGGACCTGAGCTACGAGGGCCTTGCCGGCAGATCACCGGACTGGATGAGACAGCACTTCAGGTACCCGGCCAGACTGGTCGAAGGCTCCATCATGCCAGGAGCGGCAGATCTCGGCCTCAGTGAGGACGGCATCGAGGCGCTGACCCATTACATGTTCAGCCTGAAATAAAAGGAGGCGATGTATTGAAACTGCTTGTCTGTCTCATCCCGCTGATGGTACTGATGCCTGCACCTGCACTGGCTGCCGATGGCCGGGCCCTTTACCAGCGCGAGTGCGCGGCCTGCCATGGCGCAGATGGTGCGGCAAATACGAAGCTCGGGCAGCAGCTCAAGCCCCTGCCCGCACACGATCTGCGGCCCAAGATCCTGTCCCGCGCAGAAATCTTTCGTATCATTGTCCAGGGCAGGGAAAAGACGGGTATGCATGCCCATGGCGTGCGCCTGAGCCAGGCAGAAATCATTGCGATTGTGAACTATGTGCAAAGTCTGCCTTACCGCGTGCGGCCCGAGCGAGGCAGGAAGAGATTCCAGCAGTACTGTGCACGTTGTCATGGGAGCAAGGCAAAAGGCAATGCCCTGCCAGGCACGCCAAGCCTGCTGCTATCCGAGCGTTCGGACATCGATATGGCTGATATCATCCGACATGGCCATGCCGGCACAATTATGGGAGGCTTTAAGTCAGAGCTCTCCAACGCGGAAATTGCGGATATTGTTGCCTGGATACGACTACTCCGCTACGGCCTGCTGGAGCGTTGACGCCAGAGACCGGCTTCCCTAGCCTCCAATGCAATCATTGCTTAACTCATCAAAGTGAGCACTTATGCCAAAATACAAACGCTTTTCTGATATCTCCGTCAGCGAGCGCATCCTAGACACCATGTTCCTGATTACCATCGGTATTGGTTATATGTTTGCCCTGCTCAACCTCTACTACACGCATGAAGGCCGCGACGGCAAGCCGGGGCTTTCAGTCGAAGATGTTAAGCTGGCCTACTACGGCAGCCACAACCAGACGCGGCTCGGTGCCGCCATCAATGGACCGATGGAATCCAACCTGCCGAGCCCCGCTGCCAAGACCACGATACTTGACTGGATCGGGCACGGCGCACCCGAGGCCGAGTTCAACGCAAAGGTCAAGCCCATTCTCGACAACAACTGCATTATGTGCCACTCGGCGGAAAGTAGCATGAGCATCCCTGCGCTGACGAGCTATGAAGAAGTCATCGAACTGACGGAAACTGATACCGGTGCCACGATCCCCGCCCTCGTACGCGTCTCTCACATTCACCTTTTCGGCATCGCCTTCATCCTGTTTTTTGTCGGGCGTATCTTCATCCTGTGTGAGATGCCCGTCTGGCTGAAGCGGGTCACTGTCGGCATTCCGTTTGTGTTCCTGCTCGGCGACATCCTTTCCTGGTACCTGACCAAGGTCATTCCGGGCTTTGCCTATGCAGTGATCGCTGCCGGTGCCCTGATGGGTATTTCCTTCGGTGCACAGATCCTGGTCAGCCTGTACCAGATGTGGTTCTACAAACCGAAGGTTGTGCCGGTTGAAATGTAGCCATGTCAGGAGCAATGCTTTAGGCTAAGGGAGCAGATATTGCGCAACCGGGCTTACGGATTGTGGGCTATACTTGGCTTGAACAGAGAGATGCGACGAAAGGGGAAGTGACATGAAAAAATCGTTTGTGCTGTTTTCAGCCATTGCACTACTCGGGCTGGGCATCTCGCCTGCCCATGCAGGTGTGGATGGCACCAAGCTGTTCAAGGCCAAGTGCAAGATGTGCCACTCCATCGACAAAAAGAAGGTCGGACCGGCAGTGAAGGCCATGAACACGGATGCTAGCGTGCTGCGTGATACCATCGTCAACGGGCGCAAGATGATGCCACGCTTCGGCAAGAAGCTTGATACCGCGCAGGTGGATGCGCTCGTGGCCTATATCCAGGCGCAGCAGGGCACTGCCAGCGATAAATAGGACCAGACAGAGCGAATGGGACATATGCAAAAAATAGTTTTTATCCTTCTGGCCTGTGTTCCGCTATGGGCGGCAAACGGGCAGGCGACAGAATTGCTCGACGGCAAAAGGCTGTTTCAGGCGAATTGCGCCAAGTGCCATGGTGCGGATGGCTCGGTTTCGGATTACGGACGCAGGCTCAAGCCGTTCCCGGCACGGAATCTGCGCGCGCTGGCCCCTTACGTATCTGCCGACGAGTTGCGACGCATCATCATGTACGGCACGCATGGCACAAAGATGCCGAAGTGGAAGTACAAGCTGGATGCGTTCGAGATCGAGGCCCTTGTGGACTACATCAAGACATTCACCTATCAGCCGAACCTCGCCAACGGCAAGCGTCGTTTCATAGCGGTTTGTGCCTCCTGCCACGGTGCGGATGGCCGTGCGATGACGGGTGTCGGAGCCAAGAATCTCGTCTACTCCAAGCTCACGCTCAGTGAGAAGGTGCATACCATACGCTATGGGCGGACCGGCACGCTGATGATGGCCAAACGTCACCAGCTTTCCAATACCGACATTGCCGATATCGCCAACTATGTCGAATCGCTCCGCTTCAGGGGTGACGCAAAACGCGGGGCGGCACTTTATGCCAAGAGCTGCAAGGCCTGTCATGCCAGGCCGGCGGACATCCGGGTGACCGGTAATGCTGCGGTGAGGGTCAAAAAGATTTCCGATCTGGATGATTACATGCTCGATCTGCGTATCCGTCGCGGACGTCATGTGGAACGCGAGGGCCGGGAGGCCATCGCCAGGCTGTCAGCGGACAACGTACAGGACATCATCGCCTATCTGAGACAAGCAACCAAGTGACAGCCAAGGCACCCGAGATGGCCCAGGCCTCGGAGGCGGAGCATCGCCCTGTTTTTGACCTGGAACTGATCCGGAAATATGACCGGGCCGGGCCGCGTTACACCTCCTATCCGACCGCACCCATGTTTCACGCCGGCGTCGATGCGTCCACCTACCGGGAACACCTGGCCCAGGCAGCAAAAAGTGATGCGCCGCTGTCGCTGTATGTCCACCTGCCCTTCTGCGATACAGTTTGCTACTACTGCGGCTGCAGCAAAATCGTCACCAAGGACCGCAGCCGTACCGCCCCCTATCTCGATCATCTGTTTGCTGAAATCGACATGCTGGCAGGCGCGCTGGGTGACGGGCGTCCGGTCACGCAGTTGCACTGGGGTGGCGGTACACCGACATTTCTGAGCGATGCGGAAATTCGCGCCCTGTCCGGGCGCCTGCGCGACCGCTTCCATTTTGTGGATGATGCAACCGGTGAGTACGGTATTGAGGTCGACCCCCGCGAATGTGGCGATACAACCATCCACGTGCTTCGTGATGCGGGGTTCAATCGCCTGTCGATGGGCGTGCAGGACTTCGAGCCGGCTGTGCAAAAGGCGGTCAACCGCATCCAGTCGAAGGAGGAGACGCTGCGCGTGCTTACGCAGGCAAGGGCCGCAGGCTTTGTCTCCATCAATATCGATCTGATGTACGGTCTGCCGCTCCAGTCGGTGGAAAGCTTTGACCGCACGCTGTCCACGGTCATCGGATTTTCGCCGGACCGCATCGCCTTATTCAACTACGCCCATCTGCCGAAAATGTTCATGCCCCAGCGGCGCATCAACGAGACAGATATTCCGGCGCCCGCGGTCAAGCTGAACATCCTGGAGCACAGTATTGAACGGCTGTTGGATGCCGGCTATGTCTTCATTGGCATGGATCACTTCTCCAAGCCGGGTGACGAGCTAACGATTGCCCAGCGCCAGGGCAAGCTGTACCGGAACTTCCAGGGCTACAGCACACATGCGGACGCCGAGCTTTTCGGCCTGGGCGTGACCTCCATCGGCTATGTGCAGGGAAGCTTTTTTCAGAACATCAAGGCACTGGATGAATATTACGCCCACCTAGATGCGGGGGAATTCCCGATTTTGCGCGGTTATGCGCTAACGGACGAAGACCATCTGCGCCGCTTTGTCATCATGCGGCTGATGTGCGATTTTGCGCTGGACTTCTCGCGTGTTGAACGTGAATTCGGCATATCGTTTGCGGAACATTTCGCGGCCGAGCTGGAAGACCTCGCTACGATGGCAGCCGACGGCCTGCTTCGGCTGGATGCAACAGGCCTCACCGTGCTGCCGGCTGGCCGGCTCCTGATCCGCAACATCGCCATGGTTTTCGACGAACACCTGCGCAAGAAGCAACAGGAAGTGAAATTCTCAAAGGTTATCTGACCCCAGATCACCCGGATTCTCAGTAGCTTTTCTTGAATTCCGTACCGTGGCAGGATGGACACGGCGGAATCCGTCCCGTCTTTTTGAAGTGCATCTGCTTGCCACAGGCCGTGCACGTCAGCGTACCGGCGCTCGTAATTTCCCCCGAATGACAGCTCAGTGCCTCGTCCGCCATGTCTGCAAGGCTGGACATGGCGTTGCTGGCCACCTTCATCAGCGCGGAAATGGATGAAAGTGCACCTGCGCCAAGCCGTGGCAGTTCCAGCCTGTCCTTTGCCTCCTGGCCCAGGCTGCGCGCCTGCTCCACGGCACGACCGAGATCACGTTCAAGAAAGCTCTTCAGTCGCTGGCCCTGCTCCTCACTGAATGCCCCGGCACTGGTCAGCTGTTCACGCGCCTTTTCCAGGGCTACTCTGGCAAATTCAGTACTTTTTTCGGCACTCTGCTCAAACAGTTCCCTGAAGCGTGCGGCCAGCTGGTCATAGCCATCCTCCAGTGCCGCATCTTCATCGTCCATATAGGCGATCATTGCATCGCCAAAGCCCGAGCACGACACCTTGGTCGCGCCACTCATCTGTCGCTCAAAGTCATAGGTGACGGTCCGGGCTGCAATGGCGCCAGCCATACCCTTGAGAATCAGATTGGCTGCCTCCGTCCAGCCAAGGTAACGCAGCATCATTTCGCCGGAGAGAATCACCGAGGACGGGTTCACGACGTTCTTGCCGGCATATTTCGGTGCCGTGCCGTGCGTGGCCTCGAAAATCGCATGGCCCGTATCGAAATTGATATTGGCACCGGGGGCAATGCCGATGCCGCCAACCTGGGCGGCAAGCGCATCGGACAGGTAATCCCCATTGAGATTCAGCGTGGCAATCACATCAAACTCGTCGGCGCGTGTCAGCACCTGCTGCAGCGTGATATCGGCAATCGCATCCTTGATGACAATGCCGTTCGGTAGCCGGCACCACGGACCACCATCAATCTCCACGGCGTCAAACTCGCGCTTGGCCAGCGCGTAACCCCAGTTGCGGAAGGCACCCTCCGTGAACTTCATGATATTGCCCTTGTGCACGAGCGTGACCGACTTGCGGCCATTATCGATGGCATACTGAATGGCAGCACGAACGAGGCGCTCCGTGCCTTCACGCGAAACAGGCTTAATACCGATGCCGGCGCTCTCCGGGAAGCGGATCTTCGTTACACCCATCTCGTCCCGCAAGAAGGCCAGCACCTTTTTCACCTCCGGGCTACCATCCTCCCACTCGATGCCGGCATAAATGTCCTCCGTGTTCTCGCGGAAGATCACCATGTCCACCTTCTCCGGATGCTTCACGGGTGATGGCACGCCATCAAAATACTTCACCGGCCTGAGACAGACATAAAGGTCGAGCTGCTGGCGCAGGGCCACGTTCAGCGAGGTGATGCCGCCACCGATGGGCGTGGTCAGCGGTCCCTTGATGCCGATCAGGTATTCATGGAAGGCATCGAGGGTTTCTGCCGGCAGCCAGGCATCATCCGTCTGGCCATAGAGATTCCATGCCTTTTCACCGGCAAAAACCTCCATCCAGGCGATATGCCGGCGACCGCCATAGGCTTTTTCAACAGCCGCATCAAGCACGCGTTGCGCGGCAGCCCAGATATCCGGCCCGGTACCATCGCCCTCGATAAAGGCAATGATCGGGTTGTCCGGCACAATAAGCGCGCCATTGTCTCCCATGCGGATTTTCTCGCCGTGTTCCGGCACGCGAATCCTGTCAGCCATATTCAACCCCTTGATGGAATGCGAAGCCGGATGCCCGCATCATATCCTGCTGCTATTTTATTTACTGTCCGTTCTTCTTCCTGGAGACCGCGTTCTGTGCCTTACGCTTGGCCTCCAGCGCCAGCCTGCGTGCCTGCTCAAAGCGCTGCTGTTCAATGGCATCCGCAGCCTGCTGCAACGCCTGCTCCGCGCTGATCAGCTCTGCATTGGAGGCGTCCGATTCGGAAACAATGCTGCGGGCCGTGGCAATCGCCGAGCGTGCCTCAGCCATTTCCTGCACCGGCGCCTTGACCGCACATGCCGTCAGGGCAGCCAGCATGACCGCAAAGGCAATCCGTTTCATATCTTAAGCATCGGATTCGGCTGACGCTTTGTCAATTGCACTCCGGCGCAGCCTGAGCCCCAGCTCCCTGAGCTGTTCGGAGGCAACTACCGAGGGGGACTGACACATCAGATCCGCAGCACGCTGCGTTTTCGGAAAGGCGATGACATCGCGGATGGATTCAGCGCCGGTCATCAGGGCCAGGATACGGTCCAGGCCAAAGGCCAGGCCGCCATGCGGTGGCGCACCATATCTCAGCGCCTCAAGCAAGAAGCCGAACTTCGACTCGGCCTCCTCATCCGAAATCCCCAGAGCCGAGAAAATACGCGCCTGGGTCTGGCGGTCGTGGATACGAATGGAGCCACCGCCGATCTCCGTACCGTTCCACACGAGATCATAGGCCTGTGAGCGCATGGCTAACGGCTGTTCGTCGAGCAAGGCCAGATCTTCCGGTACCGGGGCCGTGAACGGATGGTGCAAAGCCTCCAGGCGGCCTTCGTCCTCATTCCAGGCAAACATCGGGAAATCCACAACCCAGACAAAGCGGTGGTCGCCTTCACGTATCAGGCCCACGTCCGAGCCAATCTTCACACGCAGGTGACCAAGGGCATCGTTGACGGTATGCGCATCGCCGGCACCGAAAAACAGGACATCGCCATTTTCCGCATCACAGGCGGCAAGCAATGCACGCAGCACCTCGTCGGGCAGGAACTTCACAATCGGTGATTGCAGGCCGGCCGGCACATCCGTGACGTCATTGACCTTGATCCAGGCCAGCCCCTTGGCGCCATAGATGGCAACGAAATCCGTATAATCATCAATCTGTTTGCGCGTCAGCTCGCCGCCACCGGGCACGCGCATAACCTTGACCAAACCTCCCGCATCGGCCGGCCCGCGAAACACCTTGAATTCCACCTGCTTCATCAGCTCCGTGATATCGACATGCTCCAGTGCAAAGCGCATGTCCGGCCGATCCAGCCCAAAGCGGGCGAGCGCCTCCCGGTAGCTGATCCGCTCAAAGGCATGCTCCGGTCGCATGCCCATGCCGGCCTCGAGCATCGTGCCAATCAACCCCTCGGTGATGGTCATGACCTCTTCCTGGCTGACAAACGACATTTCCAGGTCAACCTGCGTGAACTCGGGCTGCCGGTCAGCCCGCAGGTCCTCATCACGGAAACAGCGGGCAATCTGGTAGTAGCGTTCCATGCCCGCCACCATCAGCAGCTGCTTGAAAATCTGCGGGCTCTGCGGCAGCGCGAAAAAGTGTCCCGGATGCGTACGTGACGGCACCAGATAATCGCGCGCCCCCTCGGGCGTGGACTTGTTCAAGATCGGTGTTTCAATCTCGAGGAATCCCTGCGTATCAAGGTAGTTCCGGGCAGCGTGCGTCACGCGGTGCCGAAGCGCCATGTTCGCCTGCATGACAGGCCGGCGCAGATCAAGATAGCGGTATTGCAGGCGATACTGCTCACCGACATCGCAATCATCCTCGATCAGAAACGGCGGGGTCTCGGCGCGATTGAGCACCGTGATGGTCCGGGCCTTCACTTCAACGGCACCCGTCGGCAGCTTCGGGTTAACGGTGTCAGCCGAGCGCGGGATGACCTCACCGGCCACGGCAATGACGTCCTGCTGCCGGAGGGTATGGGCCAGGGCATGTGTCTCGGGCGTATCCGGGTGCGCCACGACCTGCACGACGCCGGAGCGGTCGCGCACATCCAGGAAGACAACACCGCCATGGTCACGGTTGGTCTGCACCCAGCCGCAAAGCCGAACCGTCTCACCCACATGCCCTGTATGGAAATCCCCGCAGAAAGTGCGCTGCGTCATACCCTTGTTACCTCCAGCAAAAGGCGGTGCAGCCTACCGCCCCCGCTCCCGCTACGCAAAGCGTGAAACAGCGGGCTGGTGGCTACCCCAGCAGCGGTGCAATCACCAGCGAAACAATGGCCATGACGTTAATCAGAATGTTCATGGACGGGCCGGATGTGTCCTTCAGCGGATCGCCTACCGTATCGCCAACCACGGCCGCCTTGTGCGTGTCCGAGCCCTTGCCTCCCAAGTGCCCCTTTTCAACGTACTTCTTGGCATTGTCCCAGGCGCCACCGGCGTTGGCCATGGTCAGGGCCAGCAGCACGCAGCTAACCAGCGCGCCGCCCAGCATGCCGCCGAGCGATTCGGGGCCAAGCCCGAAGCCGACAACAACCGGCGCTACCACGGCGAGCATGCCGGGCAACACCATCTTTTTCAGCGCTGCCGTTGTGGCAATGTCCACACAGGAATTCGTATCTGGCTTTGCCTTGCCCTCAAGCAGGCCCGGAATCTCCCGGAACTGGCGGCGTATCTCGCGGATCATCTCGAAGGCAGCATCACCAACGGCGGTCATCGTGATGGAGGCCACGAGAAACGGAAAGACGCCACCAATGAAGGTGCCGATGAGCACGCGGGGGTCATTGATCCGCATCTCAAAATCCTGCACGTGCAGGCTGACGGTCTCCGAATAGGCCGTGATGATGGCCAGCGCCGCCAGCGCCGCCGCGCCAATGGCAAAGCCCTTGCCGATGGCTGCCGTCGTGTTGCCCATCTCATCCAGTGAGTCCGTAATCTTCCGCGTTTCCTCGCCGAGGCCGGCCATCTCCGCAATGCCGCCGGCATTGTCCGCCACCGGGCCATAGGCATCGATGGCCATGGTCATACCCACGGTCGCCAGCATGCCGACCGCCGCCACGCCAACGCCGTACAGCCCACACAGCTGCGTGGACACGAAAATCACGGCACAGATGGTCAGTACCGGAATTACCACCGATTGCATGCCAATGGCGAGCCCCGCGATTATCACTGTGGCAGCACCCGTCTCACCAGCTTCGGCGATGTGGCGCACCGGCGCCCCGCCGGTGTAATACTCGGTAATCAGGCCGATGATGATACCACCCACAGCACCGGCCAGCACCGCACCCCAGACGCTTGCGGACACGCCGATACTGTGGATGACGGCAAACGAGGCGATGATGAACAGCACCGCTGCGCCAATGGTGCCAATACGCAGAGCCACATCCAGCGGCCAGTGTGAAAAAGCACGCACCAGAAGTATGCCGAGCACGGAGCACAGCAGCCCGGCGGAGGAAAGTGCCAGAGGCAGGAACATAATACTCGCCCGGTCGCCAATGCCACCGATTTCCGCAAGCGTCATGGTTGAGGCAATGGCAATTGTCGCGATCATGGCCCCGCAATAGGACTCGAAGATGTCCGAGCCCATGCCTGCCACGTCACCCACATTGTCGCCCACGTTATCAGCAATGACGCCGGGATTGCGCGGATCATCTTCCGGGATACCTGCCTCAAGCTTGCCGACGAGGTCCGCACCTACATCGGCGCTCTTCGTGAAAATGCCGCCACCGACACGTGAGAACAACGCCACAGAGGAGGCACCCATGCCAAAGCCATGAATCGCGTGCGCGGTTTCCGGGTCACCGCCAAAAACCAGATACAGGCTGCCCAGGCCAAGCAGGCCGAGCGCCGCTACGGTCAGCCCCATGACAGAACCGCTGAAAAAGGCAATGGACAGCGCCTCGCTGGCGCCCTTGTCCCGGGCCGCTACGGTCGTACGCACATTCGCGCGCGTGGCCGAGAACATGCCGATGTAGCCAGCCGTGGCCGAGCTTATGGCGCCGGCCAGAAAGGCAATCACCGTGTTGATGCCGAGCGGAGAAATCCACAGACACAGGGCCACAAATACGACAAAGGCAGCGAGAATGGAATACTCGCGCCGCATGAATACCATCGCGCCCTGATGAATGGCCTCGCCAAGTTCGGCCACCCTGCCTTCACCCGCCGGGTGTGAAACCACCTTGCGGTAAATGGCGTAGGCAACCATCAGGCCCAGGGCACCGAAAATTGCCGGTATCGAAGTCATATCCATTCAAAGCCTCCCTCAGTTGCGCAAAAAAAGCGGCTGAATTCCCCCAGCCGCTTTTATGCTTGCATGGTCGCTGTGCGTCAAGCCTTGATCCAGGCTAACCCGTATGCCGCGCAATCGATGCCATAATTTCTTGCTTGGCCTCATCCACACTGCCCCAGCCGGTGACCTTGACCCATTTCCCTTTTTCCAGGTCTTTGTAGTGCTCGAAAAAGTGGCGTATCTGGTTGGTCAGAAATGCTGGCAGGTCACGAGGCTCACGTACATGGTCGTAAACCGGCTTGAGCTTGGATACCGGTACCGCCAGTACCTTTGCATCCATGCCCGCCTCATCCTCCATGTGCAACATCCCGACAGGCCGACTCGGCACCACACATCCAGCCATCAGCGAAAAGGCGGACACCACGAGCACGTCCACAGGATCGCCATCGTCGGACAATGTGTTCGGTATAAAGCCATAGTTGCAGGGATAATGCATGGCCGTGTGCATGAAGCGGTCGACAAAGATCGCGCCGGAGGCCTTGTCCAGCTCGTATTTGATCGGGTCACCATGCTGCGGTACCTCGATGACGACATTGATGTCCTCCGGCGGATTGGCACCGGGGGGGATCTTGCTGATATCCATGTAGGCTCCCTGGGAAAAGTTTTGGCCATTGTAGGTAGCCTATGAAAAGGCACAAGCGAAAACCTTCCGGATTCTTTAGACTCACGGCATGATCGTGGTATCCATCAACGACCAGCGGCTGTATCACCGGCGTGATAGCGGCGTGTGGTATGCATATCCCGTATCCACGGCAGCGCGCGGCACAGGCAACCGACGGGACAGCCTGCAAACGCCTCTGGGCAAGCATCGCGTCTGTGAAAAAATCGGCGCGGGCCTCCCACTGTACACCGCCTTCATCGGCCGCCAGCCGGTCGGCATCTACAACCCAGCCACGAATGATCCCGACCGTGACTGGATTCTGACCCGCATCCTGTGGCTGGAAGGCATGCAGACCGGCATCAACCGGCACGGACACGTGGACACGAAGTCGCGCTACATCTACATCCACGGCACACACGAGGAAGAAAAGCTCGGCACGCCCGTATCCCACGGCTGCATCCGCATGGCGAACGCGGACATCCTTGAGCTTTTTGCACACAGCCACATCGGCGAGCATGTACTGATCCGGCCCTGAACAGGGCAGTGTTTGTTCCCACATCTGCTTGCAGGTATCATGCCCAGCCGCAAAAGGAGACCATTTGTTCAAACGCATCCTGATTGCCAACCGCGGTGAATGCGCCATCCGCATCATGCGTGCCTGCCATGAGCTGGGCATTGAGACTGTCGCCATCTATACCGAAGCGGATAGCCGCGCCGTACATGTCAAAAAGGCGGACAAGGCGATCCTGATCGGACCGGACCCGGTCAAGAGCTATCTGAACATGCATCGCATCGTGGACATTGCCTCGGACACGGCCTGCGATGCTGTACACCCGGGCTATGGCTTTCTATCCGAAAACGCGGACTTCGCCCGCCTGCTCGAGAATGCGGGCATCACCTATATCGGGCCGGGCTCGGATGCCATCCGGGACATGGGCAGCAAGACCAAGGCGCGCGCCGCCATGATTGCAGCCGGCATACCGGTGATTCCGGGCTCCGAATCGAGCCTGCGTGATATCGATGAGGCGCTCTCGCTGGCCCATGAGATGGGTTACCCGGTTATGCTCAAGGCAGCAGCCGGTGGTGGCGGCCGTGGCATCCGCCGCTGTGAAGACGACCGCGAGCTACGCGAAAACTTCGTGATCACCGGCCGCGAGGCCAAGGCCGCATTCGGTAGTGACGAGCTGTTCATGGAAAAATGCATCGTCGAGCCGCATCATATCGAGTTCCAGATACTAGCGGACAACCATGGCCATGTGGTTCACCTGTTCGAGCGCGACTGCTCCATCCAGCGCCGCAACCAGAAGCTGATCGAGATCGCCCCGTCCAATTACATCGACGAGGCCCTGCGCGGAAAGATGGGAGAGATGGCCGTGCGTGCAGCCCATGCCGTGAACTACGTAAATGCGGGCACGGTCGAGTTTCTCGTCGATGCCGACCGCAACTTCTACTTCATGGAGATGAACACACGCCTGCAGGTCGAGCACCCGATCACCGAGGCGATCACCGGCATCGATATCGTGGCGGCGCAGATCGCGATTGCGGCCGGCGAGCCGCTCGGCATGGAGCAGGCGGATATCCAGCACAAGGGCCATGCGATTGAGTTCCGCATCAACGCTGAGGACCCGCAGAACAACTTCTTCCCGACACCGGGGATGATCACGCGTTATTTTTCTCCGGGTGGCCCTGGTATCCGCGTGGATGGCAGCGTTTACCCCGGCTACGAAATTCCGCCGTTCTATGATTCCATGTGTGCCAAACTGACGGTCTGGGGGCCGAACTGGGCGCAGACGGTGCGCCGCGCCCAGCGCGCCCTGGACGAATACGATATCCGTGGCGTGCGCACGACGCTGCCCTTCTACCGCCATGTCGCCGCATCCGAGGCATTCCGGGAGGGCGTTTACCACACCGGCTTTCTGGACGGGCACCCGGAACTGCTGGATTACGTGCCCTACCACCCGCGCGAGAATGTCACCGCCGCCGTGGCGGCGGCCATCGCCGCACATGCGGGGCTTTAGTTTATGACGTACATTTCACCACAACGTCACAGAGACACAATGGAAAAGGGGCTGCATATGATCTTCCTTGTGCCTTCGTGCCTTTGTGGTAATCAACTCAAGAGGTTCTCATGACAAAGCGCAAACTGGCGATTACCGAACTGGCCCTGCGAGACGGCCACCAGTCACTGCTTGCCACACGCATGCGCCTGGACGACATGCTGCCCATCTGTGAAAAGCTGGACGCCGTCGGCTTCTGGTCGATTGAGGCATGGGGCGGTGCAACCTTTGACACCTGCCTACGCTACCTGAAGGAAGGCCCCTGGGTGCGTCTGCGCGAGCTAAACAAGGCGCTGCCGAACACGCCCGTCCAGATGCTGCTGCGCGGGCAGAATCTGCTCGGCTACCGACACTATGCCGATGATGTCGTGAAGAAATTCGTCGATATGGCCTGTGCAAACGGCGTAGATATATTCCGTGTCTTTGATGCCCTGAACGACCTGCGCAATGTGCGTGTCGCTATCAGCCAGGTCAGGGAAAACGGCAAACATGCTGAAGGTGCAATCTGTTACACGACCAGCCCGGTGCACAACCGGGCGCACTTCGTGGACCTTGCACGCGGATTCGAGGATATGGGCTGTAACACGCTGGCCATCAAAGACATGGCCGGACTGCTTACGCCATCCGCCGCGCGTGAGCTTGTCACGGCGCTGAAAAAGGCCGTATCCATTCCGCTGCACCTGCACATTCACGCCACAGCCGGCATGGCCGAGCTCGTGCAGTGGGAGGCCGTGCATGCCGGTTGTGATATTATCGACACGGCCATTAGCCCGCTGGCCGGCGGCACCAGCCATGCGCCGACCGAGGCCATGGTAGCCGCCTTTGCCGGCACTGAATATGATCCCGGTCTGGACCTCGGCCTGTTGCAGGATATCGCAGCCTATTTCCGCGAAGTACGCAAGAAATACAAGCGCTTTGAGTCCGATTTCACAGGCGTGGATACGCGCGTGCAGATCAACCAGATCCCGGGCGGCATGATTTCCAATCTGGCCAACCAGCTGAAGGAGCAGGGTGCACTGGATCGCATGGATGAAGTGCTGGAGGAGGTGCCGCGCGTGCGCGCCGACTTTGGTTATCCACCGCTGGTGACGCCAACCAGCCAGATTGTTGGCACGCAGGCCGTGCTCAATGTTATCTCGGGCAAGAAATACAAGGTTATCACCAATGAAACCCGGGCCTACCTCGCCGGCAAATACGGCAAGGCCCTCGGCAAAATCAACGAAGAGGTGCGCAAGCTCGCGCTTGGCGACGAGGAGGCAATTGACGTGAGGCCGGCCGACCTGCTACCGCCTGAGCTGGACACGCTGACACGCGAGGTTGGCGATATGGCCAGAAGCGCCGAGGACGTGCTTTCCTATGCGATGTTCCCGAATATCGCCTTGGAGTTCTTCGAAGAGCGTGAATCCGGCGAGTTCCACCCAGAGCCGCTTGAAGCGCCGGAGACCGAGGCACCCGCTGCAACGGTTCCAGCCCAGCCGCTGGCACCAACGGAATTCCGCATGAGCATCCACGGCGAGGAATACCACATCAAGGTTGAAGGCACGGGTCACAAAAGCGCCGATGTGCGCCCATTCTATGTGAAGGTGGACAACGTGCTCGAAGAGGTGTTTGTCGAAACCCTGACCGAGGTTGTGCCCACGCAGGACGGCGCCATCGATACGGCCAAGGCCTCGCGCGGATCACGCCGCCCACGAGCACAGTCGGACAACGATGTCACCACGGCCATGCCGGGCCGCATCGTGGCCGTGAATGTCGAAGAGGGGCAAGCGGTTGAGGCCGGCGATACCGTGCTCGTGGTTGAGGCCATGAAGATGGAAAACCCGGTGCACGCGCCGGTGTCCGGCACCGTCAAGGCCATCCACGTTGCCGTGGGCGACAATGTGAACCCGGACGAGTGCCTGATGGAGATCGGCTAGCCACCACACCTCCTAAGCTCCAACCCCGGCATATCTACGCTGGTTTTAGCCCATGCGTTTGATAAGCCGGTCGTAATAGGCCTGCTGGCTTGCCATCGTGCTGTTGCAGCCGCGTACCGCCCCGAGCTTGGTCAGCAGATAGTTCAGGCGTTTCTCGGCCCGGCTGCACTCCGGGGTATCCTCAATCGTGCACAGCAAATCGGCGAGACTCGCTATCTCCCGCCACAGCGACACCTCGGGCGGAATAAACCCCGCATTTTTCAGCACCCTGTAGGCCATGTGCAGGGATGCCAGCACAAAGGGATCATCAACCTCAAGGGCCAGCGGCCTGCCCTCCCCCTCACCCGCTCAGTGCACCGGCGGTAATCGCCTCCTCAATGCACCGCTCGGCCATGGCCTGCACGATATTCATGTGCGAGCCAGCCGTTTGTATTTCATGCGATGCGGCTGCAGCGCATCCTCACCCAGCCGCTTCTTCCTGTCCGCTTCGTAATCGGCGAAATTCCCCTCGAACCAGACCACGCGCCCCTCGCCCTCAAAGGCCAGCATATGTGTGGCAATGCGGTCCAGAAACCAGCGATCATGGCTAATGACGACGGCACAGCCGGCAAAGTCCAGCAGCGCCTCCTCCAGTGCGCGTAAGGTCTCGACATCCAGATCATTCGTGGGCTCATCCAGCAGCAACACATTGCCACCGGCCTTCAGCATCTTGGCCAGGTGCACACGATTGCGCTCGCCACCAGAGAGTGCCTTCACCTTTTTCTGCTGGTCGCCACCGCGGAAATTGAACCGGGCGCAGTAGGCGCGCGAGGCAACCTCCTGCCTGCCGAGCCAGATGAAATCGTGACCATCCGAGACCTCCTCCCAGACGGTCTTCTCGGGATCCAGCGCGTCACGGCTCTGATCCACATATGAGAGCTCCACGGTATCGCCAATTGTCAGCGTGCCAGCATCGGGTGACTCCTGACCTGTAATCATGCGAAACAGTGTAGTCTTGCCGGCGCCATTTGCGCCAATCACGCCAACGATGCCACCCAGTGGCAGATTGAAATCAAGATTTTCGATCAGCACGCGCCCGTCATAGGCCTTGCACAGGCCCTCGGCGCGAATCACGAGATCGCCCAGCCTTTTCGCCGCCGGAATGAAAATCTGCTTCGTGGCATTTTGTTTCTGCACTTCGACAGAGGCCAGCTCGTAAAATGCCTTCAAGCGGGCCTTGGACTTTGCGTGCCGCCCCTTTGCTCCGGCGCGCACCCATTCCAGCTCATGCCGGATCGCCTTTTGCCGTGCGGACTCCTCCTTCTCTTCCTGCGCCAGCCGCTTTTCCTTCTGCGCCAGCCAGGCCGAGTAATTGCCCTCGAACGGGATGCCGCGCCCACGATCGAGCTCCAGAATCCAGCCCGCCACGTTGTCGAGAAAATAGCGATCGTGCGTGACGGCCACGACGGTGCCCGGATAATCGTGCAAAAAACGCTCCAGCCAGGCCACGGACTCGGCATCGAGGTGATTTGTGGGCTCATCCAGCAGCAGCATATCCGGACTGGAGAGCAGAAGGCGGCACAGCGCCACGCGCCGGCGCTCACCACCGGAAAGCGTTGTGACATCGGCATCCCAGTCCGGCAGGCGCAACGCATCCGCGGCAATGTCGAGCTTGCGCTCCAGATCCCAGGCGCCGGCGTGGTCGATGGCCTCTTGTAACTCGGCCTGCTCGGCCAGCAGCGCATCGTAATCCGCGTCCGGATCAGCAAACGCCTCGCTGACCGCGTTGAACTGGTCCAGCAGCATCTTGGTTTCGGCTACCCCTTCCTCGACATTGCCGCGCACGTCCTTGGCCGGGTCCAGCTCGGGCTCCTGCGGCAGAAAGCCCACCCTGATGCCCGGCGCCGGCCGCGCCTCGCCGAGAATCTCTGTATCGAGCCCGGCCATGATACGCAGTAGCGTGGACTTGCCGGCACCGTTCAGACCGAGCACACCGATCTTGGCGCCGGGGAGGAACGACAGGTAAATATCCTTGAGAATTTCCTTTCTGCCGGCCACAACCTTGCCAACGCCCTGCATCGTGTAGATGTACTGATAATCCGCCAACATCCTGCTCCTGTTCCGTGGTATGCCGAGCTTACTGTGACATGCGATGTGAGTAAAAGCAGCGGCCGAAATCCATGCTTTGTGTCCTGCCGGCTTTGTGGTTCAATCCGCAGCCGGGAGAGCCATGAACAAGCGCTTCAGCAACCGTATCATTCTTGTCACCGGTGCCTCATCGGGGCTGGGCCGCGCCATCTGCATCGCCCTGGGAAGCGAGGGTGCCAACGTGCTGGCGCTGGCACGCAACGAGGATGCGCTGGTGGACACGCAGGCCACGGTTGAGACCGCCGGCGGCCGCTGCCTTGCCATTCCGTTTGACCTTGCGCGCCATGCCGAGTTCCCGCGCCTGTTTGATGCGCTGAAGCAGCAAATCCCACATCTGGACGGGCTCGTGCATGCTGCCGGCGAGCTGAACCGCTGCGCACCGATGCAGTATGTTGAGGCCACCAAATTCCGCCGCATGCTGGACATCAATCTGACTGCGCCCAACCTACTCACGCAGGCAATGTTCCCACTGCTTGAGCGGGCTGAGCAGGCCTCGGTCATCTTCACAACCTGCGACATGGCCGAGCAGGCACAGCCCAACTGGCATGGCTATGGCCTTGCGAAGGCCGCACTCGTGCATTCAGCCGCCATGTGGCAGCTCGAGCATCCGGGCAAGGCCATCCGCTTCAATGCCATCAACCCGGGACGCATGCGCACGGAGACCATGCGCCGTGCCTTTCCCGGCCTCGATCCCATGACCATCCCGGAGCCGGAGGATGCCGTGGAGGCGTTCCTGCACCTGCTTTCCGATGCCACGGCCGACATTCGCGGCTGCCACCTGAACGTACACGAACTAATCAGGCCGGACTAGCAGTAGGGGCAGGTATCCGCTGGCTGTCCATTTGGGCTATACATAAGGGTGCAGATAAAGGAGGCGCGTATGCCGGACTACACCCGTATTCTTGCTCCAACCGATTTCTCGGAGCCAGGGAACCGTGCCGTTTTCGAGGCAGCCGAACTGGCCCGTACGTTCCAGGCGGAGCTGCACCTGCTTCACATCGTGGCGCCCCAGGCGTTTTACAGCGAGATGCCGGAAGTTGTCATGCCACCGCTGGAGGACATCACCGCGGAACTGATTCAGGCCGGCAGGCAGCAGATGCAGGCCCTGGCTGATAAGATTGGTGAGGATGTCCGGGTGTCGATTCACCTTGAGGAGAGTGTGGAGCGCCCGGCGCATGCTATCTGCCATTTCGCCGGGCAACTGCCGGCCGATCTCATCGTCATCGGCAGCCACGGACACACCGGCCTGATGCATGTGCTGCTGGGCAGCACGGCCGAGTACATCGTGCGCGAGGCCAAATGTCCGGTACTGGTCACCAAGCCAGGGCCCGCAGAGTACTAACCGTGCCAAGCGGGCATAGTGCGGGTATGCTTTGGCCATGCCGCACACATCCAAGCTGACCATCGACTTCGCCGGGCTGACGCTGCAAACACCGATCGTGCTGCTCTCCGGCTGTGTCGGCTTCGGCGAGGAGTACACGCGCGTCGAAGGATTCTCCAACCAGGATATCGGTGCAGTTATTCTCAAGGGGACCACGCTCGAGCCCCGCCTCGGCAACGCCCCGCACCGTGTCTATGAAACGCCCGGCGGCATGCTGAATGCGATTGGCCTGCAAAATCCCGGGGCGGAACACGTTACCCGGCATATCCTGCCCCACCTGCCGCATGATGAAACCCAGTTCTGGGCCAATGTGAACGGCTCCACGGTCGAGGAATACGCCGAGGTAGCACGCATCTTCGACGACTCCCCCATTACAGCCATGGAAATCAATATCTCATGCCCGAACGTCAAGGCCGGCGGCGTACATTTCGGCAATGACGCCACCATGGCCGCACGTGTTGTCGCCACCATGCGCAAGGCCACGAGCAAGCCGCTGATCACCAAGCTCTCACCCAACAATGCCCACATCCAGGACATAGCGACGGCGTGTATCGAGGCAGGCACAGATGGCCTTTCGGTCATCAACACGCTGGTCGGTATGGCCGTAGATATCGAAACCCGTCAGCCTGTACTCGGGAATATATCTGGTGGCCTATCCGGCCCCGCCATCAAGCCGGTGGCGCTGTGGAAGGTGCACCAGGTGCGTGGTATCGCGGCCCGGCACCACATTCCCGTTCTTGGCCAGGGCGGCATCACATCAAGCCGGGATGCCATCGAGTTTGCCATCGCAGGCAGTGACGCCATCGGCCTGGGTACCGGCTTGTTCTACAACCCCTTATTGGCGCGCGAGGTACTGGACGGCCTGAATGATTATCTTGAACGTCACCAGATTACATCGTTTGCCGAGCTTGTCGGCAGCCTGCAATGCCCCGCGTAGACAGGGCCTTTCCTAACCTTGTGTATCCCGGGTTGTCCACGCGCACCGGATACACACCCCGAAAACCAGTATCCGGCCAGGCATGAAGAGCCTTAGCGTCCGGCTCGGTCTGCTGATGGCCGTAGGCCTCTTCGGCATTGTATCGGCTGTTGCCTGGTGGGGCGCACGCCACGAGACAGAGATGCTGCACGAGGAGGAAATCGAGCAGGCTGAAACCCTCGCTGCCACGATGGCCCACAGCCTGAACGTATTGATAGTGCACGGCGATGGCCATCTCGTACGCGGCTGGCTGGAACATGCGAGAGAGGCAAAGGGTATCGAGATCATCAGGGTACTGCGCAGGGACGGCAGCATCGCCTTCCGCGATACCCGCACCATCGAACAGGTAAATCGCTATCTGGGTGAAAGCCGCTTCCAGCGCACACCGCTTCCGGCAGCACAGGCGGCGCCGGAAGACCGGGAAAAGGCCCACCAGGCCGTAATAGAAAACAGGCGCATCGTGGAGAGAAGACCGGGCCACCTGCGCCTGTTTATTCCCATCCCGGCGAAGCAGGCATGCAGCCGCTGCCATGGATATGACCCGCACCCTGTGCGGGGTATCCTGCAACTGGGCCTGTCCACCAAAAATGCCGAAACGCGTATCAGCGAAATGCGCACTCTGCTGTGGGAAATGGCCACCACCGTATCGCTGCTACTAGGCGTTATCCTCTGGGCAGGGCTCAAGCGGCTTGTGATCGATCCGGTGGAGCAGCTGCGCCTGGCACTGACCCATGCCGGGGCGGGCGATCGCACCCACCGCCTGGCATGGGAGCGGCAGGACGAGCTTGGCGACCTGGCAGCTGGATTCAATGCCATGCAGGAAAAGCTGCGTGACAGAAATGCCATGATTCATGCCATTGTAACGCATGCTCCCAATGCAATGATCGTCGCCAATAGCAACGGTAAAATCCGCGCTTTCAATCCCGCGGCCGAGCGCCTGTTTGGCTATACTGAGGCGGAGGCCATGGGCAGGAACGTGCGTATCCTGATGCCTGAACCGTATCGACATGAGCATGACGGCTATATCCGCCGTTATCTGGAGACGGGAGAACCGCATATCATCGGCATGCGTGGACGAGAGCTGACCGCACAGAAAAAAGATGGCAGCACCTTTCCCATTGAGTTGCTCGTAGCCGACATATCGCTGGATGGCCGGCCACACTTCTTGGCTATCATCTACGACATCACCATTCGCAAACAGCACGAGGAAACACTGACGTACATGAGCCTGCACGATGGCCTGACGCGACTGCCCAACCGCCACGCCCTGGCCAAGCGTATGAGTGCGCTCATCACCGAAAAAACGTCATTTGCCGTCTTCTACCTGGGCCTAAACCGTTTCCGGGCCATCAACGAAGTGCTCGGACACGCCGCCGGGGACAGGGTGCTGATCACGGTCGGCAAACGCATCAAGGCCCTGTGCGGGGAAACAGGCATGGCAGCCCGTATCGGCGGCGACATGTTTGCCGTGCTCTGGCCGGAGATCGATGCGGTGGAGGATATTGACCGCATCGCCTTGAGGCTACTGGGCTGCATGGCAAAGCCATTACAACTGCACGGATATTGTGTGGACGTGGATGCGCGTCTGGGCATCGCCACCTTCCCGGCCCACGGGAGAAAGGTTGAAGAACTGCTGCGCCGGGCGGAAATCGCCATGCATGCAGCCAAGCAGCTGCAAAGGAATCACGTGTGCTACGACAGCGAGATGGAGCGCTATCAGGCAGAGCACCTGACGCTCGCAAGCGAGCTGCGTCATGCAATAGCTGCCGGTGAGCTGCTATTACACTATCAGCCCAAGGTAGACATGCGCCGTCGCCAGCTTACGGGCGTGGAGGCCCTCGTGCGCTGGCAGCATCCGGAAAAGGGATTCATGCCGCCCGATCTCTTCATCCCGATGGCCGAGGAAACCGGTCTCATTCACGACTTTACGCAATGGCTGATGGAAACAGCCATCCAGCAGGCTGCGCACTGGCACGGACAGGGCCTTGCCTTCAGCACGGCCATCAATCTCGCCGCCCGCAACCTGTCCGAAGCAGATTTGCCCGAACGCCTGAGCAAGGCCTTGCGGCATCACAGCCTGCCACCGGACAGGCTCGTGCTAGAAATCACGGAAACGGACATGATGGCCGACCCGGAACGGGCACACGACATGCTTTGCCGTATTCACGACATCGGCATCGCGCTGTCCATCGACGACTTCGGCACCGGCTATTCCTCGCTGGCCTACCTGAAGGATCTACCCGTAGATGAACTCAAGGTAGACCAGAGCTTTGTCCATGCCATGAAACACGAAGAAAGCAGCAGCATGATCGTCAACACGACGATTCAGCTGGCGCACAACCTTGGTCTGACGGTCACGGCTGAGGGCGTGGAGGATGAGGACACCTGGCAGCAACTGGCCGCAATGGATTGCGACAGGGTGCAGGGCTTTTTCATCAGCCGCCCGATGCCGGTAGACGAGTTCGAGCGCTGGCTGGCAGAGTCACCCTGGAGCACCGACAATACCTGAGCGAAGGTCGACACACGCATCGTGAAACATCATCCCCACCCCATGCATATGTGCCGGCTTGCCGTGGTCTGCATGCTGATTCTCTCCACGTCTACGCATGCTGGCGGCACCTTATCCGTCGTCGGCCGCGACACCTGGGTGAAGGTGGCCTGGGTCTATGATGGCGATACCTTCCGTGCCGCCAATGGCCAGAGAATCCGGCTGCTGGGCATCAACGCCCCGGAAATCGCCCATGGCACCGAACCGGGCCAGCCTTGGGGTGAACGGGCGAAACAGGCGTTGATACGCCTCATCGGCAATCGGATGGTACGCCTGAAACTGGATACGGAACGCCGCGACATTTACGGCCGGCTACTTGCCCAAGTATACCTGCGCGACAGACGTTGGGTGAATGGCGCGCTGGTTGAACACGGCCATGCCGTTGTCTATACCTTCCCGCCCAACCTGCGCTGGGCCGCTGCCCTGCTCAGGCTGGAAAAGACAGCGCGTGAAAGGCAGCTCGGCATATGGGGGCTGCCCCGTTTCCACGTCCTGTCGGCCACGCGTGTCGGCAGACGGCACATCGGCCAGTTCCGCCTTGTCGAAGGTAGCATCCGGTCGACGAATGCCAACGGCTTCGGCTTCCGTCTCGGCGTACTGCATATCAGCGTGCCGCGCAAATACCGGCCTTACTTCAAGCCTCCGCCACGACTGCGTGTGGGACAGCATGTTATCGTACGTGGCACAATTCGCACCGGCGGGGGCAGGCTCTATCTTGCCCTGCACAGTCCCTATGACCTGGAGGTTGTTCCATGACGATTGCGCCCGGCCTGCGCCTTCCTTCGCTGCTTGCGGCATTGCTGTTGACCGCTTGTGCTACAAACCCGGTGACCAAGAAGCCGGACTTCGTGCTCATGAGCGAAAAACAGGAGCTGGCGCTGGGTCAGCAGGTTGCGGCCCAGGTAGCAAAAGAATTGCCGCTACTGGAAAAGACCGATCCGCTCGTACGCTACGTCGACCGCGTGGGCCAGCGTGTGGCCCGGGTCAGCGACCGACCGGAGCTGTTCTACCGTTTCCACGTTGTCGACAGCGATACGATCAACGCCTTCGCCCTGCCCGGCGGCTATATCTACATTTACCGCGGCCTGCTCACGCACCTGAACAGCGAGGCGGAGCTTGCCGCCGTGCTGGGCCACGAAATCGGCCATGTCACGGCCCGCCATGCTGTCAAGCAGTATACGAAGGCGCAGAGCTACAACATCGGCATGACGATTGCCTCGATCTTTCTGCCCATCCCGCCGGGAGCAGACCAGCTGACAAACCTGATTGCCACGGCGGTTATCGCCGGCTACGGCCGTGAGGCGGAGCTGCAGTCGGATGAACTATCTCTCAAATACATCGCCAGGGCGGGCTACGACGTGCACGCAACCATCAACATTCTGAAAACACTCGAGCGCCTGGATGAAATCGACAAGAAGGAAAAAAAGGGGGCCGGTGAAAAGGTGCAGGAATATCACGGTGCCTTCGCCAGCCATCCGGAAACGAAAAAACGCATTGAGGAGGCCGTGGCCAAGGCGGCTACAATTCAGAGAGGCAGCGGCGAAACAGGGCACGCTGCCATACTTGCCGCGCTGGACGGCTACCCTTACGGCGAAAGCCCCGAGCAGGGTGCTGTGGTCGGCAACCGCTTTCTGCATCCGGACATGGGCATCCAGCTTGAATTCCCCGAACGCTGGCAAATCACGAACACGCCACAGGCGCTGAAGGCACGGGTACGAAAGGAGCGGGCGTTTTTCACGCTCAGGCTCAGGGAGTTGCAGAAACGGCAATCCGCAGCAGAGATCCTGCGTGATATGTTTCCACACCGCAGACTCGATGCGCTGAGGTCATGGCAACAAGACGGTTTTGATGCCGCCCAGGCCATCGTCAACACCTCCCTGCGGCAGATCGGTCAGGCGCGCAGCCTCGTGACCGTCATGCGCGACGGCGCGCGGGCATTCATGCTCGTATCGTTCAGCCAGCGGGCAAAATTTAATCTCTACAGGGTAGACTTCGAAGCCATTGCCGCTTCCTTCCGGCATTATGACCCGAAGCGAGACGGTGATATCCCGCGTATTGCACTGTACACATGGCAGGCCGGGGACAGCTGGCAAAAGCTTGCCGCACAGAGCCACAACATCCTGGGGCCACTTACCGCCGACAAGCTTGCGGCACTGAATGGCATGGATCCGGACCAGCATCCGAAACCGGGATATATCGTCAAAATCGTACGCTGATCCGGATTTCTCACGAAGACCATGTCGGTGACGCTGGCTGTCTATATCAGCGGCCATGGCTACGGTCACCTGGCTCAGCTCGCACCGGTGCTCACGGCACTGTTGCACGGCCAGCCCCGGCTCAGGTTGCTGCTCCGCAGCGAGCTCGACGAAACTGTCATCCGGCGCTTTCTGCCCACATCCTTCCGCCTGCTGCCTGGTGCCGTGGATGTTGGCGTGGTGCAGCATCATGCTGCGGCGGAAGACATCCCGGCCACGATCCGGGCGGCACGTCGGTTTTTCTCCGACTGGGAGGCGCGCGTCACTGCCGAGATCACACGAATGCGCCGCTTCCGGCCCGCCCTCGTGCTTTCCGACATTTCACCGCTTGCCTTCCCCGTGGCGCGCCGGCTCGGCGTGCCGGCCATCGCACTGGGCTCGCTCGACTGGCATGCAATCTACAGCGGCTACATGCCCGCAGATGATCCGCTGCTTGCCCTGCTTGCAGAGGCACACACCCAGGCAGACGTCCTGCTGCAGCCCCCGCTTTCGATGCCGATGCCGGGCTTTGCCTGTACCAAACGCATTGGCCTGATCGCACGCCGTGCGTCCAGGCCGCGTAATGCGCTGCGCCGGCATCTTGGTATCACGGACAATATGCGGCTTGGCATGGTCATGTTCGGCGGCGCCGGTGACCCACCGTTTGACGTCGGCGCCCTGGACGCCATCACCGGCTGGCAGTTTGGCATTCCCGCCACCGAAGCGCGCCGCATCACCCCACGGCTTGCCCACGTGCCCTGCACGGACGGCACCACAACCGCGGATTATGTGGCTGCGGCCGATGTGGTCATCTGCAAGCCGAGCTACAACATCCTGGCCGAGTGCTGGCGCCACCGGACGTCGATCGTCTATGTGCCACGGCCTGGATTCCCCGAATATCCATACCTGCGCGGCTGGCTTGAAAAAAACGCACCGGCGGCTGAAATCAGTCCGGCGGCCTTCGCGGCCGGCGCATGGGAAGAGGCGCTGGATCAGGCGATACACAGCAGGCGGTGCTATCCGGATACCGACATGAACGGAGATATGGAGGCGGCCCGATATATCGCCGCCTGTCTGTAGCGATCAGGGCGAGATGTGCACCACAAGGCCGAGCGCCCGGATGCGTTCCGCAACGGTCTGCACGGCATCCGCCGACAGACCGGACAGCCGCAGCGCGAACTCCGGCTGCTGGGATGGCCGCGCCAGGCCGTACAGCAGCACGCCTTCAAGTACCACACCGTCAGCCAGCAGTTCGGCAAGAAAGTCCAGATAGGCCCGCTGTTCGGCCGCATCGAGGCCGGCGCCATCCAGGGCAAACAGACAGGTTTGAATCCATGTCGGGCAAAGTGCAGCAGCCGTGACCACCTGGGCCCGCAGCCGCCCGGCATGCATGCGTATGCCATTGATGCGCTGCACAGCCGCTTCCGTAACCGCATCCACCTTGATCCATACCTCGCCATGGTGCGCCGCCATCATGGCAAGCCCCGCACGCACGTGCTCACGATGCACATAGGAGCCGTTGGTAATAAGACGCAGCCTCACATCCGGCGCCAGCGCCGCGCGCGACATCACGCTGACGATCAGGGCCACCACCTGGTCGAACTGTGCACAGCTCGTCGGCTCTCCGTTACCAGATATGGCGATATCGCAAAGCCTGCGACAGCCCTCGGGCACCCTTGTCTGCATGAAGTCCCCATGCACAACCTCATCGATAAAACCGGAGAGTTCCGACTCCAGCAGCGTCAGGTCGATCTCCGGTGCCACACCGCGCAACAGGCCCGGTACCTGGCAGTAAACACAGCGCCAGTTGCATGCATTGTTCGTGTTCAGGTTGATGCCGACGGAAACACCACCGGCGCGCCTGGAGATGACCGGATAGATATAGGTCAGGCCAACCGCGTCACGCGCATGATCATCCGTGCTCAGTAAATGCAGGCCCGTACACCCCGTATCGCGGCTAATGGCCACGCACCTGTCGCAACAGCCCGGCAGCCATCCTATTCTCCGATAACCTTGACAAGTACGCACTTTCTGCGTCTGCCATCGAACTCTCCATAAAAAACCTGTTCCCAGGGGCCGAAATCGAGCCGTCCATCCGTGATGGCGACGACCACCTCGCGGCCCATGATCTGACGCTTCATGTGCGCATCGGCATTGTCCTCACCCGTGTCATTGTGCCGGTACTGGTCGATGGGTGCGTGCGGTGCGAGCTTTTCCAGCCACACATCATAATCGTGATGCAGCCCGCGCTCGTCATCGTTGATGAACACGCTGGCCGTGATGTGCATGGCATTGACCAGCACGAGCCCCTCGCGCACGCCGCTTTCATCAACACACTGCTGCACCTCCGGCGTGATGTTCACAAACCCGCGCCGGCCCGGCACGTTGAACCAGAGTTCCTTGCGATAGCTTTTCATCGGCTTCCTCCATGCAGGTATCCCGCCAATTCCGCACCCGGCCGCCGTATAAATCAAGCGGTAACACCCATGGCTGCCCGGGTCGCTTTACGGCATGATTCGCCGCCCATGAGTCAGCTCCCCAACCAGACAGGCCTGGCCTACCGGCTTTCCCGGCTGGCGAGGACATCCGGCCTGCATGTTTATATCTGTCGTGATCTGCGTACCTACCGTCTCCTTGCGGAGGAGCTTGCCTTCTTCTTGCAGAATGACCGGGCACTGCTGTGGCGCTTCCCGGCCTGGGAGGTGTTGCCATACGACCGCGTCAGCCCGCATCATGCCATTGTCGGTGATCGCCTCGCCACACTTGCCAGACTCATCCGTGAGCCGGAGCCACGGGGCATCGTGCTTACCGCCCTCCCCGCCTTCCTGCAGCGCGTAGCGCCGCCCGAGGTAATTGCTGCACATGTCTGGCAGCTGAAGGTGGGTGATACGCTCGACATCAGCGGGTTGAAGGAGCGCCTGGCGACAGCCGGCATGCAAGGCGTGGACCGCGTGCTGGCCAAGGGGGAATTTGCTGCACGCGGAGGAATTCTGGACATCTGGCCGGCCACGGAAGAGACACCGCTTCGTCTCGATCTTTTTGGTGATGATATCGAATCCATCCGCCGCTTCGACCCCGAAACACAGCGCTCCGGTGAGCAGCTCGAGGCCTTTGTCTCAGCACCAGTGCGTGAGGTAATCCTGGATGGCCCTGGCATCGAACGCTTTGTCGCTGCATTTCGGGCGCGTTTCCCCCAGTTGCGCGGGCACCCGATGCTCACCGCAGTCCAGGCCGGCCGGCTGCATCCCGGCATCGAATCACTACTACCACTTGCCTATGCGCATACAGCCCGCCTGCCGGACTACCTGCCGGATGGGGCCACGCTGCTGGCCGATACCGATATCAACGACGAACGCCAGCGTTTTGCCGAGCAGGTGCGGCACCAGTTTGAGATGGTGCGCTTCAGCGGGGAACCGGTGATTGCACCCCAGGAACTGTTTGCCGTGGAAACCGGGGTGGTGGCGGCACCACCGCCAGAAAACACACATATCACACCAGCACCGGGGATTGCGGACTTCCAGGATGCCCCGCAGCCGTTACACGCCCTGCTCAATGTGCTGGCCGGGCGGATGCGGGAGGGATACAGGCTGCTGCTTGTAGCACACGGCCCGGGTCAGCAGGAGCGCATGCTCCAGGCGTGTGCGGATATGGATGACAGCCCCGCGCTCTGTCACGGCCTGCACGATATGAAAGAGACGGGCATCAGCACGGCCATCGGCTTCCTCGACGCAGGCTTCCTCGACGCAGCGGAAAAAATAGTGGTGCTCACGGGGCGGGAACTGATCGGACAAAGGCTCCCACGCCGGCGGGGCAGGAGTGCGGCAACCGTGCGTGCCGATGTATTTGGCAGCCTGCAGGAATTGCAGCCCGGAGATCCGGTGGTGCATGAAGATCATGGCGTTGGTCGCTATCTGGGCCTTGTCAGTATGGCCGCAGGTGGTTCGCAGGCGGACTTCCTGCACATTGCATATGCGGATGAGACCAGCATCTACCTGCCGGTCGAGGAGCTGGACCGGTTGCACCGCTATACAGGGGCGGATACGCCGCAGCTCAACAAGCTGGGCTCTGAAAAATGGAAGCGAACAAAGACCCGTGTACAGCGCGATCTGCTGGCGATGGCAGGCGAGCTGATCGCGGTCGATGCTGCCCGACGCCAGCACAGGCGCAAGCCCTATACCCTGCAGGGTGAAACACTGGCGGCCTATGAAGAGTTTGTGGCTCGCTTCCCGTTTGAGGAAACCGACGACCAGGCTGAGGCCATCGATGCAGTCACGCATGACCTTGGCATGGAAACCATGATGGACCGTGTCATCTGCGGCGATGTCGGCTTTGGCAAAACCGAAGTGGCCATGCGCGCAGCCTTTACGGTGGCTGCTGCCGGCAGACAGATCGCCGTACTCGCACCAACTACCGTGCTCGCCAACCAGCACTATACGACCTTCTCGGAGCGCTTTGCCGGCACCGGTTTCCGCGTGGCCATGCTTTCACGCCTGCAAGGGAAAAAGGCAGCAGAGCAGATACTGACAGCGCTGAAGAACGGTGACATCCACATCATGATTGGCACGCACCGGCTGCTCGCGGATGACGTCACATTTGCTGATCTCGGCCTCGTCATCGTGGACGAGGAACACCGCTTTGGTGTGCGGCATAAGGAGCGCCTCAAGGCACTCCACCACAGTGCCGACCTGCTGACACTGACAGCCACACCGATTCCACGCACCCTGCACCAGACGCTCTCCGGCCTGCGCAACGTCTCTATCATCAACACACCGCCGGCTGAACGCGAGGCCATCCGCACAATGGTGACGCCCTACGATGAGGCCTTGGCCCAGGAGGCCATCCGGCGCGAGCTGTACCGTGGTGGACAGGTGTATTACCTGCACAATCATATTGGCAGCATCGAACGCATCGCCCGACGCCTGCGAGAGACTATACCCGAGGCCGAGATCGGCATCGCCCATGGACGCATGCGTGCGACCGAACTTGACCGCCAGATGCTCGCCTTTTATGAGGGTCGCCTGCACATTCTCGTATGCACAACCATCATCGAATCGGGACTGGACGTGCCCAATGCAAACACGCTCATTGTCGAACGTGCCGACCTGCTCGGGCTTGCACAACTGCACCAGATTCGCGGACGTGTGGGGCGCAGTCATCATCAGGCTTATGCCTATCTCTTCACGCCCGATCCGCGCGCCATGACCCCCGATGCACGCGAGCGGCTTGATGCCATCGCCAGGCACAGCGAGTTGGGAGCGGGCTTTTTACTGGCCCGGCACGATATGGAGATTCGCGGTGCGGGCAATCTCCTTGGCGTGGAGCAAAGTGGCCAGATTGAATCCATCGGGCTGGATATGTACATGAATATGCTGCGTGATGCCGTTGAAGAAGCACGCGGAAACCCACCCAGGCCCCAGCTGCCGCTTGATCTCAGGCTGCACCTGAACGCCATCCTGCCACCGGACTATATCCCGCAGCCCGGTGAACGCCTCAGCCTGTACCGGCAACTGGCGGAGGTGGACAACGATGATGGAGTGCATGCCCTGTTCGAGGAAATAACCGACCGCTTCGGTCACATGCCGGATGAGGCACGCTTCTGCCTTGAGACTGCGCGCATCCGCTGGCGTGCGCGCCGGCTTGGTGCCAAACGTCTGGAAGCAGATGGCAGGGGGGTCCGTCTTGTACTGTCTGAGAGCTCATCCATCGATATTTCCCGGCTGCTTCAGTATATCCAGGATCAGCCCGGCCGCTTCCGGCTCACTCCGGACGGTAGTCTGTTACTGCTTGAGGGGCAGGACGATCCATGGTTAAGATTGCAGGCCTGCATCGGCTTTCTCGATGCGCTTCTGGAGGACTGTACTTGACACCTTACCCCGGTCAGGATCGACACCCATGCTGAGCAATGTGCTCCTCCCTCCCTACGGCGAACTTCCCGTCAACCTTGAGGCCCCGCGTTTTATCGTACCGGGAGGCGGACGGCTGTATATCTGTGACGCCAGGGCTGAGGCTACACTCAAGGATGCCTTTGGCTGCGACTCACTGGAGGACGTGCAAATGCGTGCCCGACAGGAGGATACGGAGATCGATGCCTGGCATGCGGAGCTTGAATCCCCGCATCTGAATGTACATATCTACGGCTGCACGGATTATGCGGCCTTCCGGGAAATCTGCACAAGCCTCGCGATGGAACGGCTCGGCATCCTGCAGGTTTCCGATGACGGTAACCACTGCATCCTCGTGCTCACCGGCAGTGGTGATGCGCGCAGCATGACTGCCCACATGCGACCGCTGGCAGAGCGGCTCGGCGTGGATATCGCGGTAACTAGCCTGCCACCATCGCCGCGCCTGTCCCGACCGGGTTGCCTATTCCTTGACATGGATTCCACCCTCATCACCTGCGAGTGCATCGATGAAGTCGCCGACTTCATGGGCATCAAGGACAGAATTGCCACTATCACCCGGCTGGCTATGGAGGGTGAGCTCGATTTCACCGCCTCGCTGCTCAAGCGTGTGAGCCTGCTGGCCGGGCTTGATACGTCTGCACTTCAGGAAGTGATGGATCGGCGCATCGTGCTGACGGACGGGGCCGAGCACCTCATCGAAACCTTACGCTCGCATGATTGGAAGGTCGGGCTCGTCTCCGGCGGATTTACCTATTTCGCTCATCGCCTGCAGGCCCGGCTACGACTGGATTTCAGCCAGGCGAACACGCTTGAGCGGGAGGGCAGCAAGCTGACCGGGCGCCTGGTCGGCAATATCGTGGATGCCCGGGCCAAGCGCGCCATACTGCTCGCCAAGGCGGCGGAGTGGCGTATCCCGATCACGCAGACAGTTGCCATCGGGGATGGAGCCAATGATCTCCTGATGCTGGAGGCGGCCGCACTCGGCATCGCCTATCATGCCAAGCCAAGGGTCAGGGAACTGGCCCCATATTCCATCTCACATGGTGGTCTGGACCGCGTGCTGGACTTGCTTCGTTAGCTGTCAGTCTAGGAGGTACGACACCACGCCATCGGCCAGCTTGGGTTCGAACCAGGTGGACTTCGGTGGCATCACCGTACCGCAATCGGCCACAGCCATCAGCTCTTCCATGCTGGTTGGGTACAACGAGAAGGCCACGGCCATCTGGCCGCTGTCCACGCGTTGCTCAAGTGCTTCCAACCCCCTGACACCACCGATAAAATCGATACGTGCATCGCACCTTGGATCATCGATGCCCAAGATGGGCGCAATTAGATTGTCGGCCAGCAGGCTCACAGCAAGCCGGCCAACCGGATCGTCATCAGGAACCAGATCCGGCCTGAGCCGCAGGCAAAACCACCGCCCCGACAGAAACATGCCGAATTCCGTACGGGTTGTGGGCCTCACCGGCGCCTTCATTGGCACTACGGAGAAGGCTATGGCCAGACACGACAGGAAGGCATCTGTCGACAGACCGTTCAGATCGGTAATCACGCGGTTGTAGTCGAGGATCCGCAGCTGGTCGTGTGGAAAGATCGCGGCTAGAAAATAATCCCATGCCTGTTCACCAGCACCAGGCGTATGTTGGTTGCGCGCTGCGGCCACGCGTGCGGCTGCAGCCGCACGATGATGCCCATCCGCAATATACAAGGTGTCCATTGTCGCAAAGGCTGCATCCAGCTCGGCAATCCGTGTTGCATCGTCAATCACCCACAGCATGTGGCGAATGCCGTCATTGGCGGTCACATCCATGTCCGGCTCACCTTCCGCCACCTGTGCCAACAGCCTGTTCACCGCCCCCGAGGCGCGGCAGGCCAGAAATACCGGGCCGGTCTGGGCATTTAGCGCTTCAATCTGGTGCGTGCGATCGTCCTCCTTGTCCGGACGGGTGAATTCGTGCTTTCTGATGCGACCACTGTTGTAAGCATCCACGGATGCCGCAGTAACAAGCCCCGTCTGCACATGATCATTCATGATGATGCGGTAGGTGTAATAGCAATCACATGTGTTGCGGATCAGCACACCCTGATCCATCATGCGCTCCAGGTTCTCGGCCGCCTTGGCATAAATAGCGGGGTCGTAAGGATTCACGCCCTCGGGAAAATCAATCTCGGGCCGGGAAATGTGCAGAAAGCTCCACGGGTGTCCTTCTGCCCGTGCCCTCGCCTCCTCCGTATTCAGTACATCATAGGGGGGCGCCAGTACATCGGTGGCAAACCCCGGGGCAGGCCGTAATCCTGCAAACGGCCGAATCAGCGGAGGCACCATACCTGCCATTGGGTTGCCGTCGTATATGTACCCATCACGCAGTCCGGTGTGCTGATGCCCGACTTCCGGCACTTCGTTCCTGGATACGCTCCAGCATGCGGGCGATTTTTTCCGCCGTCACCGGCCGGCTAAACAGATATCCTTGCACCACATCGCAGCCACGTGAGCGAAGAAATGCGAGCTGCTCCTTGTTTTCCACGCCTTCAGCAATCACCTGCATACCCAGGTTGTGGGCCATTTCCGCAATTGTTGTCACAATGGCTGCGTCCTTGGACTGCTTGGGAATTTCAAGCATGAAGGAGCGGTCAATCTTTAATGTGTCGATGGGGAAACGCTTCAGGTAGCTGAGCGAGGAAAAGCCCGTGCCAAAATCATCGATGGAAATGGAAACACCCAGCGATTTCAGTGCCTGCATTTTGGCAATGCTGGCATTGATGTCCCGCATGGCGCTTCCTTCCGTGATTTCAACCTCAAGGTATTTTGCCTCAAGTCCGCTGTTTTTCAGTGCGGCTGAAACTGAGTCAATGAGCCCCTCATGCGCAAACTGGCGGGCGGCAAAATTCACGGCCATGCGTAACGGTGGCAGGCCCGCCCTCTGCCAGGCCATATTCTGTCGGCAGGCAGCATTGAGTACCCACTCACCAATGGCGATAATCAGATCGGATTCCTCAGCAAGCGGAACAAACACTGAAGGCGGAACCGTTCCCAGGGCAGGGTGGTGCCACCGCACAAGTGCCTCAACACCAAGAATGCTGCCATTGCGCAGATCCACTTGTGGCTGGTAGAGCAGGCTGAGCTGATTCTTGTCAATGGCATGCCGCAATGCCCGTTCCATTTCCATGCGCTTGAGTACCGCAGCGCTCATGGCCGAGGTGTAAAATTTGAAGTTGTTCTTGCCGGCAGACTTCGCCCCATACATCGCCGTGTCCGCATGCTTCACCAGCGCATCGGCACTGTCCCCATCGCCTGGAAACAGGCTGACACCGATGCTTGCACCAATAAAACATTCCTGCCCATTGATGGAAAACGGCTTTCCCAGTGAAGCAAGTATGCGCTCACAGACATAGCGCGGGCCATAGGCCTGATTCACATCTGGCAGGATGATAAGGAACTCATCTCCGCCAACACGTGCCACGGTATCTGAATCGCGCACACACTGCACCAGACGCAAAGCACATTCCTGTAAAAGAACATCACCCGCATCATGACCCAGCGAGTCATTGATTGATTTGAAGCCATCCAGATCCAGAAACATCACAGCGAGCATATACTCATTACGCTGTGCCAGTGCCAGGGCCTGGCGCAGCAGGTCATTGAATGCCGCTCGGTTCGGCAGTCCGGTCAGCATGTCCCGGTGCGCCAGGTGTTCCAGACGGTCTGCAGCCTGCTTGCGCTCACTAATGTCGCGGATGAAGCCATTGAAGATATACGTGTTGCCAGCTCGAAGGGGTACGATGGATATCTCAACGGGGAACTCCTGGCCATCACGCCGCAGCGCTGTTGTTTCAATCTGCCTGTTGAGAAAGGCCGACTCCCCGCTTTCCAGAAACCGTATAATGGCCTGTTCATGTGTATCACGCTTCGCTGGCGGCACGATCATCTCCGACAAACGCCCACCCAGAACCTCCTCGCGTTTCCAGCCAAAGATAGCCTCGGCCCGCTGGTTCCAGTCCATGATCATGCCGTCTGCATCCATGGTGATGAATGCATCATGCGCCGTATCGACAATCTGACGCAGCTTTTGACTCTGTTCCTGAAGCCTTGCCAATACCGACTGCTGACGGTTGATCATGGTCTGGGCATAGACCGCAAACAACAACATCAGCACGACAACGGTGATACGCATGCGCAGCTCGTCCGGATCCGGATGCATCCATCGGTCGATGAACGAGCCGCGCTCCAGGACAAATGCATAGATAGACGGCTCCATGAACCAGAAGCCCATGGCAAGGCAGATGGCAATCCACACCATATAATACCGCTTCCACTGGCTCATCGTTCCTCCCCCGGCAAAAGCCCGGACGCTGTGAACGCGTTGCAGGACATTAGATACGGGAGTCTAGAATGGCAACCACAAGCGGAACATTGATGCAGCGCACATCCTTCACGTCACCAGCCTTGAGTGTACAAGTCGATACCGACACAATACCGTTATGCCCGCTGGCAAAAAAATCCCCACACCCTCCCAGAACAACACCCGGCGAAATCATGTTCTCGCTCTGTCTGCACTGGTACAGGCTGTCACACTGACCCAGGCCATTGCTCGCAAGGGCACTGCTGATGAGACAGACATGCGGGCCTGTCTGAACAGTCTGTTCGCGGATCACCACACCGATATTGCCACAGCCTACGGGGGTCTGCGCCAGCTGGGGACAGGATTACGGCAGTTGTCCTTTCTGCTTCAGGGGCAGCAATTACCGCAGGCAAAAGAAATGCTGACACATATATCCGGCCTGATGGCACTGGAACGAAAGCTGTCCCGCCAGCCCGACATGCTGAGCACTCTGCGTACTGGTATGGAGCGCATCAGAAAGCAGGCCGAATATTTCGGGTCCATCATGCACCCGAACGTTATCGCCGGGCTGGCCGGCCTCTATGGCGACACCATCAGTACGATGAAGCCCCGTATCATTGTCCACGGCCGACAGATCTATCTGCGGCAGAGCGATAATACGAACAAAATCCGGGCTCTGCTACTGGCCGGTATCCGCGCCGCCCACCTCTGGCGGCAATATGGTGGTGGCCATTTGAAATTGCTGTTTTCCCGCCGTGGCATGCTTCGGGATATCGATGCCCTGTTGAAAGAGGCCACGGATTACTGACGCACCTCCCATGCCTGGCTGGCTGCGGCTGGCCCAGCACAGCTTTGTGCTGTGGGTGCTGCTCGGCGCCCTCTGGGGCTATGCCTTCCCGGACACGGCCGCCGAGGGGAAGGCGTGGATTCCGGAAATGCTGGCCCTCGTCATGCTCGGCATGGGACTTACGCTCACCAGCCGGGATATCCGGACACTGCATTCGGCAGGCAGACCGCTACTCGTGGGTGTATGCCTCCAGTTTCTCGTCATGCCCCTGTGTGCGTGGCTTCTCGCCCGCGTGTTTGCACTGCCGGACGCACTTGCCATCGGTCTGATTCTCGTCGGTGCAGCTCCCGGTGGCACCGCCTCCAATGTTGTCACCTATCTGGCTCGCGGGGATGTGGCCTTGTCCATCGCCATGACCACAGCCTCCACGCTGCTGGCACCGGTGATGACGCCGCTGTGGGCATGGCTTCTGGCCTCGGCCTGGCTGCCCGTGAATCCGCTAGCACTGTTGTGGTCGGTTGTGCGCATCGTACTGCTGCCCGTCGTCCTTGGTATTGGCATCCGAACCCTGTGGCACCCCGGCAAATTTTTTCTGGACGGCGTGTTGCCTCTGGGCTCCATGCTCGTGATTGCATGGATTGTCGGTGTCGTCACAGCCCTGAATCACACCTATCTGGGCAGCCTTGCCATGCCGGTGATAGCCGTTGTCCTGCTGCTCAATGCCGCGGGCCTGTTGCTGGGTTATCTGGGTGCGCGTCAGGCAGGGCAGTCCCACATCCGCTGCCGGACGGTCAGCATTGAGGTCGGCATGCAGAACTCCGGCCTGGCTGTCGCCCTGGCCGTGGCACACTTTTCACCGCTGGCAGCCCTGCCCGGTGCCCTGTTCAGCCTCTGGCACAACGTCACCGGGCCTGTGCTTGCCAGCATCTGGCGAGGGCGCTGAACCCCCCGCATTCCAGGCCGCAAGCCTTGCCCGCATACGGCGCACATGGCCACCGTGCCAGTACGGCTTACCACAGTCCGGGCAGAAATAGGCCTCGTCAATGGCCCGGCAGCTGTGAAACGGAATACGTGAAAACATCTCCTCGTCAGCCTTCACGAGAGGCGTGTTGCACAGCAGGCAGCGTGAAAAAGGCGCATGCATCCAGTTGATGGCCAGCCGCTGCGTCAGCTCCCGCACACACTCTTGCAACGTATTTCCCGCCAGTATGCACACGCACGCAGCGGCATGGCGATGTTCCATCATCTTGCGATCACGCGTAATCAGCAGCCGCCCCTCCCGCCGTGCCATGGCAATGATATCCCTGTCCGGCGTACCTTGTCCGGCAATGGCCGTATCATGGCCTGCAGCCCGCAGCCAGCGCCCCAGACGCATCAGCATTTCATCGCAGAGCAGCTTCATGCCGGGGGTGCCTCCAGCATGGCCTCAAGTACGGCACACCAGGCCGAGGCCAGATTGTGCAAGGCATAGCCGCCTCCCCCAAGGGCCAGCAGGCGGCCACTGCAACACGCATCGGCTACCGCGCAGAGACTCGTGGCTGCATGGCGGTGCGCGGCGGCAGAGAAGTTCAGGTGCGTGATCGGATCACCGGCCAGGCTGTCAGCACCGCACTGGAACAGAATAAATTCAGGGTCATGATCACGAATGAAGGACTCCACCTGGACCCAGGCCTCAAAAAATGCCGTATCATCGGCCTGAGGCGGCATGGGCAAATTCAGCTTTGTGCCTGCCGCTGCACCCACCCCCGTCTCGGTGGCGGCACCTGTACCCGGATACAGATAACGGCCATCCTCGTGAATATCGGCAATGATGACGCCGGCGTGACGCTCAAAGGCATAAAACACACCGTCACCATGATGGGCATCGATATCCACATAGGCAATTCGACTACATCCGTACCTGGAAAGCAGTGACTCGATGGCAATACCGCAATCGTTGAAGATGCAGAACCCCGCTGCCCGGTCGCGTCGGGCGTGGTGAAGGCCGGCAATCGGCACGAATGCACGCCGGCACCTGCCACGCATGATGCGCTCAACAGCGACAAGCACCGTACCCACCACCGTAGCTGCTGCCTCATACGCGCCAGGGAAGGCAGGCGTGTCCCCTCCATCCAGAACACCTGTACCCTGCTGCGAACAGCTGCGGACAAACGTGATATACGCCGGTGTGTGAAACAAACCGATCTGTGCATCCGTGGCCTTGCCAGCAGGAAACGTACAGAAACGACGAATCAGGTCACGCCGTTCCGCTTCCGCCAAAAAGGCTGGCAGGCGTGCCGGGCCAAATGGATGCGATTCTCCGAAGGCATAACGGGCAAGCGCTTCGTCAGCGCACAGGCAAACCTGACAGCTCATCCGCCAAGGCTGCCGAATGGACTTTATTCATGCGATAGAAAAATCGGATTATGCGACTGATTTAGCGGAAAGCGATGAAAATAGTATGGCAGTCATTGCAGCGGAAGCGCATGCTGCGCGGCAGCAGCCGCATCCACCAGCGGCGCCGGATGCGCATGCGTGAAATGCTGCCACAGACGGGGCAGTTAGGCCTGGTTGTTATTTTTGCCATCCGTTCGGTTCCCTCCGACTGCATATCCTAGCAGTCCGGAGCAAGTCCAGGGAACAGGGTTCGTAATGAGGCTACGCCAGGATGACGTAACAAGATCGGCCGGCTATCGAAAAAGCCACCCCGGAGGGCGGCTTTACTCATTATACAATACAATACTTTCAGTGGCCTGTATGGTGGGCGATGGTGGGATCGAACCACCGACCCCTGCCGTGTGAATAAAAAACTATGGATTTCCCGCTATCTCATGTATAGCTTGATATTTCGTGTATCATACTGATTTATATGAATATTTTCACCTTCTCCGATTCCCCTTGCTTCCCTCGAATTCCTCGATATTCTTGGGTTCCGCAGACCGCACGCAGACCGCAGAAATAAGGTGACCACCACGATGAGTATTCAAAAACGAGTTTGGAAAGATGGAAAAGTTACCTACAGGGTTCGAGTCTACCATCGTCGTTGCGTTGTCGCGGACGCAACCTTCGACAAAAAAATCGAGGCCCAGAATTTCGAGGTGGAAGTAAAGGCCAAGCTGGCCAAGGGAACGTGGCGGGATAACAGCGAGGCCGAGCGTACAAGCATGGCGGAGGCGATTGAGCGCTATATCTCGGAGGTCAGCGTTACCAAGCGGAGCCGGGTGACGGAGACCTACCGCCTCCGCGCCATCGCAAAGCGCCCCATCGCGCAAAAATCCATGGCGGAGATTCGACCGCTGGATATTGCGCGGTACCGGGACCTGCGCCTGAAGGAGGTGAAACCCGGTTCCGTTCTCCGGGAGCTAACCCAGATCGGCCATTTGTTTGAAATAGCACGCAAGGAATGGGGCATGCCTATCCAGAACCCGGTCAGGGACGTGCGTAAGCCGGCTGACGCGAAGGCCAGGGATCGCAGGCTTGTCGGGGATGAAGAAACCTTGCTTCTGAAAGCCTGCCGGATTTCAAGAAACCCGTGGCTGGAACCGATTGTCATCATCGCGATAGAAACCGGCATGCGCCGCTCGGAGATCCTTTCCGTGATGTGGAAGGATGTGGACTTCTCCCGACGCTACATCCACCTGCGGCATACCAAGAACGGCGAAGAGCGCGGCGTGCCCCTTTCCTCCCGGGCTATCTCCACGTTGAAAAATCTCCCGCGTTCCATGGATGGCCGGGTGTTCCCGACAACCCCGAACGCCGTCAAGCTGGCCTTTGAGCGCGCCCGCAAGCGCGCATGTCCGCACGTGGATGATTTCTGCAACGGATTGAAAAAGGCATGTGACTGTGAAGGCATTCCGGATCTGCACTTCCACGATTTACGGCATGAAGCGACATCGAGGCTGTTTGAAAAGGGACTGAATCTCATGCAGGTAGCCTCGATCACAGGCCACAAGACCTTGCAGATGCTCAGGCGCTACACGCATCTCCAGGCGGAGGATCTGGCAAAGCTGCTGGGTTAATCAGAACGTCTCCAGCACATCGGCCAATCTGGCCATGGCTACCTCATGCCGGGCTGGTTGCATATTCTTGATGTTTCGGAGCTTCCATTGCACGGCAGGCAGTTTCTGAATATGCGCCAATGGGAAGACTTTCCAGTCCGGATATCCCATGGCTCTTTATCCTTCTTCTGCGGAGAACCGGGGATAACAGCATACCTGTTTAAGTCCTTGGGCCTCTGAGAGCAGCCAGTCGCGCAGGCTGCCGCGGCTGCAAAAAACCTTGTCTCAAAGTATCATTATTAGTACCATATCGCTGTGGGCAACGTCAGTGATCTTTTGAAGGATATGCAGCGCAACCCCGCCAATGTCCGGTTTTCCGACTTATGCCGGGTGTGCGATGAGTATTTTGGCGAATCACGGCAAAAAGGAACAAGCCACAGGATTTACAAAACACCATGGCAAGGCGATCCGCGTGTGAATATCCAGAACTTCAAGGGAAAGGCCAGGCCCTATCAGGTCAGGCAGGTGCTGAAAGCGATTAACAGACTCAAGGAGGAATCCAATGCATGACCATTACACATATCGAGTAACATGGTCGGGAGAGGATCAGATGCATATTGGGACATGCCTCGAATTTCCGTCCCTTAGCTGGCTGGCGGATACGCCGGAGGCCGCGCTGGCGGGAATCCGTAAGACTGTGGCAGATGCGCTAGACGATATGCGCAAAACCGGAGAGAAGATACCTGAGCCGCTGATGGAGAAAAATTACAGCGGGCGATTTGTCGTGCGCGTGCCGCCGGAAGTTCACAGGGAACTGGCCTTGCATGCGGCCGAACAGGGCGTGAGCCTGAACCGCTTAATCAGTTCAAAATTGGCGGCATGATGATGCCGCGCACGAAAATCAGCCCATGAAACCAGTTGCATCTCGGCATGGCCGAACTCGTCCTCCACTGCGGGTTGAACCTCACGAAATTCCGGAGGATACACGGCGCCCCGCAGCACTGGCGTTACCTCCGCCTTCACCTCCACACCGGCCTGGCGAATTCGAATCCTGCACACAGTACCTGTATTTTTCATTGGTACTGGTATCACTTCACAGCCCGGAACCTTCCGCTGCAACAAGCCCGCAGGTCGAAGCAACGCCGCCTGGCGATAAAACAGGCTGTTACGATCCATCTGCCATCTCCCGGGGAACCGTGATCTGATATCGCACCACAAGGCTTCCACCCTGGATGATCTGCCGCTTGCCTGATCCCAGATCAAGTTTCCCGGTATCAAGCTTATGGAACCATGCATGGCCGTGGCGTTCGGAGAACCACAGGAACAAGCGTTTCGCCTTTACTTGCCTGCAAGCCATCAGCAGATTCATCACCACCCGTGGACGAAGCGTCGACGCCGATTCAAACAGATGATCGGCAGCCTCGAAATCCGCGGTGGTGCTGACGTTTCCCAGGATTTCCAGCAAAGCCAGTTCCGGTTTTGAGCATCGCAACGGCCAGTCCCAGTGACCGAAAGGCAGGGTCGTCAGCGCATCATCGGGCCATTGCACGAACATTGAAGACCTGCCCTGCACAAAGAGGTAGCCGGAATCCACCTTGTTGGCCCAGAGCGGAAGCCGGCCCGCTCCATACAGCCATATTGTCGATATGCCATGTGCCGGCAAATCGTGCGCAAGGCCCTGGAGCTCCAGTGCCGTTCGCCCGCCCACATGCAGACCGTATCCCAACACCTGAAGCGAGTACGCTACATGTTGCCACTTCAGTGGCGGTCCCGGCTGGCGGTATATGCCCCGTGCCACGGCGACCAGGGTTTCGGTGCGCAGGTAATAATCTATCGCCGGACGCGTGAAGCCTTTCGCATACAGCCAGTCACGATTGACCAGCAACCCTTCTGGCAACACCTTTTCCAGGCTTGGGCAACGGCTCTGGTTTGTCATATCTCCTTTATGCATATCCATGCCATGCATATTAGGGTAATAATAAACCATTTCAAGAGATAAGTTTGTTTCTCTTAGATTATGCATACCTATACTATGCATATAGCGACATGTCTAAACTATACAGATGCTCAGGCGGTACACGCATCTCCAGGCTGAGTATCCGGCAAAGCTGCCGGGCTGAGAATTCAGGAACCGACAGTTTCTTGCCGGCTATCATCCATCTGGCCGACATCTCCGAGCCGGTTGACTTTTCCCTTTGCCTGCCGTGACTCGTGACGGGACATGTTGGCCATCATCTTGACGGTCTTTTCCTCGGCGCGCTTGCGGGCCGCCGGCGACATCTTACTGCGCAATTTATCGAACGACCGAGCCATCATCCACCTCTCTTTTCCACTTCCAATCCGAGCCCGGGTTGCCCTTCACGGAAATGAAACAGGAAGAGGATAAATGGCGATTGAATCCCCCGCCACCCTTCGGTGATACGAATACTCAGACATGATGATTCCAATATGGCGCCATGCACACGCATCAGGAGGACAACATGAGATCAGCAAGGATTTCCGCGAAGGTACCAGCCAAGACCCGGGATCTTGTTCATGCGGCGGCGGCTACCCTTGGCGTGACGGTATCGGACTTTGTTGCCGCGGCCGTATTGCATGAAGCCCACAGGGTTCTGGATAGAGAGCGAACGATTCAAGTCGCCCGGCAATATGCGGCCACATTCTTTTCCGTATTGGACAACCCGCCCGTACCGAACGAAGCGTTGCTGACGGCTGCCAGGCGATCCTGATTCATGTGGTATCAGACAGACCATCATCCTTGTCGGCGTCCTTTTCCACAAGCGACGATGCCAGCATGGAGGCATGGCGATAGAATGCGTCCATTTCCTTGATGAACTCGCACTCCGCTCTCCAGAATGGGAGTTTTCCCAATCGCCTCGGAATCGCCGCATGCAAGCTTGGAAGATCGGCTGCCGGCACGCGTTCCGGCAGCAGGGACTCCTTGCCCCAGAATGCATCGTGCTCCAGCGGCAACGGTTCCGGTTCGGATTGTGGCATGGGTTCTTCCTCTATCCGTTCACCCGCTCCGGCTGCATGCAGCCGCTCCATGAACATATCCCGGTCCATGCCGCGCAGCCTGAACAAAAGAAACGGATCCTGATCAAATGCTTCCGCCAACAGGTAATAGACGGCGGCGATATGCTTGCAAGGGTTGGACCAGTCCGGACAGGAACAGTCCGTATCCAAATCATTCTGACGCACGGGAAACAGTGGCGCCCCGGCATCGGAGAAAACCCGTTCAATATCCTCCGGCATTTCGCCACCAAGCAGTAAGGCGGCGAAGATCGGCTCGCCGGCGACCCTCTCCGTGACCTTCCGCCACTGTTCGGCGTTCAATGCGGCCAGTTTGATGGAAACCCTGTAGGAACCTCTGCGGGATCCCTGAACCCTGGCCCGAACTTCTCCCGGTTTAATGTCCAGACTGGCCACTTGCCCCTTGCGGGCATAGGCGCGCCCCCGCGATAGACGGGCGTCGATACGAAATCCTTCCAGCGTTTGAATCCAGCGCTTACCCCACCACTTCGTGGCAAATGCGCCGCGTTTGCTCTGCGCTTTAATACCGCCTTTCACCGCCTTCGGCGTCGTGGGCGTGTAATACCAATCATATCTAGCCATTTTATTCTCCCACCGCGTTGCGGCTAAGACTGATCATGTCCCGCAGTTCGTCATTGCTCAGTTCAGTAAGCCACTGCTCGCCGCTTCCCACCACCTGCGCGGCGACGTCTGTTTTCCGTTCAATCATCTCGTCGATTCGCTCCTCAAGCGTTCCGGCGACAATGAATTTTCGCACCTGCACGTTGCGGCTCTGGCCAATGCGAAAGGCGCGGTCCGTAGCCTGATTCTCCACGGCCGGATTCCACCATCGATCATAATGTACCACGTGGCAGGCCCGTGTCAGCGTCAGTCCCGTGCCGCCGGCCTTGAGCGACAGGACGAAAAGATGCGGCGCATCCCCATCCTGCTGGAAACGCTCAATCATGATGTCACGCCGCTTCTTGGCGACGCCACCATGCAGAAATAACACTTCCTCGCCAAACTGTTCCTGGAAATAGCGTTGCAACATCCCGCCCATGGTCGCGAACTGGGTAAAAACCAGCGTCCGTTCGTCGGCTTCCCTGATCTCTTCCAGTATCTCATGCAGGCGAGCCAGCTTTCCGGAACGGCCGGCCAGGCCGGATGCGTCACCCATGAACAGCGCCGGGTGATTGCAGACCTGCTTGAGCTTGGACAAGGTCGCCAGCACCAGCCCGCGCCGCTCGATGCCCTTGGCATGTTCCAGCCGCTGTTGCATATCCTCGACAACGGCCTGATACAATGAGGCTTGCTCGCGGGTAAGCGTGCAGTATGACTTCTGCTCCATCTTCTCCGGCAGATCGCTGATAATCGAGTGATCCGTCTTCGTTCGGCGCAGGATAAAGGGTGCGGTCAGTCGCTTGAGTTGCCCGGCCGCATTCGCATCACGCCATATCTGAATCGGCTTATAGAAGGCTTGCTTGAATCCGTTCTGGCTGCCAAGCAGGCCGGGATTGAGAAAGTCCATCAGCGCCCACAAGTCCCCGACATGATTCTCCACCGGCGTGCCTGTCAGAGCAATCCGATAGTCCGCCTTGATGCCACGAACGGCTTTCGACTGTTTACTCTCTGGATTTTTGATGTTCTGCGCCTCATCCAGAACTACGCCGGCCCAATCGATATCTTTTAGAAAATCAATATCCCGCTGCAACAGTCCGTAACTGGAAATCACCAGTCCGTATTTTGCAGCGGATACGGCAAACGCATCCTTCCGCCTGCGGTCGGGACCATGATGCACCAGAACGGACAAGTCTGGCGTAAACCGTTCCGCTTCCTTGCGCCAGTTATTGATCACCGAGGTTGGGCATGCCAGCAACACCGGACGCTGCTCGCCCGCCTCGCGCTCGCGCTGAATCAGGACCAAGGTCTGCACCGTTTTTCCGAGCCCCATATCATCGGCCAGGCATGCGCCTAATCCCCACCGGCGCAGAAAGGCGAGCCATGAATAGCCTCTTTCCTGATAGGGTCGAAGCCGGCCCGTAAACTGACCGGGCGGAGGAAGCATTTCAAAATCCTGCCTGCCGGTGAGCGTTGCCAGCAGATCATCCAGCCACCCCTCGGCTTCCACGGCCGTAACCGGCAGTCCACCGACCTGCTTTTCCGACCCAAGCGCCATCGCAATCAGATCGCGGGCCGTCGCGGATTTTCGCTGTCGCCGTTCCAAAAAGCGCAGTGCGCGTTTGATTTCATCGGCGTCAATCATCGTCCACTGGCCGCGCACCCGCACCAGCGGCGTCTTCAGTGCCACCAGTCGCTGTAGTTCATGGATATCTATGTTCTCACCGCCAAGCGATGCCGCCAGATCAAATTGAATCATGGTATCCAGCGTCAGACTGCCTGCTCCCTGCATCGCGGGAGCCTTCGCCCTGGCCGTTAGGCTTAAACGCTTAGCTGCTCCACGGCCCACCCACCATGACGGCAACAGCACGACAAAACCGGCTGCTCGCAACGCCTGCGCCTGTTCCTGTAGAAACAGGCATGCGCCGGCGGCATCACATGTAAATCCATCTGGATGCCGGGTCTTCAGGCTCGCCGCCACTGCGGGACAGAGCCCCGCCGCCTGTCCCAGCGCCATCAGCAGGAATTCGGCGGCTTCGGAGCCGAATTCCTTCAATCGTACCCCCGTGTGTTTATCCGTCTGCCACAACTCGGATACGGGGATCATCAGGCTCGGGTCACTTTTGGGTTGCAGCAGGTAATCCACCCGCCACGCATCGGCGGCATCCTCCGGGGCGTCATCACCGGGTTCCAGCAGACGGAAAGCGAGCCTGAACGGGGATTTCACCACCAGATCGACCGGTCGCCGCCAGCGAGCCAGTTCCCTGGTAAAGCTTTGCAAATCCCCGGAATCGTCCCACCGCACCGTGGCATCCGCCGATGTCAACGCCGCCATCCATGCGTCATGCAAACTGGCATGGCGCCTGATATTGGGTTTCGGGGTTTCGGATGCATTGGCGCGGCGAACCCCGGCGTCCACCAGACGCGCCAGCAAAAGGTTCATCGTCTGGCGGGGATGGGTTTGCGGCGGAACATCCGGAGCGTCCCCCATGCAGCGGCAAATGCCGGGCATGCCCGACTCCAGATCGGCCAACCGCCGTTCGTCGTCCTCGTCCGGCACAGGCAGCCAACGGGCTTCATAACCGTCACCGCAATGGATCAATCCGGGCAGGAAACTCTCTTTGACCATCATATTCAGCGCCATGGCCAACAGGCGGCCACACCACAAAAGGGAAGTTCCGAACAGGATTCCGGCATGCGCCCCGGAATCGGCAATGGATGCAATTTCCATGAATTCTTCCAGCGACAATTTTCGCGCCAGCACCACATGCGGCCTGATGGTCACTTTTCTTCTGAGGTCTGGAGATGGGCCGATAAGCGGAGACGATGGAATGGCAGCGCCGCCTCGCGACGGCAGCCATACCGTTTCCATCGAAACATGACGTTTTTGCACGCCGATGCCGGGGACGATCCGTTTCAGGGCGGCGCGCAGCCCCTTGATACCGGCGTCGTACCGGTATGCCCGCTGTGCCTTGTCCTGGGTCGCACGATTCTGTTCGCCCCAGAGCCAAGGGGCGCCATCGAGCAGGGATACGTGCAGGATGATCACGCTCCTACATTCCCCGCCCGATCAAAGTTCCCATAGCTTGTTGAAAGGCACGGCAAGAAAAGGCGTGTTCCCGACCGGCAGGGTATCCTTGCCGGCATAGAGGATGATACCGCCCTGAAAATCTTTGCCGCATTGATCCGCAAGCCTGGCAAGTCCTCTGCCATCCTTGTGTCCAAGCGTGGCCGCCGCCTTGACTTCGATGCCCCATGTCATTGCGCCACGGGTGATGACCAGATCGACCTCAACCTGGTCCTTGTCCCGGTAATGCCAGAAACGCAGATCGGGATCGGTCCATGCGGCCTGGGCAATGATTTGCTGGACAACAAACGACTCAAGAAGATGGCCCATGCGACTTCGCTTTTCGATCCAGTCCTTCGCCGTCAGGCCGGCAAGCGTTGCGGCCAGCCCGCTGTCCACCATGTGGATTTTCGGCGCCTTGATCAAACGCTTGGCCGCATTGCGATGCCACGCCGGAAGACGGCGGATCAGGAAGAGCCGTTCCAGAATAGAGACATAATGATCAACCGTATCGCGGTACAGGCCCAGTTCTTTGGCGAGGTTGCTGGCATTCATCAACGCCGAGGTGCGGATCGCCAACAGCTCGATCAGGCGGGCCAATTCATTTCCGTCTTTCACCCGAGCCACATCTTTCACATCCCGATCGATGACTGATCGCAAATACTGCCGATGCCACTGCCGGCTGCGATGCAGGGCTCGGGTAAGCGGCTCGGGATAGCCTCCGGCCACGAGCCTTTCCGGCAGGCCTGATCCAGACATTTCTTTACGGGCCAGGATCTCCGGCCTGATCATTCCATCGAGCAGAAAACGAAGGAACTTGCCGGGATTTTTCTCTTTCTCGACTTCGGTCAATGGCTGTAGCTGGACAATCTCCATTCGCCCGGCCAGGGATTCCGTAACGTGCGGCAACAAGAGAAGATTGGCTGAACCGGTCAGGAGAAACCGTCCCGGACGCCGGTCGATATCCACGGCCCGCTTGATGGCGGGAAGCAGATCGGGAGCCCGCTGCACTTCATCCAGCGTCACCACGTCCGGCAAGCTGTCAATGAACCCGGCCGGATCCTCGACAGCCACCCTGAAATAGTTGCCCTCGTCCAGGCTGACAAAGGCACGTTCCGGTGCAAGCCTTTGCGCCAGTGTCGTTTTCCCGCTCTGTCGCGGCCCAAGCAGACATACCACGGGGGTGTCTGCCAGCGCCTCTTTCATGGCAGACTCCAGGTAGCGTGGGTACCATACGTGCTTCCCGTTCATATGATGGATATTGCTACGTCTATTTGCTGGTTGTCAATGCGTCTATATGTTGGCTTATAGCCCGTCCATTTGCTGACAACTGACAACTCATGCGCGCCTCAACGGGTTCGATAAATAGCCCCCATCGGTTCCGGGGGCTGTCATTTGATGTTTCGAGGAAACCCGCAAGGTCAGAAGTACTTCTTGAAGTAGCCGATGGTGAAGCGGA
>CAZROR010000003.1:0-55845 GCA_964601765.1 uncultured Zetaproteobacteria bacterium
GCACCTCAAGGATGGTGAGTCACCCTCCTTTCAAGGGGCAGCCATGATGTCTAACGGGCCACAGGCTGCAGCGTAAAGTCTCCCATTGTTGCCGGTGCATCCTCCAGCACCAGAATAAAGCCACGTTCACCACGCGCTGTAACCGGCACCGTATCCAGCGGTGGTGGCGAGTAGGGCGCCTTGCGGATAGCACCGAGCAGTGGTGGTTGTGTGATCGGCAGGATCTGCTTACTAAGTAGCCTGTTCGCGTCTTCGGCTGCGAACAGACTGAGCTTCAGGCGCGGTGGTGGCAGGTCGGTCTGCAGCAGATTTTTGACCCGCCCTTCGATGACTAATACATGTCTGCCATCATCACGGCGCACCCACTGCGAATGCACGCTTTCTGGGATAATACGCCAGTCCGTGTCCTGTACCTTGATTGGTATATCCATGTTCATCAGCACACTGCGTAGCCAGGGGTCAGCAAGCCATGCGTCCCTGTTTATCCAGAATCCTGCTGCGGCAATGATCAGCAGTACGATCAGAAACCATGGCCACAGACCCCCCCCTTTTTGCGCTGGTGCTACATCCACAGGCTGCGACTGTATTCCTGGTCGGTCCGGCACAATCGGGGAGGAATCCGCTGCCGGTACTGATCCGCTTTTTGTCACACCTAGGGGAATGTCCGGCGCGCTGGCCGGCTGCTCATCGTCCATGGCGGGCTCGGCATTTACCGCAGCTGATTCAGGCACAGGCTTTTTTACTTCCCGTGCATCGGACATGCGGAATTCATGGCCGCAACGGTGGCAGACAAGGATGGCGTCCACATCAATCTGGTCGAGACGATAGCCGGCATAGCACTTGGGGCACTCAATATGCATGCGACAATGCTGACCCGATGCGATCCGTTTGTCAGCAGGCTGACAGGGCACCATTTGCTGCTACCCTTACCCCATGATTCAGTTGCGCCAGCTCATGCTTCGGTATCCGACCGGCAAGACTGTGCTGTCAGGCCTGACGCTTGATGTCCGACAGGGTGATTTTGTGTACCTGATCGGTGAAAGTGGCGCCGGCAAGTCTTCTGTGCTCAAGGTGTTGTATGGCAGTGTGCGGCCAACATCGGGCAAGGCGGTTCTGCAGCAGCTGGATTTGCGCCAGGCCACAACCCGCCAGCTGCGTGCTATTCGGCAGCGCATCGGAATCGTTTTTCAGGACCACAAGCTTCTGTTTTCCCGGACGGTATTCGAGAACGTGGCTCTGCCGTTGCGCGTACAGGGATGGAAGCGGGATCGTTTGCAGGCCAGGGCAAAAAAGGTGCTGGAGTTTGTTGGGCTTGGCGACCGCCTGTGGTCATTTCCCGAGGCCTTGTCCGGAGGTGAGCAGCAGCGCGTGGCCATTGCGCGTGCGATGACGGCCAATCCACCACTGATTCTGGCTGATGAGCCGACCGGCAACCTTGACGTGGACACGGCTCGTCTTGTTCTCGACTATCTAATGCAGCTGAACCAGCGGGGGACGACGATTATCATGGCCACGCATGACCTGCACCTGCTGAAAAGCCATCCGGCACGTGTAGTACGCCTGCATGCGGGCGTGCTGGCCGATGAAATACGTGAGCCTGAAGTGGATGGTGAAACAGGTGAGGGAGCATGATAAAGCCCACAGCTCCACGCAAGGTCAGATTGCCCGGCGGCTTTTCACTACCCCCATTCGGCCTGCACCAGGCCCTTGCCATGGTTGTGGTCAGTGTGGCGCTCTGGTCGTTGGGCATGCTCTGGCTTGGCATGCAGGCAGCCGGCCAGTGGCTTGGTTCCTGGCAACAGGACATCCGAATTCATGTTTACCTGGCACCTGAGAAGCGTGGTCAGCTGGATCAACTGGCTAAGCAGATCAGGGAGATTGATGGTGTAGCTGGTGTGCGTATTGTGGAACAGGCAGAGGCTGTGGCCTGGCTTCATTCCTGGCTTGGAGAGACAGGGCTGGATGATGCGGATCTTGCGCGCCGACTGCCTGTAAGCCTTGAGGTCACACCGGCACCGGATGCGGGCGAGTTCTTGTTTGTCGACTTACAGGATGAGGCCGAACGCTTCGGTGCCGAGATCAATGATGACGAGCGTTACCTGATCCGGGCCCAGAACTGGCTTGCAGACGCACGCATTGCCGGCAGCCTTGCTTCTCTGCTGCTTGCTCTGGCCATGGCAGTAATTATTTCCAATACGCTGCGCATGTTGCTGCTGGCACGTGCCGATGAGGTACAGCTGATGCGCCTGCTGGGTGCACAGGAGTGGTTTGTGCGCATGCCATTTGTACTTGAGGGCTCGCTGTTGGGTGCCATCTCTGGCCTTCTGGCCTGGCTGCTATGCTGGCCGGTCATTCTGGGAGCCGATCGATGGCTGGAAGGTACGGGCATCAGTCTGCATGGCTTTTTTCTGTTGTTACCGCTCCTGTTCGGAGGGGCGTGCGTTGGCACCATGGGGGCGCTTATCGCCACGGCTCGCCTGAGGGTCGAGGGCTAAGGGTCGTTCACCAGTCACCCGCCAAGCATGAATACGGCTGCCAGGCTCAGCAGGGCCATAGGCACCAGGCCGAGGCTGAGCCCTATGCGGGCAGAAGGTTCAGAGAACATCAGGCCCATCAGCCACTTGACGAATGAATTGGCAGCACAGGCAAGCAGAATAGCACGTGCCGCTAATGCAGCATCGAGATGATCACGGCTCATTTCGCTGACGGACAGTGTGATGGCGTCCACATCGCTCAGGCCGGACAGCCCGGCCACGGACATGAGGCCGCCTGTGCCGAACTCTGCCTGTGCCATGTGCGTCAGAAACAGCACCAGGGCATAAAAGGCACCGAAAGAAAGGGCAACATGCCATGACAGGGGGTTGAGCTCCGGCCTGTATTTTCCTGATTCCCCCTTATCCCCCGCACTTTGTCGCCACAGCCAGGTGGCGGTAGCAAAGGCGCACAGGGTAATGATGGCAACTGGAAGCGCGAGCAACCTTGAAACCTCCGGACTGAAAAGCAGAGCGATCACAGTCACGCGGGGGAACATGGTGGCGCAGGCCACAATGATGGACAGCTGGCAGGCCGCGGTCAGTGCCGGGTTTGCCTTGCTCAGGCGGGACATGGCCAGGGTGACGGCGGTGCTGGATGCCATGCCGCCGAGAAAACCGGTGACACCAAGACCGGCGCGTTGGCCGAGCACCTTGATGGTTGCGTACGCCGCAAAGCCAATACCGGAAATCAGCACAACCATGAGCCAGATACGCTGAGGGTTCAGTGCCGCATAGGCCCCATATGTCGTGTTTGGCAAAATGGGCAGTACAACTGCCGATATGATCAGAAACTGGGTGGCCTGCGTCAGGTCCATTTTGGACAGGGAGTGCGAGAAATGATGCAGTACCTTCTTGAAGCGAAGCAGGCAGAAGACAATGGCGGCAACCACGGTAGCATGCAGTAAATAGCCCAGCCCGGTGAGTGCACCGAGAATGAATGTGACAACCATGACGATTTCTGTTGTGATGCCGGGATCTGTGTCTGTTTCGTTGCTTGTGCGACGGTATGAAAAAACAGCCATCAAGGCGATAAAGGCCATCCCGAGAGCGATACCCCAGGGCATGACTGTATCAGGCAGCCAGGTAAGCAGGTTGCCGGACAGTGCGATGAGAGCAAAGGTACGGATACCGGCCGCACCGGGATGCTTGACCTGGTCGCCAATGCGGCGCAAGTGATATTCTCGCTCCAGGCCAATCAACAGGCCGATGCCGATGGCAGCCAGCGTTTGACTCAGCAGACCAATCTGTGCATTCATATTCTACATTGTAGCAGGCAGGTGCAGGGCATTTGTCTGTTGTGTGATGGATTGCCATGATTGGGCAAATGCGGGGGGTAACGATATGGCTTCTGGCATGCTGTCTTGCTGCATGCGTGCCGTATGCCTCGGAGGATCGCCACCAGCCCCGTCCTGGTCTGGTGGCGCAAGGCCTGGCCGTCGGCCAGGTAGAGATTACCGTCGATCCGCAGAATATTCCGAGGCCATACAGAAAAACGCTGGCACTGTATGATGTGAGTGAAAGGCTGCGGACCAGCGTGCTACGCAGGCTTCAGGGCCGGCACAGGTATGATGCAGGCAGCGATGTGCAGCTGCGTATGGAGATCACAGGCTTCAGCCTGCGGCCGGATGTTGTTGTCCTGCTGCCACTGCCGGTGCTGGGCATCGACCGGTTGACGCTTGACGTAATGGTGCGCCGTGGCGACAGGCTTGTAGCCACGTTTTCGGTGCAGGGGCGTTATGACCAGAGTGGGTTGATCGGTGCCATCGGACGGGCCCGTCGTCTTGACCTTATGCTCGAGGCGGCAAGCTTTCGTGTGCTGTCAGTGCTGTATGGAAGGCTCGGCCGGTCCTCGCATTGAGGCTGTGATATTTCGCCGTCGGTGTTAAAATCCGGAAACAAGCTGCTGGAGGAGGTTCCCATGCCGAAAAGTCACATTGAGACCACCATTACGATCAATCGTCCGCTGGATGAGGTGATTGCCTTTGTGGACGATTGCGATAATGACCCGTTGTGGCAGTCATCCGTGCTCGAGTCCGAGAAGGTGTCGGAGGGTCCCATCGGCGTGGGCACGGTCTACCAGACCAAGGAGAAATTTCTCGGTCGCGTTATTTATCAGAAATGGGAGGTTATCGAGCGCAACGAGGACGGTTCATACTGGCGCGCCCGTGCCACGACCGGCCCGTTTCAGATGGAAACCAGCATGAAATTTGAGGCCGCAGATGGCGGCACACACATTGACCGCACGCTGGACATTGATGTCGGCCACTTCTTCAAGGTGGCATCCCCTGTCGTGGCACGCATCGCCCAGCGTGAGCTTGAAACGGACTTTGCCATTCTGAAAGACATCCTTGAGAGCCAGGACTGACGGGGTGATGAGACAGGGGTGGCAACCAGCCGTCTCTTTTGTCTTGTTTACTTCAGTGTGGCCGCTGCCTCAGCGATGCGTTCCACAGCGTCTTCCAGCGTTTCCTGGCTGACCGCGTAGGAGATGCGCATAAAGCCGGGCGTACCAAATGCGGTACCGGGCACCAGTGCCACACCCGCAGCCTCCAGCAGCCAGCTACAGACCACGACATCATCCTCAAGCCTTAGGCCGTCTGGGGTTGTCTTTCCAATCCACGGCCCGATAGAAGGAAACACATAGAAGGCGCCATCAGGCATCAGGCAGGATATGCCGGGGATGGCATTCAGCCTTTCCACAAGCCAGGCGCGTCGTGTTTCATAGGTGCGCACCATCGTTTCCAGCTCATCCGTCGGTCCGGCCAGTGCCGCAAGTGCTGCCTTCTGGGCGATGGATGACGGATTCGATGTACTCTGTCCCTGAATTTTGGCCATGGCCTTGATCAGGTGACGGGGGCCGGCACAAAAACCAATGCGCCAGCCTGTCATGCAGTAGGCCTTGGAGACGCCGTTGAGTGTGATGGTGCGCTCCTTCAGGTCGGGATTGACTGCCGCAAAGGTGGCGAATACCTTGCCGTCGAACAGGATTTTTTCATACATGTCATCGGAGGCAACAGCGATACCCGGGTGCCTGCGTATGACCTCGCCAAGCGCTGCCAGCTCGCCTTCCGAGTAGGCCATACCGGTTGGATTGGAAGGCGAGTTGATGATCAGTAGCCGGGTTTTATCGGTAATCGCTTCGTCAAGCTGTTTGGCCGTCAGCTTGAAATTTGAGTCGGCAGTTGCCTGCACGATCACCGGCATACCTTCGGCCAGGAGTACCATATCCGGATATGAGACCCAGTAAGGTGCCGGGATGATGACCTCATCACCAGGATTGATCATTGCCTGCAGCAGGTTATAGATGCACTGCTTGCCGCCTGCGGAAACGAGAATGTCGTCTGCCTCGTAATCGAGACCGTTGTCATCCCGGAACTTGGCGGTGACTGCCTGCCGCAGTTCCGGAATGCCGGGTACAGCCGTATAGCGCGTGAAGCCTGCGCGGATAGCGGCAATGCCGGCCTCGCAGGCCGCCCTTGGCGTATCAAAATCCGGTTCGCCAACAGAGAGTGAAATAATGTCACGTCCGCTGGCACGCAACGCGGCGGCCTTTGCTGTAATGGTGAGCGTGGCTGAAGGCTTAACCTGCTGCACGCGGCGGGATAGCTGGATCATGGGTGGATATTGCCAGCGGTGAATATTTCCTCAAGGTCCGTGCCTGTTATTATCTTCCGCGCTGTTTTAGCCTTGCGGTCCGCAGGAAGGGTGAAGCTGCTTTGAATGCAGGCGCAAGGAGCTGGATTGCCGACCGAGAATATCCGCGAAATTCCCTACAACTATACGTCCTACTCGGATCGCGAGATCATCCAGCGTTTTCTGGGTGAGGAGGCCTGGGAAGACATCAATGTGCTGCGCAGCCAGCGCCGCACCGGGCGCAGCGCCCGCATGCTTTTTGAGATTCTCGGCGATGTATGGGTGGCGACACGCAATCCGTATCTGCGCAACGACCTGTTGCGCGATCGCAAGCGGTTGCATGCCATGCGCAGGCTACATGAAGAGCGGCTCGGAAGGATTGAGGCAGCGGCCGGGTCAAACCAGAGGGCAAGACGCGTTGCTGCCACAGCCCGCACCATGCTGGATGGCTTTTACGGCTGGTTTGCCGAGGAGCCGGGCCGGCGCAAGCGTACGCGCCAGGCTTTTGCCAGGCATACGCATAAAAATAACATCCACTTTGACGCCTTTACGCTCACGCACCATGCCACGGATGCCACGGACTGGCGGCAGGAGAGCCCGTTTTGTGTGCTGACGCCGGATACGCCGGAAGAGATTCCCGGCCTTGTGCGTACTGCTGCCAGCCTGGGCTTCACCGTGATTCCGCGCGGTGGAGGCACGGGCCTGTGCGGGGGCTCCGTGCCACTTTCCGGGGATACGGTCATGATCAATGTCGAAAAGCTGGACCGTATTGGTGCAGTGGAGACGTGCCGCATCGGTCGACGGAAGGTGTCGACCATTACTGCCCAGGCGGGTGCGGTGACGGGGCGCGTCATGGAGGCCGCGCGGCCTCATGTCTTTGCCACCGATCCCACGAGCCTGTGGGCCTGCACCATCGGTGGCAATGTGGCCACCAATGCCGGGGGCAAACATGCAGTGATCTGGGGCACCTGCGTGGACAACCTGCTGGCTTGGAAAATGGTAACACCCGATGGCAACTGGCTGCATGTGGAGCGCATAGGGCACAATCTGGGCAAGATCCCGGCGGACGGTGAGGCTGTTTTCCGTCTCGTTCGCCTGCAGCAGGACGGCAAAACGCCGATTGGCGAGCCGGAGACCCTACGCATCCCTGGAGCGATATTCCGGCGGCAGGGCTTGGGCAAGGATGTGACGCGTAAGGCACTGGGCGGGCTGCCCGGTGTGCAGAAAGAGGGTACGGATGGCTTCGTCACGGAGGCAACCTTTGTGTTGCACCGGCCATTCACGCATACGCATACAGTCTGTTGCGAGTTTTTCGGCCACGATCTGACCGTTGCTACGCGCGCGATGGTGGATATCAAGGCATATGTGGATGCCGCCGATGGCGTGTACCTGGAAGGCCTGGAGCATTTTGATGAAAAGTATGTCAAGGCGATTGACTATCGCGCCCGTTCCACACGCCGCGAGCGGCCGCGCGTCGTGTTGCTCATCGATATTTCTGGCGATAACCGTCGCCTGGTGGCAAAGGCGTGCTCTGAAGTCTGCCGCATCACAAGCAAGGGTAATGGTGAGGGCTTCATCGCCACGTCGGAGGCGGATCGTCGTCGTTTCTGGGATGATCGCGGACGCATGGCAGCTATTGCCAGGCATACACGTGCCTTCAAGCTCAATGAGGATGTCGTCATTCCGTTACCACGTCTTGCTGAATACAACGATTTTATCGAGCGGCTGAACATCGAAAACTCGATAACAAACAAGCTGGCCATGCTGGATGCCGTGAGCACGTATCTTGAGCGGCTGCTGGACGACATCCAGCGGGGTATCCCCACCGTACGTGATCAGCTGACGGTAGACAGCGGCAGTTATCTGAGTGGGAAGGTACGCGAGTGTCTGCAGATTGTTTCACGGGCTCGCAGCCGGTGGCGGGCCTTTCTGGACGGGATGGATGCTCCGGCCGGTCGGTGCAGCGCGATGCCGGATGATGTCGCATACACGCCGGATGAGTCGCTTTTCCGTGTGATCCAGCGCGGCACATTACGCATATCCTATCGGCGCGAAGTCGAGTCACCATTATTGGATATCCTGCAGGGGCATGAAAAGGTGCAGCAAACCTTGCGTGCGTTGCATGCGGATGTGTTGTCGTCACGCATTGTAATTGCCACTCACATGCATGCCGGTGATGGCAATGTGCATACGAATATCCCGGTCAACTCCAATGATTACGCCATGCTGCAGCAGGCTTATGCGGTGGTGGCAAAAATTATGGCAAAGGCGGATGAATTGGGGGGGGTGATTTCCGGTGAACACGGCATCGGTATCACCAAGCTGAATTACATGCCGACCACTTTCCTGCAGGAAATGGCCGAATACAAAAAGCGGTGTGATCCGGCAGCGGTGTTCAACCGGGGCAAACTGGTGCCTGGAACCGACCTGCGCTTTACCTACACGCCCAGCTTCAACCTGCTCGAGATGGAGGCGATGATCCTGGAAGCTGCCGACCTCACAGAGCTGTCCGAGGTCATTTCACCCTGTTTGCGTTGCGGCAAGTGCAAGCCCGTGTGCAATACGCATTTTCCTCGTGCCTCGATGCTGTATTCACCACGCAACAAGATTCAGGCGGCGGGCGCCATCATCGAAGCGTTTTTGTATGAGTCGCAGACAGGCGGCGGCATCTCCTTTGATCAGTTTGACGGCCTGCACGATGTGGCCAACCATTGCACCATCTGCCACAAATGCGAGGCACCGTGCCCGGTAAATATCGATTTCGGCCTTGTCACCGAGCGTATGCGCGCGTTGCTGAAGGACAAAGGCCATGCACGCTTCAATCTCGGTTCACGACTGTCGCTTGCCTTTCTGGTCATGCAGAACCCCGGTGCAGTGGAGCTTATGCGGGCATCGGTAATTCGCTGGGGCTATGCCGGCCAGCGTCTGCTGCACGGGCTGGCGAAGCGGATCGGCATGGTCAGGGAAATACCGGCGGCCAAACGCAATCTGGATGGTATTGCCGCGCAGGCCATCAATTTTGTGGAGCGTCCCATGCCGGCACTGTCAGCGAAAACTGCTCGGCAGCGGTTGGGTATTGATAGCAGCGGCAAGAATATGATTCCGGTGCTTCGCGACCCGGAAAAGGCGGACGGGCGCGCGGTTCTCTATTTTCCAGGCTGCGGCTCCGAGCGCCTGTTTTCCGAGGTGGGTCTGGCGACCGAGGCCATGCTGTTCGGGCTGGGGCTGAACGTCGTACTGCCACCTGCCTACCTGTGCTGTGGCTATCCGAGTACGGCAAGCGGTGACAGCCGACGCGGTGACAAGATCAGCTACGACAACCGCGTACTGTTTCACCGCATGAAAAATGCCCTGTCGTATCTGGACTTTGAGGCAGTGATAGTTTCCTGTGGCACCTGTTTTGATCAGCTCGTCAAGTATGAGCTGGAACAGGTGTTTCCGGAGGCTCCGCTCATCGATATCCATGAGTACCTGATGCAGCGCGGTGTCAGTATTGAGGGGGTTGATGGCGTGCAGTACATGTTTCACGAGCCGTGCCATACACCGCTGAAGCTGCATGGCTCCGAGGTTGTCATTCATGACCTGCTCGGTGCGAAATCCGTGATGTCTGCCGAGTGCTGCGGGGAGGCCGGCTCGCTTGCGGTTGCCCATCCGGACATCGCTGGCAAGATCCGCGCACGCAAAGAAGAGGAAATGGCCAAGGCAAAGGCACGGCTCAAAGACAGCGGCCAGCACAAAGTCCTGACCTCCTGTCCGGCTTGCCTGCAGGGCCTTTCCCGCCTGGAGGGCGAGACCGGGGTTGCGGCAGACTACATTGTGCTTGAGCTCATCCGGCACCTGAAAGGCGAGGACTGGCAGGAAATATTCGTTCGCCAGGTGAAAAACGGTGGTGTTGAGCGGGTGTTGATGTAGCGAATGGGGTGCCGATATCCAATCTTGCTGCTTCTTGTCGTGCTGGCCGGTTGTGCTACCACGCCACCACACAATCTGGATGATGGCTGTGCTATTTTCAGGGAGAAGGATGACTGGTATGAATACGCGAGAAACTCTTTCAGAAAATGGGGAGTGCCAGTACATGTGCAGCTGGCCATTATCTATCAGGAGTCACGCTTCCGTGCACGTGCCAAGGCACCCAAGGACACGCTGCTCGGCTTTATTCCGTGGGGGCGCAAGTCCTCCGCCTACGGCTATGCACAGGTCAAGGACACCACCTGGGAGTGGTATATCGACAAGACAGGTAACTGGGGTGCGGATCGTGATGACTTCGAGGATGTAACGGATTTCATCGGCTGGTATGGTAATAAGAGTCATCGCCGCCTTGGTATTTCCAAGTGGGATGCCTATCGACAATACCTAGCTTATCACGAAGGGCATGGCGGTTATGCGCGAAAGACCTACCTGAAAAAACCATGGCTGATCCGGGTGGCGCGCAAGGTGAAGCGCCGCGCGGAGCGTTACCGGGCGCAGATCGCCCGCTGCCAGGGTGAATTTGAGGGGGGCTGGTCCCTATGGCCATTCTGAATGGACCCCTGCTGCCCATCAGGCCTGGATTACTTTGGGAGCGTTGCCAGCCACTGTCTCCAGGCCCCTATGTATGCTTGTTCGGAGAAGCTGTCGAAGCCGTTATGGCCGCCGGGCAGGCTGACGAATGTCTTCGGCTCCGCCGCGGCTGAAAACACCTCTTTCGCCATGCCAGCAGGCACAATTTCGTCCTCGCCAGCGCTAATCACCAGCAGTGGAAGCCGGATGCGTCGTATGCTGTCCAGCGTATCCAGCCTGGTGCGCATCAGAAAGTTGACCGGCAGCCAGGGATAGAGCTCCCGTGCCATATCCGGCGCGTTGGTGAAAGGTGTTTCCAGTACTAGCCCTGCCGCATCCACTTCGCTGGCCAGATGGGCTGCCACCGCACAACCCAGGCTTCTGCCCATGATGATAAGGCCCCTGGCAGGCATGCCCAGTTCGCGCGTCAGGTATTGCCAGCTTGTGCGGGCATCCTCGTACAGGCCATGTTCATCGGGCTTTCCCGCACTCATGCCATAGCCGCGATAATCCACGGCAAGTACGGCAAGGCCCATCTTGTGCCATCGCGCGTACAGGTGCAGGCGGTGACTGATATTCCCCGCATTACCGTGGAAATGCAGCACGGCATACCTGGGTGTGGCATGTGGGATATACCAGCCATGCAGTACAATGCCATCACGGGTTACCGGATGAACTGTCATGTAGTCCAGGCCGAGCGATGAAGGGGTATGCAGCACCTCTCGTTCAGGGAAGTAGATATAGCGGTTCTCAAAAATCAATATCCACCCACTGATACCGGCCAGTACACTGATCAGGATGATAAATACTTTGTACACATCCTAGCCCGGATTTTCCACGAGCCCGGGCATTTGAAACGTCAGTTGCATCGCCTGATGGTCGTGTCCTGTATTGCTCTGAGCTGGCCGCAGGCTGCCGAGATTTCCCGGCCGCGGCTTTCGCGCACGACTGCGACAAAGCCGGCATCCGAAAGAATCGAGCGAAAGCGCGTGACATCCTCATCAGCCGGGGTCCGAAAGGAGCTATCCGAGGAGGCATTAAAAGGCAACAGGTTGATCGTGCAGTCCATTTCCCTGAGCAGCGTACAGAGGCGGTGTGCATCCTGGGTGGTGTCGTTGATCCCGGCGAGCAGCACATATTCGATCAGCACCCGCTTGCGGCCATAGGCGGCGATGTAATCGCGCACGGCCTTCAGGAGCACGGCGATGGGATAACGCCGGTTGACCGGCATGATACGGTTGCGCACCTCGTCGGTTGTTGCGTTCAGTGACACCGCCAGGCTGCACGGAAGACGCTCCCGGATCAGTCGGTAGATCGCCGGTACCAGGCCGGATGTGGACAGGGTAATGCGGCGTGGCGAGAAGGCCATGCCAAGCGGGTCGGCGGCGATGCGCACGAACTGGGCAACGGCATCAAAGTTGTGCAGCGGCTCTCCCATGCCCATCAGTACGAGGTTGCGGATTTTTCCCTCCGATCGGGACTGTGCGAACTGTACCTCGGCCACCATTTCGGCCGTGCTCAGATGGCGTGTGAGCCCACCTGTCGCGGTCAGGCAGAATTCACACCCCATGGCACACCCCACCTGCGTGGAAACGCATTGTGTCAGGCGGCCTTTGGCCGGAATGAGGACAGTCTCAATGCTGGCCCCGTCGGTCAGACGAAGCAGCAGCTTGCGTGTGCCGTCACGTGCCTTTTGCTCGGTGACCATCTCGATATTCAGTGGTCGATGATATCGGCGCAGGGCATCGCGCAGGCTGCGCGGGATGCCCGGAATTTTGTCTATGTCCTGCACACCGTGGCGGAAGAAGGCGGCGAGCAGGGTTTCGGCGTGTACAGGCTTGGCGTCGGCCGCGGCGCACAAGGCCAGCAGCTCTTTCCTGTCCATACCGGTGATGGGTGTATGCGTGTGTGTCACAGGCGAAAAACAAAAAAGCGCGCGGATATCCACGCGCTTTTTTCGAATTGAGGCAGGCGCTTGGCTACAGGCCCCACTTGGCCTTGTTTTGCGCGACTTCTTCAGCTGATGGCGGCTCGTGTTCTTCTGCCTCGGCCAGGTTGAATGTATCGCGATCCGTATCGGCTTTCTCATTCAGGGCAATATCATCGCTGAATGCCTCTGGCACATCTTCCTCGGGATAGATGGCCTCCCACGGGCATTCCGGCTCGCAAACGGCGCAATCAATGCACTCCTCCGGGGAGATGTACAGCTGGTTTGGGTATTCATCGGAAATTTCCTTAGGCTGATAGAAGCAATCAACAGGGCACACGGCAACACAAGCTGTGTCCACGCAGTCCCGGCATAAACGGGTGACGACAAAAGCCATAATAACCTCTCTCTCTGCTTAAGTTAGATTGATGCGACAGGATAGCATATTTTCCGGTCAGCAGGCCACCCTGATGTTGCCTGCCAGCACAAGTGCTGCGAAACGGGAGGCGGATGCCTTCCGGCTGCATGCGAGAGGGCATGATGCTATGCTGCCGGCATGCACTTTTCTCCGTTCGCGCATCTGCATGTACACAGCGATTTTTCGCTGCTGGCGAGTGCCATGTCGGTTGATGCCATGCTGGATGGCGTGGCTGATATGCGCCAGCCTGCTGTCGCTTTGACCGATCACGGTAATCTGTTTGGTGCTGTTCAGTTTTACAGCGGAGCGATCAAGCGAGGCATCAAGCCGGTGATGGGGTGCGAGGTCTACCTGTGTGACGATCACCGTCAGCGTCAGGCACAAGGAGCACGGCAGCCGCGTTATCCGCAGTTGCTGCTTTTGGCAAGAACAAATGCGGGTTGGCACAATCTCATGCGACTTGTCTCCGTCTCCTATCTGGAAGGCTTCTACTACAAGCCGCGCGTAGACAAGGAACTGCTTCGTCAGTTTGGGGATGGTCTGATCGCGCTGTCTTCCGGGTGGCACGGTGAAATCGAAGGGCTGCTGCTTCATGATCAGTGGCAGGAAGCCAAGGTGGCGGCACATGAATATGCGGAAATATTTCCGAACCACAGCTTCTTTATCGAGATTCAGCGCCACGGCGCCACTGGTCAGGAAGCACTGAACCAAAAACTAGTTGAACTGGCACATGAAACCGATATTCCGCTGGTGGCCACAAACAATGTGCATTTTCTCGCACGGGAAGATTTTCATGCCTTTGAGGCCATGCGCGCCTTGCAACAGAACAAGACCCTAAACGATGATATCAGTGGCCACTATACACCGGAATGCTATTTGAAGTCGCATGCAGAAATGGCAGAGCTTTTTGCTGATCTGCCAGAGGCGATGGAAAACAGCATGCATATTGCCAGCCGCTGCAATGTGGAACTGGAGTTCGGCAATTACCAGTTACCCGATTTTGCACCGCCTGATGGGCTCAGCCTTGAGAAGCATATCCGCCACCAGGCGCTGGATGGCCTTAAAAGGCGCTGGCCTGAGATTAGTGCCGGCTGGTCCACAGCAGATATCGGAGAATATGAAAGTCGACTGTCATATGAGTTGGATGTTATCGGTGAAATGGGCTTCCCCGGCTATTTTCTGATCGTAGCCGACTTTATCGGCTGGGCCAAGGCACAGGATATCCCCGTTGGTCCGGGCCGGGGATCGGGGGCGGGCTCGCTTGTTGCCTACTGTCTCGGTATCACGGATCTGGACCCGATTCGCTATGGACTGCTTTTCGAGCGCTTCCTGAACCCGGAGCGTGTTTCCCTACCGGACTTCGATGTGGACTTCTGCATGAGCCGCAGGGACGAGGTGATTCACTATGTGTCCGAGAAGTATGGTACCGATCATGTGGCCCAGATCATCACCTATGGCTCAATGAAAGCCAAGGCGGTGGTGCGGGATGTAGGCCGCGTGCTGGGCATGCCGTATGGCAAGGTCGATGAGATTGCCAAGCTGATTCCAAACGATCTGAACATCACCCTGGATCGGGCACTGACTGAGGAACCCAGGCTGCCAAAGCTCGCACAGGACGACGACGAGGTGGCCCGCCTATTTGATATTGCCCGTCGCCTGGAGGGGTTGCACCGCCATGCGGGGAAACATGCGGCCGGGGTTGTCATCGGACGGCAGCCGCTGGAGGAGGTTGCGCCACTTTACAGGGATCCGCGGGAAGGTGGCACCGTGGTGCAGTGGGACATGAAGAGTGCCGAGAAAATGGGGCTCATCAAGTTTGATTTCCTGGGGCTGAAAACACTGACCGTACTGCACATGGCATGTGAGCTTGTGCTTCGGCAGGAAGGGGAAGCGGCGAAGAAGTTTCGGCTGGATACCATCCCGCTTGATGATGAGGCTACATTTGACCTGCTCAGACGTGGTGCCACCAGTGCTGTGTTTCAGCTTGAGTCCTCGGGTATGCGGGAGCTGCTCGTGCGCATGAAGCCGGACTGCTTCGAGGACATCATTGCACTTGTAGCGCTGTTTCGTCCCGGCCCTCTGCAATCCGGCATGGTGGACGACTTCATCGAGCGCAAGCATGGCCGTGAACCGGTCGTCTATCCATTGCCTCAGCTTGAACCGATTCTCTCCGAAACCTACGGCGTGATTCTCTATCAGGAACAGGTCATGAAAATCGCACAGGTACTGGGAGGCTATTCGCTGGGACAAGCGGATTTGCTGCGGCGTGCCATGGGGAAAAAGAATCCCGAAGAGATGGCCAAACAGCGCCAGATATTTATGAAGGGCGCAGCCAAGCAGAAGATTCCCGAGGACAAGGCCAGGCACATCTTTGATTTAATGGAGCATTTCGCCGGCTATGGATTCAACAAGTCGCATTCGGCAGCCTATGCGCTGATTGCTTACCAGACCGCCTACCTGAAGGCGCACTTTCCGCAGGCATTTATGGCAGCCACGCTTTCATGTGATATGGGCAACAGCGACAAGGTCGCCAGTCTGGTGGCCGACTGTCGTGCCATGCAGATCGACATTCTGCCGCCGGATGTGAATGCCTCGGACTGGGTGTTTATGCCGGAAAGGGAGGGCATTCGCTTCGGACTGGGTGCGGTGAAGGGCGTTGGCCAGGCTGCCGTATCCGCCCTTGTTGAGGCCCGGCATGCGGATGGTGCCTTTGCCTCCCTGCCGGATATGCTGTTGCGTCTGCCTGGCCGGAATATGAACAAGCGAATGGTTGAGGCCCTGATCAAGGCCGGAGCAGTGGATGCACTGGTGCCGCATCGTCATGCTGCGCTGGCCGGGCTTGCAACCATGATGGAGCATGCTGCCCGCAGACAGCGGGAACAGGCCAGCGGCCAATCCGCGTTATTTGAGGTGAGCGAGCCTGCGGCGCATGATGGCAGTTATCCCGAGGTGACCACCTGGGGAGCAGGGGAGTGTCTGCAGCACGAGCGAGAAGTGCTGGGCTTTTATCTCACCGGGCATCCGCTGGAGGAATATCTGGATATCATCCAGGGCCTCGCGGATGTAACGCTTGCGGATATTGCCGGGCTTGCTGACGGCACGTATGTTGTTCTGCCTGTCGGCATTAGTCAGGTGCGTGTCCGACACAGCCCGAGGGGCGCCATGGCTGTGGTGCAGGTGGAAGACCTGCATGCCGGCGCCGTCATGCTGTGCTACAACGCGCTTTATACCAAGGTGGCGGATATTCTGGTTACAGACAGGGCCATGCTCGTTTATGCCCGTGTGGATAAGTCCCGTGAAGAGCCACGCCTGATGGCCAAGGCCATAGCCCTGCTGGATGATATATTGCCCGAGCTCGTCTCCAGAATCGAGGTCCATGCCAGCGCACTGGCATGGGATGAACGGGCTGTTGCCCTGTGCAGGGAACTGGTACGGGAATTTCCGGGGAGTTCCGAGCTCACATTCCAGGTGCGTCTTCCGGATGGCAGTACGGCATGTCTTTCCACTTCGCTGACCCTGCACTGGAATGCGCAGGTTCGGCACCAGCTTGAGTCCTGTTTTGGTGCTGGTGTTTTGCGCCTGCACTGCAGGCGTTGGCAACCGGATGTGCAAAACGGCAGCATGCGTGGCCGGGAAGAAAGGAGGCTGCATGTCGCGTAGCTATCTCGAGTTTGAGCGTCCCATCGCTGAGCTGACGGCAAAAATCGAAGAACTGTCCCAGATGGGCGCGGATGCCAAGATGAATATCGCCGAAGAAGTCCAGCGTTTGCAGGACAAGCGTGACAAGCTGATTCAGCAGATTTATGCAAAGGTGACGCCGTGGCAGGTATCGCAACTGGCACGTCATCCTGACCGTCCCTACTTTCTGGATTATGTTCCCCTGATTTTCGATGACTTTCAGGAGTTACACGGTGACCGTGCATTTGCTGATGACGCCGCCATTGTCGGTGGCCTTGCCCGCTTTCGAGAGTGCACGGTGATGCTCGTGGGGCATCAGAAGGGGCGTGACACCAAGGAGAAAATACGCCGCAATTTCGGTATGCCCAGGCCTGAGGGCTACCGGAAGGCGCTGCGCCTGTTTCATCTTGCCGAACGGTTTGATATTCCCGTGTTCACCTTTATCGATACTGCCGGCGCCTGGCCGGGTGTGGATGCGGAAGAGCGGGGACAAAGTGAGGCCATTGCCAGGAACCTGATGGAGCTGTCCGGGCTCCGTGTCCCCGTGGTTTGTACCGTGATTGGCGAGGGAGGCTCCGGGGGCGCACTTGCCATTGGCGTTGGTGACCGCATGTTCATGCAGGAATTTACGACATATTCGGTCATTTCTCCGGAGGGATGTGCAGCTATCCTCTGGCGTGATCGCAAATATGCAGAGCAGGCTGCCGGCGCCCTGAAGCTTACTGCCAAGGATTTGCTGAAGCTGGGGCTTATCGATGGTCTGATCCCCGAACCCGTAGGGGGTGCCCATCGGGATTTGGAGAAGGCAGCGGAAATGATTGCGGATACACTGGACAAGGCGCTGGGCGAGCTGCTGGGGCTGGCCCGTAACGAGCTGCTGGAAAAGCGTCAGCACAGGCTGCGTCGGATCGGCACGGTTGCTGAAGGCTGATGCCTTTCGCCCGGCTTGTGTGCCGGCGGACGGGCACTTATGCTTCGCCGCCCTTTTTGGGTACGGAGAGGTACCGAAGCGGTCATAACGGCACCGACTCGAAATCGGTTGAGCGGGTAATACTGCTACGTGGGTTCGAATCCCACCCTCTCCGCCAGGTTTTGCGCTTGTATGTAAGATAACGGGGAAGCAGCACAGGCAAGGGTGGGTGAGAAGCCACGTTCGGGTTCGACAAATCCGCCGCAGGCGGGTTTGAACGGCCGGCAGGCCGGCCCGAAGGGCGAGGGGCGATAGCCCCGAGTCATCCCACCCTCTCCGCCAGGTTTTATATCTGTGGTGTGGAGCCAGCAAACTGGTTTCGGAATGAGCGTGAGCAGGAGAGATGACCGAGTGGTTGAAGGTGCACGCCTGGAAAGCGTGTGTACCCCCAAAAGGGTACCGAGGGTTCGAATCCCTCTCTCTCCGCCAGTTTACAGGAGAAGGTGCTGATCTTTTTCCTGCGTACGGTAAATATGATGCTCGTACCGTGTTGACAGGGGATCAGGCTGTATTTTTGACCAGTTCTGCCGGCAGCCGGCAGGAAAGAATGCCATCCGGGTCGGGCCCCGCACGGCGGGTTCCCGTGAACCCCGTCAGGTCCGGAAGGAAGCAGCGGCAGCGGGATGCGCGTGCGTTGCGGAACCGTCCGGCCCGGGTGGCGCTTCTGGGTTTTTCTTCCTCATTCGATTTGCTCACTGAGTGTCCATGGCATGGATGCCGTGTGGGCTGCCTGCCCTTTGCATGGATGCAATCTTTCAGCGTAGGCCTTACAGTTCCCACATGAGTTACCAGGTTCTGGCCCGCCGCTGGCGGCCGCGGCGGTTTTCCGATCTCGTGGGGCAGGATGTCGTTGTCCGCACACTGAAGAATGCGCTTGCCAGCGGGAAACTGGCGCATGCCTACCTACTGACCGGTATTCGCGGTGTGGGCAAGACGACCATTGCCCGTTTGCTTGCGATGGCGGTGAACTGTGAACAACGCGAGGATGGTGAGCCGTGCGGCGAGTGTGCCTCGTGCCAGGCCATCAGCAGCGGCTCAAGCCTTGATGTTCAGGAGATGGATGCAGCCAGCCATACCAAGGTTGAGGAAATGCGCGATATCCTGGAAACCGTGCGCTATCCATCTGCCGGCCTGAAATGCAAGGTGTACATCATTGATGAGGCGCACATGCTGTCCAGAAGTGCCTTCAACGCACTGTTGAAAACGCTTGAAGAACCACCCGAGCGCGTCATGTTTGTACTGGCGACAACCGAGGTTGACCGGCTCCCGGTAACCGTGCGTTCGCGTTGCCAGCGGTTTGACCTGCGCCGCCTTGGCGCGGATGAAATCGGCGCCTATCTCAGAACTGTGCTCAGGCAAGAGAAAATCGACTGTGAGGAAGAAGGTATCAATGAAATTGCGCGGGCTGCGGGGGGGAGCGTCCGGGATGCCCTGACGCTGACCGAACGCGTGATGGCCTTCACCGGTACCGGGATTACAGCCGAGGATGTACGCACAGCGCTCGGGATCATGGACTGGGATCATGTGCTGGCCTTATCCGATGCGATTTTTTCAGGTGACGCGCGAGCGGCACTTGCGTGTTTCCGGGCTGCTGTCAGCAGTGCATATGCCCCTGCCAGTCTGCTGGCATCACTGGGTGAACTATGGCATCAGCTGGCGTGCAATATGGTTGATTCGGAAATGCTGGAGTCAGGACATAATAGCGAGGTGCGGGCCTGGCTAAACCGCTGGACAGACGCATGGGAGGCACAGGCACTGGATTTGCGTTATCAGGTATTGATGCACGGCCTGCGTGATCTTTCCCTCGTGGATGAATACATGGGGGCGGAAATGCTGGTCATGCGTTTGAGCGGACTGCAGCAAATTTCCCGGCCTAAAAAAAAACTGACTGAGATCACGACAGATGCAGAAATAAAAGAACAAGATGCTGCTGTAGATGGTCGGGCTGATGTTCCGCATGATAAGCTGGCGGATGAGCCGGTGCTGCCGCTGGATTCGGAACAGGAGCCACGAAAAGGTTTCTCCTGCTGGGAGGATGCCGTCAGGGCCTACGCCGATATCAGGCCCGGTGTTGCTGCCATGCTTGAACATGTTTTGTGTGAGGATTTTGGTACCAAGGTGCGACTGGCGCTGGATACACATCAGCAGCAGGCGATTGCCCAGTCGGATCGGCTTGCCTTTGCGGAGTGGCTTGGTCGTGAGGTGCACTGGGAGCCGAGGGCTGATCAGGAAGGTGAGACTCTGTCTGAGGTCAAGGCGAGACAGGCGACACAACTGCATCAGCAGCTCTGGCAGGCGGCCGAGAGCGAGCCCCATGTAGGGCTGTTGATCCGGGAGCTGGGAGCAAAGCTTGTTGATGTGCGGCCACCGGGCACGGAAGAGACGACAGCACAGAAGTAACTCCGGAAGAAAAACAGGGGGTTTGATGGTGAAACTTGGTCAGATGATGCAGCAGGCCAGACGCATGCAGGAACAGCTTCAGCAGATGCAGGCGGAGCTGGCACAGATGGAGGTTACCGGTGAGGCCGGGGGCGGCATGGTAAAGGCGACGGTGAGCGGGGATCGCATTGTGCGCATGGTGCGGATTGATGATACCGCCTGGGCGGAGCATGATCGCGAGCTGATCGAGGATATGGTGACTGCCGCTGTGAATGCGGCCCTCAGAGGTGTGGAGGAAAAGGCAAAGGAGAAACAGCAGGAGATGTTTGCGGGACTGCCGCTACCACCGGGTTTCTCTCTTTGATTACATCTTCCGCATGGTTGCCTGCGCCATTGGCGCGCGTTGTTGAAATGCTGGGAGGGTTTCCCGGCATCGGCCCGAAAACAGCCATGCGCCTGAGCCTTTATTTGCTGGGCAGACCGGCCGGAGAAGCGGCTGAGCTGGCCGCAGCCATTGCCGCGCTGCACCGGCATGTGAAGTTTTGCGATCAGTGCGGCTGCTTTGCCGAGCACGATACCTGCTATTTCTGCGACAGCACGAAACGGGATCGTGGCATCATCTGCGTGGTCGAACAACCCGTTGATGTGCTGATTCTTGAGCGGGGGGGGTTTGATGGCGCCTATCACGTGTTGCATGGCCGCCTGTCTCCTGTCGACGGCATCGGGCCTGAGCAACTGCGGCTCAGGGCGCTGGATGCACGGGTTGCCGGGGGTGAAGTGCGGGAGATGATCCTGGCGACGAGTGCTACCGTGGATGGTGAAGCTACTGCGCACTATTTGTCCCGGCGCTATGCCGGAACTTCTGTTAGGATTTCCCGCATTTCCCGGGGAGTGCCGGAGGGGAGCGAGCTTGAATATCTGGATGAACACACGCTTCACCGAGCGGTGATACAGCGAGTGGTGTGGACTGAGCATGAGAACTGACAGGATGATGGCAGCATGAAAATAACAATTTTTGGCAGCGGTTACGTTGGTTTGGTCACAGGCACCTGCCTGGCTGAAGTCGGCAATGATGTGCTTTGCATGGATGTTGATGCAGAGAAGGTGGCCAAGTTAAACCAGGGCGTGGTACCGATTCATGAACCTGGCCTGGACAAGATGATCCGTCATAACCGTGAGTCGGGAAGGCTACGCTTTACAACGGATACCGGTGAGGCCGTAGAGTACGGGCTGTATCAGTTTATCGCTGTCGGTACTCCTCCTGATGAGGATGGCTCGGCTGACATGCGACATGTAACAGCAGTTGCTGAAAGTATTGCCCGGCATATGACGGAGTACAGGCTGGTCATCAACAAATCCACGGTTCCTGTAGGGACTGCTGAGATGGTTGCAGCGCGTATCAGTGCCGTACTTGCGCAGCGGGGCGTGGATGTACGCTTTGACGTGGTTTCGAATCCCGAATTTCTGAAAGAAGGGGCGGCGATAGATGATTTCATGAAGCCTGACCGCATTATCGTCGGTTCAGATGACACGCGGGCAGAGCGGCTTATGCGCCGGCTTTATGCACCATTCAACCGGAATCACGATCGCCTGATTCATATGGATATCCGTTCAGCCGAGCTGACCAAGTATGCCGCCAATGCGATGCTGGCCACAAAAATCAGCTTTATGAATGAGTTGGCGAACGTGGCCGAGCGGGTTGGTGCGGATATTGAGCGTGTGCGCATCGGTATCGGCTCGGATCCCCGTATCGGCTACCAGTTCATTTATCCGGGTTGCGGCTATGGCGGGTCATGCTTTCCGAAGGATGTGAAGGCGCTTGCGCACACGGCCGCACAGGCGGGCTATGATGCACAGCTTTTGCGGGCGGTTGAGACGGTAAACGAGCGACAGAAGCGGTTGCTGTTTGAAAAAATCAACAGGCATTTCGAGGGCAAGCTTGCCGGTAAGACTGTTGCCCTGTGGGGGCTGGCATTCAAGCCGGGCACGGACGATATGCGGGAGGCTCCGAGTCGCACACTGATGGAGGCGCTGTGGGCCGCGGGTGCACATGTCCGCGCCTTTGATCCTGTTGCCATGCCGGAAACCGAGCGGATTTATGGCCGGCGTGATGCACTCACACTTTGTCATTCCCCCGCCGAGACACTCCAGGGTGCGGATGCGCTGGCGATTGTCACGGAGTGGAAAATCTTTCGCAGCCCCGATTTTGAGATGATCCGTGATACGTTGAAAAGCCCCGTGGTGTTTGATGGCCGTAATCTGTATGACACGGAGCAAATGCAGGATGTGGGCATCGTTTACTACGCCATTGGCCGCGGGCAGACACAGCAGGAGGCCGAAGGGTGACGGGTTGCGGAAAGGCTGGCCAGCCACTCAGGTCACGGGTGGACGGGTAGCGTGTCGCCACTGGAAAGAATCAAGATGTACAGCCGCAAGACTGCGGGTGCTTTTGTCCACGACATGTGTTGGGTACCTGTGGCCATGTTGCTGGCCTACTGGGTGCGCTTCAATCTGGCGATGATTCCGCAACCATACTGGCATGGTATGGGTGTGATGCTGGTAGCTGCCGTCCCCATTCAGGCAGCGGTATTCTGGCAGTTCGGGCTGTATCGCGGTCTCTGGCGTTTTGCCTCGATGGCGGATTTGCGGCGTATCCTCCAATCCGTTGGCCTGGGTGCCCTGCTGACGGTGCTGGCCGTGTTTGTGCTTCAGCGGCTGGAAGGTGTGCCTCGCTCCGTGCTGATTCTTTATCCGATGTTTCTGTCCCTGGGCCTTGCTGCGCCGAGGCTGCTTTACCGCTGGCTGAAGGAGCGGCGGTTGCAGAATGTGGGCGGTGGCCGCACACGTGCTCTTGTCGTTGGAGCCGGCCGGGCCGGAGAGCTTCTGGTACGTGATTTGCTGAAAGGTGGTAGCTATATGCCGGTCGGGTTTCTGGACGATGATCCGGACAAGCAGGAAAAGGAAATCCACGGTGTGCGTGTATTGGCTCCGCTGTCTGGGCTGGCGGAACAGGTTCGGAGACGGGATGTGGACGTTGTGATGTTCGCCATGCCCTCGGCCAGGCCCGCGGTCTGGCGTCATCTTGTACAGGTGTGCAGCGATCTGCACGTGCAGTTCCGTACCCTGCCCTCACCTGCTGAGCTGGCTGATGGCCGGGTGGAGGTATCGCGCCTGCGCAGCGTCAGAATCGAGGATCTGCTTGGACGCGATCCGGTGGCACCGAACAAGGCGCTGCTTGCGCGGTGCATCCGCGGTAAGACGGTGATGGTCACGGGTGCCGGCGGCTCTATCGGTAGTGAGCTCTGCCGCCAGATTATACGCCAGGCGCCGGCGACCATGATTCTGTTTGAGAAAAATGAGTATGCCCTGTACCAGATTGAGCAGGAGCTTGTTTCGCGGGATGGTACCGATACGGTGGAGATCGTTCCGGTACTTGGCTCCGTGCATCATCGCAACAGGGTGGAAAAGGTCTGCCGCACGTTTGGGGTACAGACCGTCTATCATGCCGCGGCCTACAAACATGTGCCGATTGTCGAGTGCAATCCGATTGAGGCTGTGCATAACAACATTTTCGGGACGCTGCATACGACTCAGGCAGCACTTGCTGCCGGTGTGGAGACGTTCGTACTGATCTCCACGGATAAGGCGGTACGGCCCACAAACGTCATGGGGGCCACGAAGCGCTTTGCCGAGCTGGTGCTGCAGGGCCTGAACGCACGTGAGGAGGAATGCAGTACGCGCCTTTGCATGGTGCGATTCGGAAACGTGATTGGCTCCTCCGGCTCAGTAGTGCCCCTTTTCAGAAAACAGATCAGGGATGGTGGCCCCGTGACGGTGACACATCCGGAGATCACCCGCTTTTTCATGACAATACCGGAGGCTGCGCAGCTCGTCATACAGGCTGGAGCGATGTGTCGGGGTGGCGATGTGTTTGTACTGGACATGGGTACCCCGGTGCGCATCTCGGAGCTGGCCCGCCGCATGATTCAGCTCAGCGGCCTGACAGTAAAGGATGCCGATCATCCGGACGGAGATATTGAAATCCGCTATACGGGCCTGCGGCCGGGCGAAAAGCTCTACGAGGAGTTGCTTGTTGGCGAACATGTGGCCGGTACGGAGCACCCGCTGATTATGCGGGCAGATGAGATCAGCCTGCCATGGTCCCAGGTTGCGGGGCTGCTGGAACGACTGGAAAAGGCATCACGAGCATTCGATTATCAGCTCGTACGGCAGCTGTTGCAGGAGGCAGTAGCCGGCTATCAGCCGCAGTGTGGAATCCGGGATCATGTCTGGCTCAGAAGCAGCACTGTACGGCTACAGGGCAAGGTGACGAAGCTGGCTATCAGATAGGCACGCATGGGAGCAGGGGCTTAAGGGTGAACGTATGAAAGGTATTATTCTGGCCGGAGGTGCCGGCACCCGGCTTTATCCGCTGACCCTGGCAGTCAGCAAACAGCTGATGCCCGTTTACGACAAACCGATGGTATATTACCCACTGTCCACGCTGATGCTGGCAGGCATCCGGGATGTGTTGCTGATTTCAACACCACGCGACCTGCCACTTTTCAGGAAGCTTCTGGGTGATGGCAGGCAATGGGGGATTGAGATTTCGTATGCGGAGCAGGCCAGACCCGAAGGCCTGCCACAGGCCTTCTCCATCGGCAGGGACTTTATTGGTACCGAGCCTGTGGCGCTTATCCTTGGGGACAACATCTTTTTTGGACAGGGGCTTGTTGAAAAGCTCCAGCTTGCTGCCGCCCGCCATGCAGGGGCAACTATTTTCTCCTACTGGGTCAGGTCGCCCGAGCGCTACGGCGTGGTTGAATTTGACCGGCATGGCCGGCCGGTATCCATTGCGGAAAAACCTGCCGAGCCGAGATCCAACTATGCCATTACAGGGCTGTATTTTTTCGACAACGATGTGATGGGTATTGCGGCATCTCTTTCTCCGTCAAGGAGGGGGGAGACGGAAATCACGGACGTGATCCGGGCCTATCTGGACAGTGGCACGCTGCACGTTGAACGGCTGGGCCGGGGGATGGCATGGCTGGATACGGGCACCTATGACTCGCTGCAGGCTGCTGCAAATTATATTCAGGTGATTGAGCAACGGCAGGGGCTGAAGATTGCGTGTCCGGAGGAAGTAGCCTGGACCATGGGCTTCATTGATGATGAGCAGATAACAAGGCTGGCCGCCCCACTGATGCAAAGCGGGTACGGAGAGTACCTTCTATCGCTGCTGAGTCAGGAGGGCTGATGCCAGCCCATTCGGCACGACGCATGCTGGTAACGGGCGGGGCTGGGTTTATTGGCAGCAACTTCGTGCGTCATATGCTGGCTACGGACCCGGATATTTTTATCGTCAACCTTGATGCACTGACATACGCGGGTTCGCCAAACAACCTTGCTGCACTGCCGGATGCTGCGCGGCATGTACTCGTTGAAGGCGACATCACGGATGAAAGACTTGTGAGCAGGCTTTTCTCCGAACATGGGGTGGATACGGTTGTACACTTCGCTGCCGAATCGCATGTCGATCGCTCCATTGCCGGCCCGGCTGCATTTGTCCGTACGAATGTCGTCGGTACCTACACCTTGCTGGAAGTGGCGCGTCGTCACTGGCTTGATGCGGCAAGCTCTTCTCTCCGGGCAGACTTTCGCTTCCACCATATCTCCACGGATGAGGTGTATGGGAGCCTGTCTCCGGATGCGCCCGCCTTCACGGAGGGCTCGCCGTATGCGCCAAACTCTCCATATTCCGCTACGAAGGCAGGATCCGATCACCTTGTCCGTGCCTATCACCGGACCTATGGCCTGCCGGTAACAACGAGTAACTGCTCGAACAACTACGGTCCCTATCAGCATACCGAAAAGTTTATTCCGACGGTCATTCACGCCTGCGTCAGGCAGCAACCCATCCCCGTTTATGGTGACGGGGGCAATGTGCGTGACTGGCTTTATGTCGAGGATCATTGCCGGGGCATCGAGGCGGTCATCCGATATGGCGCCTTGGGAGAAGTGTACAACATAGGCGGTGGGTGCGAGTGTGCCAATATCGACATCGCTCGTCAGATTTGCGTCCTGATGGATGAGTATCGGCCCGCCGGTCAGCCACATGATCGCCTGATTTCCTTTGTTCAGGATCGGCCGGGTCATGATTGGCGCTATGCCATTGACGCCAGCAAGATAAGGCGTGATCTCGACTGGCGACCGACCGTGTCCTTTGAGACGGGTATCCGCAAGACTATTGAGTGGTATCTGGAAAGGTTGTCGACATGATTGTACCGGTCGTTCTCTCGGGTGGGGCTGGCACGCGGCTATGGCCGCTGTCCCGCGAGGCCTACCCGAAGCAGTTCATTCCGCTGCTGGAGGAGAAGTCGCTTTTCCAGGCCACGGTTTGCCGGCTTGAAGGGCTGACGGATTGCACAGCTCCGTTGTTTGTGTGCAATGACCAGCATCGGTTTTTGGTGGCCGAGCAACTGCGTCAGCTGGCTGTTACGCCAGCAGCCATCGTGCTTGAGCCTGTCGGTCGCAATACCGCTCCAGCGGTGGCCTGTGCGGCATTGCAGGCCGGTGGCAGCGACGCCCTGCTGCTCGTGTTGCCGGCAGATCACGTGATCGTCGATACGGCCGCATTCCAGGCTGCTGTGATGGCCGCGAAGCTCCATGCCATGGCCGGGCATCTTGTGACCTTTGGCATTGTTCCCGACCAGCCGGAGACCGGGTATGGCTATATCCGCAAGGGTGGGTCGATACCGGCAAGTGATGGCTCTTCCTGTTTTCAGGTGGCTGAGTTTGTGGAGAAGCCGGATGCAGAGACGGCGCAGGGCTATCTTGCATCGGGTGAGTACTACTGGAACAGCGGCATGTTCATGTTCCGCGCCGATGCTTATCTGCGGGAGCTGGAGCGACATGCTCCGGCCATGCTTGCCAGCTGTAAACAGGCCTGCACGGCAGCCACGGCCGATCTCGACTTTCTGCGCCTGGATCACGATGCATTCAGCAGCTGTCCCGCCGATTCCATCGATTACGCGGTGATGGAGAAAACAGATCGCGCCGTAGTTGTCCCGCTTGATGTGGGTTGGAGCGATCTTGGCTCCTGGTCGGCCCTGTATGCGGCTGGTCAGCCGGATGCAGCCGGCAATGTCATCAGGGGTGATGTCCTGACGCATGATGTGCGGAACAGTTACCTGCATAGCGAGGACCGCCTGCTGGCCGCTGTAGGTGTTTCCGACCATGTCGTGGTGGAGACCGCGGATGCAGTGCTCGTGGCGCACAAATCCCGTGTGCAGGATGTCAGGCGGATTGTGGAACAGCTCAAGACGAATGAGCGCAGTGAACATGTGTTCCATAACCGGGTCTACCGCCCCTGGGGTGCTTATCAGGACGTTGATGTGTCGGATCGATTCCGGGTCAAGCGCATTACCGTAAACCCTAGAGCCAGCCTGTCACTGCAGCTGCACCACCACCGTGCCGAGCACTGGGTTGTCGTGCGTGGCACGGCACGGATTACCCGCGATGGCGAGGTCATGACCCTGAAGGAAGACGAATCGACATATATCCCGATCGGCATGAAACACCGGCTGGAAAATCCGGGGATGACACCACTGGAAATCATCGAGGTGCAGACGGGGGACTATCTCGGTGAGGATGACATCGTACGCTTCGACGATGTATATGGCAGGGTGGACTGATGCGTGAAAATCGCTCGACATCACAGGGCGCTGTTCTTACCCTCGCGGCGGGACGATGGCTGGAGCAGACATGAGCAAGCGAGCGATACTGGCATTGGCTGACGGGCGTACCTTTTCTGGTCTGGCCTTCGGGCATCTCGGGCGGACGGCCGGCGAAATCTGCTTCAATACCTCGATGACCGGTTACCAGGAAATTCTGACGGATCCTTCCTATGCGGATCAGATTATTACCTTTACCTGTCCGCATATCGGCAATGTTGGCGTGAATGATGAGGATATGGAGTCGACAGGTGTTGTCGCACGTGGCCTCGTTGTGCGCCAGCCTGCGCGTATCTGCTCCAACTACCGCGCCAGTGGCGGACTGGAGGGCTGGCTCAAGTCACGGAAGGTTGTCGGCATTGCAGGCATCGATACGCGGGCACTGACCCGGCATTTGCGCAGCCGGGGGGCGCTTAACGGGGCGATTGTCTCCGATGGCGGGACTGAGGAAGAGGCGCTGGCCATGGCCACTGCCTGCCCGGGGCTTGCGGGGCGGAATCTCGTGGCAGAGGTGAGTTGCGCGCGCACCACGGGCTGGACGCAGGGCACCTATCGTCTGCACGATGAACGGTATGGAGAAGGCAGTGGCGCCTGGCATGTCGTGGCTCTGGATTTTGGCTGCAAGCGAAACATCCTGCGCATGCTCGTGGACTGTAACTGCCGCGTCAGCGTTGTTCCATGGGCAACACCGCCACGGGATATCCTGGCACTGAACCCGGATGGTATTTTCCTGTCCAACGGCCCGGGCGACCCTTCGGCGGTGAGCGAGGCGGTGGCGCATATTCGTGAGCTGGTTGAGGCGGATATCCCCGTCTTTGGTATCTGCATGGGACATCAGCTGCTATCCCAGGCGCTGGGGCTGAAAACATTCAAGCTCAAATTCGGCCACCGTGGCGGCAACCACCCGGTACGCGATGAAGTCACCGGCAGGGTTGAAATTACCAGTCAGAACCATGGCTTTGCCGTCTGTGATACGGACATACCGGCACACGTGGAGGTTACCCATCGCTCGCTGTTCGATGGTACTATCGAAGGCCTGCGGCTAAGAGACAGGCCCGTTCTTTCCGTCCAGTACCATCCCGAGGCCAGCCCCGGGCCTCATGATGCCAGCGGTCTTTTTGCGCGTTTCGTGGAGCTGATTAAAGAACACAGAGGCTAGCAGTCTGTCGGACTTGATTCACAGCGCAAGGTGATTTGGGTATGTGATTTGGTCATCACGAACGATTTCATCTGACACACCGCTGTTTCAGGCTGAGCATAAGAGATACTGGCCATCTCATGCGGCCTTCAGGGCGAACATCCGCTTGATATTCCATGCCATGCAGACCAGTTGCCATTCACCCTGCGCCTTTTTCAGCCCGCGCATGGAGAATTGCCGGAATCCGAGCACGTTCTTGATGATGCCGAAGACCGGTTCCACCGTGCTTTTGCGTCTGGCGTAAATCTCCTTGCCTTGTTTGCCCTGTAAATCGTACTGCATGCAAGCCACAAGATCATCCGGGTCAGGCGGCGGCATATCCCGGTTGTCCGTAAATCGTTCCAGCAGGGATGGATGGTGGGCTTCACGCTTGCTTGCAATCAGCGGCGTGATCCCTTTCTCATGGCAATGCTTCACATTCCTCTCGCTGAAATAACCGGTGTCCGCCACCAGCGTATCCACGTCGCCCAGATTCTTCGGCAAGGCCTTGATGGCTTCTATCGCAGGTTCAATCTCCAGCTTGTCATTCGGCGCCTGCGACACATGCGCCCCAACCACCAGCATCGTATCCATGTCCACGGATGCCTGAGCATTATACGCCTGCTCAAACCCGCCGCCGGATACCGGCATGATACGTGACTCTTCATCCGTCAGATTGACCTGATCCCTATCCTTCGGGCCAGTCTCCGGCGGCCTGGGCCTCCTGCCCCGGGACTTCTTGCCCGTTTGCCGTTCCCGTTCTTCCCGCCGCCTGAGCTTTTCCTCGTATTCCGCCTGAGCACGTACATCCTTCTCCGCCGCACGCGCCTCGATCTCCGCCTTCGCTTTGGCAATGGCCGCCAGACGATCCTCCCGGCGTGACAACTCCTCCGGCAGGCTCATCCCATCCGGCATGTCCTCCGCGTCCGCCTCCTCGGCCAGGCGCATCAACTCATCCACTTCCGCCTGCAACTGTTCCTCCAGACGATTGGCGTGCCCCCAGCTCAACGCCGAATGCCTGCTCGCATTCGCCTTCACCTTCGTCCCGTCCAGACTCACGCGCCCCAGCTTCACCATCTCCATGCCATGCGCAACCTCAAGTATCTGAACAAACAATCCGCTTAACAGGGAAAGAAATCGCCTGCGGAACGTCGCGATCGTGTCGTGGTCAGGATGTGTGTTGGCGGCAATAAACCGGAACGCCACCGAATCATACGTGGCTCGCTCCAGTTTGCGGCTCGAAAACACGCCCGTCGCATAACCGTAAAACAGCAACGCCAACAGAACCTTCGGATGATACGGCGCGCTGCCGCCCCCTCCGTAGGACCGTTCCAATGCGCTCGTATCCAACCTCTCCACAATCTCCACAACAAATCGCGCCAGATGATCCTCCGGCAGCCATTCGTCCAGCGATGGCGGCAATAAATACGGCGTGCACCGATCTACATCACGAAACTTGCTGCTCATCGAGGCTTCCTCCATGTCCCTTGCTGTTTGAGTATCCTATCATGAATGGGGCTAAGTCCGACAGGCTCCTAGCCTGCGCTATTCTATTCTTACTGTTGTTGTGGGCCTTTGCCAAAAAGCGTTTCAAATTGATGCTCCGGTATGAGTACCGGTTCAGCGAGCCCCAGATCCGCAACCTTTTTCCATAGTTGGCGGGCTTCACTCTCCGGCAGCGGTGGAAAGATAAACCGGCATACAGGCAGCCCGATGCGCCGTCTTTCGTAGGTAAAAGGGAGCCCTGTCTTTTTGAGCCTGGCCTGGAGCTGAGAGGCGTGCCCGGCCATGGTGAATCGGCCAAGCGCAACTACGAAGTAGCCATCCTTTTCGATGACGTCCGCTTCCAGACCATGTCGCAGCCATTCATTTTTTGCCCTGATGGCAAGCCTTTTGGTTGCAAATGTTCGCTTGTCGTCAAAGGCGTGCAACACGATCACTTCGTGTCGGATGATTTTGACAGGGTGCAGGCCGGCCATGCGAAGGCGCCTCTCCATGTCCTGAATGGCCGCTTTGGAAATGAGGCGGCGGGTTACAACCTGCCAGGTAGTATTCTCCTTTCCAGCTTCCCTTGGCGTGGCAATGCGGAGCACATGAGGGAAGGTGGGGCAAGGCGGGTACCATGCCACCCAGGCCAGACCGGCGAATAGCATCGCCAGCAGCAGATAAAGCCCTGTACGCATCAGCTGAAGTGCTGATCTGCCAGCACCTTCAGGCCTTCCAGTGTCAGGTTTGGCCGGCAGGCTGAAATGCCCGGGATATCGCGAATGATATCACCTGCCAGCCCACCGCTGGCGATGACTGGTGCCTCACCGTAGCCAGATATGGCATGTAGTCTGCGGATGATACCGGTCAGACCATCCACGGTTGCCCAGTAGCTGCCGGCCTGCATGCTGGTGACGGTATCGCGTGCGATGAGGGCCTCGGTGCGTGAGGGCCTTACCTGCGGAAGCCTTGCAGCCCGTCGGCTGAGTGCCTCCAGGGCCAGCCCCATGCCAGGGATAATCAGACCACCCGCATAATGGCCTTCGGGCGAGACGATATCAAATGTGGTGGCGGTACCGCAGTCCATCACGATGACCGGGCTACCAAAGCGTGCGCGCGCAGCAACGGCGTTGACGATGCGGTCGGCCCCTACCTCTTTCGGATTTTTGTAATCCACTGCCATGCCTGTCTTCACATTGTCAACACCGACAAATACAGGCGTACAGCCAAAGACATGGTGGCAGGCTAGACTCAGGACGGTATCGACCGCAGGGACGACACTTGCGGCCATGATGCCGGTCAGCCGGATATTAGAGATGCCATGCAACGTCAGCATGCCATGAAGCTGCATGGCCAGCTCGTCGGTGGTCCGGGTCTGCGTGCTGGACAACCGCCAGCGACAGGCAAGCTTATCCTCCCGATACAGACCGAACACAATTTCCGTATTACCGACATCCACAACGAGGGTTGTGTTCATGCTGCTATTTCCAGGTCGCCGGCAATGATGCGTTGCAGCCCTTCCGTGGTATGGAGCAGCAGCGCACCATCTGTATCAAGACCAGTTGCAATCCCCTCGATTACACTACCGCCATCGTTGATGCGTACCATCTGGTTGCTGGCCACATGTGCGCCCCACCACTTGCGGCGAATGGTTTCAAAGCCAGCCTCCAGATAAGTAAAATAAGTCTGCTCAAGGCAGGCAAGCAGCCGCAGGGTCACATCCAGCCGTGAAACGTGTTTGCCTGCCGCAGTGCTGAGAACAGTAACTGGCTGGTTGATGTCTGCGGGCCACCCCTGTTCCGGCCTGCTCAGATTGACACCAATTCCGACAACGACTGCCTGTACATGTCCGGGCTCGGCACGCATCTCTGTAAGAATACCGGCGAGTTTTCCTCCCTGATACAGCAGATCGTTGGGCCACTTGATACGAATGTCTTTCGAATAGTGCGACAGCGCCTGATGGCATGCGACGCCGGCTACGAGCGTCAGCTGTGCGATGGTTTCAGGAGGCCGTTGCGGCCGTAGCAGGACGGACATGGCCAGAGCACAGTCGTCCAGCGTGTGCCATATGCGTCCGAGCCGGCCACGTCCCCGACGCTGCCGCTGTGCAATAACGGTCAGCCCTTCCGCTGCTCCCTCGACTGCCAGCCGCATGGCCTCCGAGTTTGTCGAATCCACCTCTTCCAGCACCATGGCCTGGCGGCCGAACAGGCGGGTTTGCAGCCGTGCAGCAAGGATGCTGGCCGTAAGGATTTCCGAGTGTAGAACGTAGCCCCTGCCGCTGACAGCCGTGATATCAATGCCGTCTTTACGCATGGCCTCGATATGTTTCCAGATGGCGGCACGGCTGACACCCAGCTCCGTGGCCAGAGCATCGCCCGATACAGGTATCCGGCCTGTTGCAAGCCGGGACAGGATGGCTTCGCGCATACCGTTCATATTACACGCATGGAGATGTCCAGTACCGGCGCGGAATGCGTGATAGCCCCGATGGCCAGCCTGTCCACACCGGTTTCAGCGTACTTCCGTGCATTGGACAAGTCGATACAACCTGATGCTTCCAGCAGGATATCCTTTGGCGCTATGGCGCGTGCGCACGAAACATCTTCCTCGCTCATATTGTCCAGAAGGATAATGTCCGGCTTGCACGTTACGGCTTCGCGTACCTGGGCGAGCGTTTCGCACTCAACCTCAATCCAGGTGTTTTTTCGATGTTGGCGGCACCTTTCCACGGCCTGGGGGATGGAGCCGGCAGCCATGATATGATTTTCCTTGATGAGTATGCCTGACTGCAGATCCATGCGATGATTGATACCTCCACCATGGACGACAGCCTGCTTTTCAAGGTGGCGCAGGCCGGGCGTTGTTTTGCGCGTATCCACGATTTGGCACCCGGTACCGTGAACAGCCTGACAGAACGTATCGGTCAGGGAGGCGATACCGGATAAGTGCTGCAGGAAGTTCAGCGCCGTACGCTCTGCGGCGAGCAGTGCGCGCAGCCGACCGGACAGCGTGCAGATAACATCTCCAGGCTGTACGGTATCGGCATTGTGGCGTTGCCAGTGCGCCCGCGTATTGCTATCCACCAGTGTGAAGACCATGTCTGCAACAGCGACACCGGAAAGCACGCCTGCTGCCTTGGCAAAAATGCGGGCTTCTCCGGCCTGTCCCTCCGGAATGGTGGCGGCACTGGTGATATCACAGTTTGCGGCATCCTCGCGCAGTGCCGCCGTAACCATGGCCTGAAGCGGGTCTACAGAGCCCATAGCGTGGCAGCCATGGCAATGGAAATGACAGGACGGTCGAGTGGGGTAGGGATCAGGGCGCGCAAGGCTGAAGCAGCCATGCCAGCCAGGGTGGTTGCGATGATAATGTTACTCCAGCCCAGGTTGTGAAAAATGAGCAGGCTCCAGCCACATGTCAGGCTTGCTGAAACAATCAGGACCATATGACCGGCAAAGGTCTGGTCAGGGTTGGCTGGCATGCCAAGGCGAAGCAGGCCGGCTCGGTCGAGAAGGTCGGCAGCAGTGATGCCAAGGCACAATGTCAGGGCGATGCCAAACCCGAATTCCGGTGCCGCCAGGTTCGTCAATGCAGCAATGCCCAGGGCCAGCGTGAACATGGTGGCATCCAGCAGGCTGTGAGTACCCGCTGACCAGGCAGATTTCAATGTAGCAAACCAGGGCCGCCGGATGCCTGCAGCCAGTACCAGGCAGAGGGTCAGCAGCCCGATACCCAGCAGGATGGCTGTAGCATTGGTGTACAGTGGCCAGAACAGCACCCAGATGGCGAGCAATGGGGGCAGCGAAGAAAAAATACGGCTGCCAGCAACCCTGCGACGGTGCAACATGACGGAAAGCCAGATAAACTGTATCAGGCCAATAGCAAACAACGCTGTGATGGTGGCATCTGTCCGATTCACGGGTGAAATCTAGCCCGTATTAGCGGCCAGGGCACGGAAATCCGCACCACCTCGTTTGACGGGGAAAAATCGGCTAGCATGCCGGAAACTTTTTGCAACGGGAGGCAGAAGGCGTGAATCAGGATGAAATGAAGCGAAAGGTGGCTGAGGCGGCGCTGGAATACGTGGTGCCGGACACTATTATTGGTGTGGGTACGGGTTCTACTGCCAATATGTTTATCGATGCCCTGGCTGGTATGCGGGACCGTATTATTGGTGCTGTGGCAAGTTCCGAAGTGACTGCCAAACGGCTGATCGGACATGGTGTGCGCGTGCTCGATCTGAATGACGTGACCGGCAATCTGAGCGTGTATGTAGATGGAGCCGACGAGTTTGACGCTGAAAAATGCCTCACCAAGGGCGGTGGTGGTGCATTGACACGTGAAAAGATTGTTGCTGCAGCCTCCGAGATGTTCATCTGTATTGTGGATGAAACAAAAAAGGTGGATGTGCTGGGTGATTTCCCCCTGCCTGTCGAGGTGATTCCAATGGCCCGCAACCTGATTGCCCGCAGGCTGGCTGACCTCGGAGGCAGGCCTGTTCTGCGGGAGGGCTTCATCACTGACAACGGCAATGAAATCATCGATGTTCATGACCTGCGTATCAGTGATCCGCGTGGCCTTGAGAGCCAGCTTAATCAGCTTCCCGGTGTGGTGACAAACGGGCTATTTGCCTTGCGTGGTGCCGACGTGATTCTGATGGGTACGGCAACAGGCGTGGAGCGTATCGAATAACCACAGCACCATCTGTTCAGCATACACCATGCTGACAGCCGACTTTGACTATGCCCTGCCAGCACACCTGATAGCCCGGCAACCGATGGTGGAACGGGATGCATCCCGCCTGCTTTGCCTGTCTGCAGATGGTAGCCTAGAGGATAGCTCGATCCGGCGCCTGCCCGCACTGGTCCAGCCGGGAGATGTGTGGGTGCTGAATGACACGAAGGTTATTCCGGCCCGGTTACTCGGGCATAAATCCAGTGGCGGCCGGGCAGAGGTGTTGTTGCTGGAGCCACTGGGCCATGCTCATGTCTGGCTGGCCTGGGGAAAGTCAAATAAGCCTATGAAACCCGGGACCACGATTCATTTTGCCGAAGGGTTCATGGGTGAAGTTCTTGTGCGCGATGGCAAGCAAATTCATATCCGACTGATTGCGGATAATGTTGCAGTAGCGATAGAACGATACGGACACATGCCACTGCCGCCCTATATCGACAGGCCAGATACTGAGACAGATAAAATGCGTTATCAGACAGTTTACGCCAGGCATGCGGGCGCGGTAGCCGCACCAACAGCCGGTCTGCACCTCACGCAGCGTCTGCTGGCACAAATGCAGGATGCCGGTGCCGATTTTACGTATGTAACATTGCATGTCGGGCCGGGGACATTTGAGCCAGTGCAGGTGGGCGGGGTCGAGAGCCACGAGATGCACGAGGAGGCATATCACATTCCCGTGGACACTGCTGCTATCATTAACGCTGCCCTTGACGAAGGCCGGCGGATTGTTGCCGTTGGCACAACCTCGCTGCGCGCGCTGGAGGCTTCCTGTGCCGATGGGCGGCTTGCCGCCGGCGAAGGGCGCACAGCCATATTCATCTATCCCGGATACAGGTTTCAGGTAGTTGATGCATTGCTCACCAACTTCCACCTGCCAAAGTCAACCTTGCTGATGCTGGTTTGTGCGCTGGCTGGCAGGTCACGCATCCTGGCAGCGTATGCACACGCCATTCAGCACGAGTATCGTTTCTATTCCTACGGTGACGCGATGTTCATCGAGCGAAGTGATTATGATTAATGTTTAGGCATCATCGGGTCAGCCTGATGATGAAATAGGCACGTTGCTGTTGCGAGGATGTCTACACAGTAGCCGTTTCTCCGTAAAAATCTGCGTTTTTGGTCTTATGCTCATATTGGCATGATTTTTGCTTGTTCGTCACGGTCCGGAACGATCAAACTTTCTATTTGCGGGGTGGGTATGCAAACAGCAGGTATGGATGTTTTTTTTCTGACCATGGGTGCGGCCATGGTGCTGGCGATGCATGCCGGCTTTGCCTTTCTCGAGGCGGGCACGGTGCGCAAGAAAAATCAGGTGAACGCGCTCGTACGCGTGATATCCGACTTTGGCTTTTCAACTGTAGCCTATTTTTTCATTGGTTTTGCTGTTGCCTATGGCGTCAGCTTCCTCGCCCCGGTTCCCGAAATCATGAAAATCGGTGGCATCGACAATGACAATGGCTATGAGCTGGTACACTTTTTCTTTTTGCTGACCTTTGCGGCAGCCGTACCGGCAATTATTTCTGGTGGTATTACCGAGCGCATACGCTTCTGGCCGAATGCACTGGCCACGGTTGTGCTTGTTGCGCTCATCTACCCTTTCTTTGAAGGCCTGGTTTGGAACGGCAACTACGGTTATCAGAAATGGCTGGATGCAACATTTGGTGCGGAGTTTCATGATTTTGCCGGGTCTGTCGTTGTGCACGGCATGGGCGGTTTTCTGGCACTTGGCGCTGTGGTGATGCTCGGGTCGCGCAAAGGGCGGTATACGGAAGATGGGCAGATCAATGCCATCCTTCCTTCGAACATTCCTTTTCTGGCGCTCGGCTCCTGGATTCTGTGTGTTGGATGGTTTGGATTTAACGTGATGAGTGCCGGTACGGCAGGTGCTGCATCGGGACTTGTGGCTATCAATTCGCTGCTGGCCATGGTTGGTGGCATGCTGGCCGCACTCATCGCCGGCAGGAATGACCCAGGCTTTGTGCACAATGGCGCCCTGGCCGGGCTCGTGGCTATCTGCGCAGGATCCGATATCGTGCACCCTGTTGGTGCCCTGGTGATCGGAGCGGTGGCCGGCTGCGTGTTTGTTTACGGATTCACCTATCTGCAAAATGTGCTGAAGATTGATGACGTGCTGGGCGTGGTGCCGTTGCATGGCGTTTGTGGCGTCTGGGGCGGTGTTGCCGCTGGTATTTTCGGGCTGGCATCGATGGGAGGTGCCGGTGGCGTGACCTTCATGGCCCAGCTTGTTGGTACGCTGACCGGGCTGGTTATCGCGCTGGTGGCCGGTTTTGCCGTATATGGCACGATTCGGGCCACACTCGGGCTGCGTCTGAGTGAAGAGGATGAGTATCAGGGTGCGGACCTGGCCATTCACCAGATTGCCGCCAACCCGGAAGAGGATATGGCACGGCATTGAACCGTGTTAGCCTGCTCTCTCCGTTTCCGATGGAGGCACAGGCTTGAAAATACTGCTGGCACAGGTGACACCCTACGTAGGCGACATCGAGCATAACAGGCGCCTGGTGATGGAAGCGCTTGCACAGGCAAGAGACAACGGTTGCGATGTGACCGTGCTGCCTGAGCTTGTCATCACCGGATACCCGCCGGAAGACCTGCTCTACCGTGAAGGGTTCATGTGTGCAGTGGAACACGCAGTTGATGCGCTGGTCCATGAGACTGATGGGATGACACTGGTTTTTGGGCATCCGCGGCGCGCAGACGGTGGCCTGAAAAACAGTGCAACAATAGCCAGGAGTGGACGGGTTGTGGGTGTGTACGACAAGCAGGCGTTGCCGAACTATGGTGTTTTTGATGAGCACCGGTATTTCATCCCCGGCAAGGGCCGGGGGGTGTTTGAGGTGGATGGCTGGCATATCGGTGTCGGCATTTGTGAGGATTTGTGGAATGATGCCGTGGCCGCCAAAGCGGCGACTGAGGCGCATGATGTATTGCTGAACCTGAATGCCTCGCCATTTCACGTGGGCAAACAGGCCGAGCGCGAGGGCCTGATGGCCAGGCGGGCATGCCAGTTTTCAGCACCGGTGTTGTATGTGAACCCCGTTGGTGGCCAGGACGAGGTTGTGTTTGATGGTGGCAGTCATGCGGTTGCGGCTGAAGGTAAGCTGCTGGCTAGGGCCCCGTTGTTTGAGCCTGCCTGGCTGTGCGTTGATGTGGCTGCGGCTTGCGGAGATGTAACGGACATGCCAGTACCCGTGGAGCAGATCAGGCGCGCACTGGTGCTTGGTGTGCACGATTATGTGCGGCGCAACGGTTGTACGCAGGCGCTGCTGGGACTCTCGGGCGGCATCGATTCGGCGGTGACGGCCGTGCTGGCCTGTGAGGCGTTGGGGCCTGAGAACGTTCTGGGGGTGATAATGCCCTCACGGTATTCGAGCAGCCATTCGGTTGCAGATGCCGAGGCGCTGGCCACCAATCTGGGCATGCAGGTGATTCAGCTACCGATCGAGGATGCTGTGCGGGCGGTTGAGTCGACACTGGCGGGGGTATTTGCCGAGTGGGGTCTGGCTACGCCGGATGTGACGGAGGAAAACGTGCAGGCTCGCATTCGGGGTCTGCTGCTGATGGCTGTCAGCAACAAGACGGGCCGCATGCTGTTGTCCACCGGCAACAAAAGCGAGATGGCTGTCGGCTATGCGACACTGTATGGTGATATGGCGGGCGGTTTCGCGGTATTGAAGGATGTGTATAAAACACAGGTATTTGAGTTGGCACGGCACCTGAACGCGAAAGGGGAGCGCGTGCCGCAAAACACGCTGGTTAAGCCACCATCGGCCGAGCTGCGGCCGAATCAGACGGATGCTGATTTGTTGCCGGAATATGCCGTGCTGGATGCAATTCTGGAGGCATACATCGAGCAGCAGCTTGGGCCGGAGCAGATTGCCGAACGGGGATTTGATTTGACAGTGGTCAGACATGTTGTCGGTATGCTGCATGCAGCGGAATACAAGAGACGGCAGGCCCCGCCGGGCGTGAAAATCACGCAAAAGGCCTTTGGTCGTGATCGGCGCTTCCCGATCACGCATGGGTTTAGGGAATGGGAGGCACAGGTATCTTGAACAGGAGGATGCAATGAAAAAAATCGAGGCTATCATCAAGCCGTTCAAGCTTGATGATGTGAAGGATGCCCTGGGCGAGATTGGCATTCATGGCATGACGGTGACCGAGGTGAAGGGATACGGCAGGCAGAAAGGCCATACCGAACTCTATCGCGGTGCCGAATATGTGGTGGACTTTTTGCCTAAGGTTAGAGTAGAAGCTGTTGTTGCCGAGGATCAGGTCGAAGCAGCGATCGAGGCAATAATCAAGGCGGCCCGCACCGAGAAAATCGGTGATGGCAAGATTTTTGTGCTGCCGGTGGAGCAGGCGGTCCGTATTCGCACCGGCGAGCGTGACCATGAGGCCATCTAACCGGATACATGGTTGGGATAATAAAATTTCACCTGGAAAAGGAGAGGATGATGAGTGATTCAGTAAAAAAGGTTTTTGATATGGTGAAGGAGCATGAAGTCGAGTTTCTCGATCTTCGCTTCACTGACACGAAGGGGAAGTGGCAACATGTATCCTTCCCGATCAGCCAGCTTTCAGAGGACAGCTTCGAAGAGGGGTTTGCCTTTGACGGCTCCTCGATTGCGGGCTGGTGCGATATCAACAACTCGGACATGGCTATCGTGCCGGACCCGGACAGTGCGCAGATCGACCCGTTTTTCGAGGCAAGCACGCTGGTGCTCACTGGATCCATTATTGACCCCGTGACCGGTCAGGATTACAGCCGCTGTCCGCGCAGCATTGCCAAGCGGGCGCTGGCCTATACAAAGTCCTGTGGCGCTGGTGATACGGTATTGTTTGGTCCGGAGGCCGAATTTTTCGTTTTCGACTCTGTCTACTTCCACAATGAAATGGGCAGCGCGGGCTATGAAATTGAGTCGCAGGAAGCCGCCTGGAACTCGGGCAAGCGCTATGAGGAGGGCAACACAGGGCACAGGCCAAAGGTAAAGGGCGGTTATTTCCCCGTGCCGCCGGTTGACTCCCTGCAGGAGATCCGCAACGACATGGCTCTTGTCATGCAGGATGTCGGTCTGGAGGTGGAATGTCACCATCACGAGGTGGCGACCTCGGGCCAGAATGAAATCAACTTCAGGTTCGGGCCGTTGATCGAGACGGCGGATCGTCTGCAGTGGTTCAAGTATGTGGTTCACAATGTGGCCGACGCACATGGCAAGACCGCCACGTTCATGCCGAAGCCCGTGTTCAATGACAATGGCACTGGCATGCACACGCACCAGTCGCTCTGGAACGGGGACAAGAATGTGTTCGCTGGTGATAAGTATGCCGGGCTTTCACAGGAAGCCCTGTGGTATATCGGTGGCATCATCAAGCATGCCAAGGCGCTGAATGCGTTCACGAATGCGAGCACGAACTCCTACAAGCGGCTGGTGCCGGGCTTCGAGGCGCCGGTGATGCTTGCCTATTCGAACCGCAACCGTTCGGCCTCGATCCGGATTCCGGTGGTCAATTCGGACAAGGCGAAGCGGATTGAGGTACGTTTCCCGGATTCATCCGGTAACCCGTATCTTGCTTTCTCGGCTATGTTGATGGCGGGGCTCGATGGCATTGCCAACAAGATCGACCCCGGTGATCCGTCGGACAAGAATTTGTACGATCTGCCGCCGGAAGAGACTGAAAACCTGCCGACTGTTGCGGGTTCTCTTGAGGAGGCGCTCAATGCCCTGGATGCTGATCGCGACTTCCTCAAGGCAGGCGGTGTGATGGATGACGATGCCATCGATGCCTACATTGGGCTGAAGATGGAAGAGGTGAACGAGCTGAAGCTGCGTCCGCATCCCATCGAGTTCGATCTGTACTACTCGGTCTGATTACGTCCGAGACTTCCCATGTCAGGGCCGCCCCGTCTGGGGCGGCCCTTTGCTTTGTTGAGAACGCCGGGGCTGATGATAGGATTTAGATTTATGCGCAAAATTTACTTTTTTTATTATTTCCGCGATTTTCTCAATTTCAGCGGGGTTGGAGGCAATGATGGTTGAGATTCATGTCAAGTCAGGTTCGGTGGTCAAGCAGCGCGGTGATGCTGTCGTTATTCCACTACTGGAAGGGCGCAAGCTCGGCGCATCCGGCAGGGCGGCTAATACCGCCAGCGGCCGGGCACTTACCGAATACCTGCGCAAGTTTGATCATTCCGGTGACTTCGGCGATATCGGCACCCTGTACCATGTGCCGGGAATGTTTGCACCACGGGTACTTTTGATTGGTGCGGGAAGCGAGAAAAAACTTGACTTGCACAAGCTGCGCAGGCTTGCCGCCAAGGTAGCACGCCATTTGCAAAAGGGAGGGGCGCGTGACGTATCGCTGTTTCTGAGCGAACTGTCTGTGCGCGGTGTGAGTGTGGCGGATAAGGTGCAGGCCTTGGCTGAGGGTGTCTGGCTGGGGCTGTACAGGTTCGAGCAATACAAAACAGAAGAAAAGAAGAATCAACGCGAACTGCGCTCGGTGACCATCATGGTGGAATCCCGGCGCGACCTGGGGGCGGCGGAAGCGGCTGTAGCCAGTGCCAGAGGCGTTTGCCTGGGGACCAACTTTGCTCGTGATCTGGCCAACGAGCCCGGTAATGTCTGTACACCCGAATATCTTGGAGAGCAGTCTGCTGCCCTTGAGCATCCTAATCTCACGGTGACGGTCATGGACAAGAAGGCTATTGAAGCAGCTGGTTTTGCAGGGCTTTTGGCTGTAAATCAGGGTTCAGCCAAGGAGCCGAGGTTCATTGTGCTGGATTATCGGGGCGGCACAGCGGAAAGCGCACCCATTGCCCTGGTTGGCAAGGGGCTCACCTTTGATGCCGGTGGTATCTGCATCAAGCCGCCTGCTCAAATGGATGAAATGAAGTTCGATATGTGTGGGGCTGCAGCGGTTCTGGGTGTTTTTCGTGCGGTTTGTGCGCTTGACCTGCCGGTCAATCTGCTCGGGGTGATTGCTTCCACGGAGAACCTGCTTGGTGCCTCAGCCTACAAGCCGGGGGATATCGTCAGATCTTATAAAGGGGTTACCATCGAGGTGGTTAACACCGATGCGGAGGGGCGGATTATCCTGGCCGATGCACTGGCCTATGCCGCCGAGCACAAACCAGGACAGATCATAGACTTTGCTACCCTGACCGGTGCCTGTGTGATTGCACTGGGAGCGGAGGCTTCAGGCCTGCTGGGCAACAATGATGCACTTCTCACGGCACTCGAGCGCTCGGGCAGACACACACATGATCGGGCCTGGCGGCTGCCGATGTATGAGGAATACCAGGAACTGATCAAGAGCGAGATCGCCGATGTCAAGAATATCGGGGGTCGCGGCGCAGGAACGATTACAGCGGCATGTTTTCTGTCACGCTTTGTGAATGACATTCCATGGGCGCATCTGGACATCGCCGGTACGGCTTGGAACATGAAGGGCACGGATATTTCTGTCAAGGGGGCGACTGGTGCCGGCGTGCGCCTGATGCTTGATTACCTGTCTGGCATCCGCGCATGATGGATGCGTATGGAGCAGGGCATTTCCTTCCGGGTATGCCTATAATCGGAAAGTTGATACTCCGGCCAGCGTGGTTGTGACTTGACCGGTTTCGACCTTGCGATTTTCCAGCGCATCAACGGCGCTCACACACCTGCATTTGATGCCTTCTTTGGTGCGGTCAGCGGACTTGGCGATGGGCTGGTTGTCGCCGTGGTCTGTACGGGCGTGATGCTGTGGCGGTTTCGTCCGGGGCTTGCCGGCCTGCTTGCCTTCATTTTCTCAGGGCTGATTACCCAATTGTTGAAGCGGTTCGTAGATATACCTCGGCCTGCTGCCGTGCTTGAGCACGTGCATGTGCTTGGTGACGTGTTGCGAGCGCACAGCTTTCCGTCCGGCCACGCCGCCTCACTGGGTGTATTGATTGTCCTTGCCGGATACCTGTTTGGCATCAGGGACTGGCGCTGTTGGGGCTTCTCGGCCTTTGCTCTGTTGGCCGCCTATGGCCGTATCTACGGTGGCGTGCATTTCCCTCTGGATGTTTGTGCTGGCCTTGGCATCGGCATGGTCTGCATGTGGGCCATTTGGCATTGGCTTCAGGAGGTGCCGGGATGGGAATGGGAGAAATCGGACTGGGTGTGGAAGACCGTTGCCCTCCTGTTCATGGTGGAGGCTGCCATACTTGGGCTGGGCTACCGGATCCAGCCGGCAACGGCGCAGCCGCTGGCTTGGGTCGTGGCGCTGATTGCGCTGGTATATCTGCTCCGCACAAGGAGGCGACATGGATACTAAGGTGTATTTCGGGCGGCTGGATCGGCCAGACCGCGTGGAAGGTATTGCTGCACTTCTGTTACGCCGAGGCCGGCTGGAACCACATGTGCTCGTGTTGTGCCCGGATGCCACGTTTATGGCTGCGCTGAACGAACGCCTGTGGACCATTCATCCGGAGTCGTTTCTCGCCCATGGAGTGGCCTGTGAGGATGTGGCGGCCAACGCCGAACAGCCTATCTTGCTTGCGACCGGCATTGTACGTGACAACAAGGCTGTGGTGCTCATCAATGGTGGCACTGAGGTGCCGCCCGATCTTTCCGGTTTTGCGCATATCGTGGATTTTGTGGATGGCTGGGATGAAGGACTGAAACAGGCGGCAAGAGAGCGCTTCCGTACCTATCGTCAGCTCGGCATGGAGCCAGAGTACCTTGGTGCCAAAGGCGGGGAAAACAAATAACCTTGGCCGGGATGCCTGGCTGCCGTATCATGCGTTGATGCCAAAAGAAGACGATATCGAGCATATTCTGAACAGTCTCGACCATTTGTTGCGAGAAGGCTTCGATGATGGCGAGAAAAGGCCCGCCGAGAAGCAGGAAACCGAGGAAATGCTGCCGGACATGGATGCTGGCGACAGCGACGTTGAGGAAGAGATCGAGGTCGAGCCTGTAACGGATCAGAAACCGCAGCCGGGAGAGCTGGTTCAGCGTGCAGCACCCGATACGTCGGATGGTGAGGGTGAAGAAGGCGAGATATTTGATGAATCTGCTGCGGCTGATGCACCTCCTGATATCTCCGAGGCCGGCCCACGCCGACTCCTGCTTTCCGAGGATATGCTGGATGAGGATCTGTCATCCGAACAGTCGGCGCCTGCATCGGCGGAAGAGGTGCCGGAAGAGTCGGATATCCAGTCGCCAGAAACCGAACAGGCGGACGCAGCCTGGCTGGAAAAACACGGGCGCAAGACAGCGTCCGGCGCCAGGACTGCACTTGTGCTGCAGGATGAGCAGGCAAGGGCCGACCTGGCACAACGGGTTTCAGCAGATGTTGCCGCCCGGCTGGCGGAGCAGATCCCCCTGCTTGTCGAGGAAAGCCTGATGGAGCGCCTGGCCGAGCTGGACCCGGGTCACAACCAGCCAATATAAGTAAACCGGAAACATTCTCATGACGAAGAACAGACTTGTATCGGGGTACGACCCGCAGGCCATTGAGCCCGCCATCAGTGAGTCGTGGCTGGCCAGTGATGTGTTTGCACCAAGGCCGGCTGAGGAGTCCTACTGTATCGTGATTCCCCCGCCGAATGTCACAGGCAGCCTGCACATGGGCCATGCTTTCTCCTATACCCTGCAGGATGTGCTGATTCGCTGGCAACGGATGCGTGGTTGCCAGACCCTCTGGCAACCAGGAACAGACCATGCCGGAATCGCCACACAGATGGTTGTGGAGCGACTGCTGGATGAACGTGGCGAACATCGCCGTGATCTGGGGCGCGAGCGTTTCCTGGATCGGGTATGGGAGTGGAAGGAAAAAAGTGGCGGTACCATCATCAATCAGCTCAAGCGCCTTGGGGCATCCTGCGACTGGTCACGTGAGCGATTTACCCTTGACGAAGGCCTTTCCGCCGCAGTGCGCGAGGTCTTTGTGCGGCTGTATGATGAGGGCCTGATCTATCGTGGCAAGCGCTTGGTCAACTGGGATCCGGTGCTGGAGACGGCCGTCTCCGACCTGGAAGTAGTGTATGAGGAAGAGCGGGGGCACCTGTGGCATGTCTGCTATCCGCTTGCGGATGATCCGGCCAAGCACCTCATTGTGGCTACAACGCGGCCTGAAACGATGCTTGGAGATTCAGCCGTGGCCGTACACCCCGAGGATGCGCGCTACCAGCACCTGATTGGCAGGCAGGTTCACCTGCCGCTGACGGACCGTACCATTCCCGTGATTGCGGATGATTATGTGGATCCCGAGTTTGGCACGGGATGCCTGAAGATCACTCCGGCACATGACTTCAATGATTATGATGTGGGCCGTCGGCATGGGCTTGCTGTCATCAATATTTTTGATTCTCGCGCACACCTGCTGGCGGACGACCCAATTCCGGAAAAGTATCGGGGTATGGAGCGCTATGAGGCGCGTGAACATGTCGTCGCCGATCTCGATGCCGCGGGTGTGCTGCACAAGATCGAGGAGCATGTGCATAAGGTGGGTCGTGGTGATCGTTCGCATGCAGTGCTGGAGCCATACCTGACTGACCAGTGGTTCGTGGACATCAAGCCTCTGGCAGCACCGGCCATCAAGGCCGTTGAATGTGGGGATATCCGGTTTGTGCCCAGGCACTGGGAAAAGACCTATTTTGAGTGGATGCACAATATTCAGGACTGGTGCATTTCCCGTCAGCTGTGGTGGGGGCACCGCATTCCGGCCTGGTTTTGTGCTGAGTGTGACCACATTACAGTAAGCGCCGACATGCCGGAGCGCTGTAGCGGTTGTGGCGGCACATCCATCCGTCAGGATGAGGATGTGCTGGATACGTGGTTTTCTTCCGGCCTGTGGCCGTTTTCCACGCTTGGCTGGCCCCAGAAGACACATGAACTCGAGACCTTTTATCCCACGAATGTTCTGGTGACCGGTTTTGACATCATTTTTTTCTGGGTAGCACGCATGATCATGCTGGGGCTGAAGTTCACTGGTGAAGTACCGTTTCGCCATGTCTACATTCATGCCCTGATCCGGGATGCAGCTGGTCAGAAGATGAGCAAGTCCAAGGGTAATGTGATCGATCCGCTTGCAATGATCGACCGCCATGGTGCCGATGCGCTACGCTTTACATTGGCCCATATGGCAACTGCCGGCCGGGATGTGAAGCTTGATGAGTCGCGCATTGAGCAGAACCGGAACTTCATGAACAAGATATGGAACGCAGCTCGCTTCGTCTTTATGAACCGGGGAGATGCCAAACCGGATCCGGATATTGCCCCTGCTGCTGATGTAAACCGGTGGATTTTGCATGAGCTCGATGACTGTGCACGCGGGGTCGATGCTGCGCTAACAGATTACCGCTTCAACGAGGCTGCGGCATGCCTGTATAACTTTATCTGGGGCATCTACTGTGACTGGTATATTGAAGCGGCCAAGGTGGCGCTGTATGGAGAGGATGCTTCCGCAAGGCTGGAGACGCAGGTGACCATGCTTACCGCGCTGGATGGCTGGCTGCGACTGCTGCATCCGTTCTGTCCCTTTATCTCCGAGGCCTTATGGAAGGAGTTACACGGGGAAGCAGCCTGTCTTGTTACCGCAGCCTGGAAGCGGCCCGGTGCACCGGATGCCGGGGCCGCCGCGGTGGCTGAACGGATGCGGCACGTGTGGGAGGTGGTCTCTGCCATTCGCTCGATCCGTGGAGAAATGGATGTCAAGCCAGCCAAGCGCATCATTGCCGTGATTGCCTGCGGGGATGCCGTGCGTACCAGCCTGAAAAGCCAGGCTGCATTGATTTGCAGCCTGGCCCGGCTTGAGAAGCTGCGTTGGCTCGATGCCGGCGAAGAGGTTCAGGGTGCAGCCGTGGCACCGCTGGCGGATGCAACGGTTTTTCTGCCGCTGGCAGGCCTTGTTGATGTTGAAGAGGAGCTTGGCCGCCTTGGCAGGCAGCGTGCCAAGCTGGACAAAGAAATCGCCAAGCTTGAAACGAAGCTGGGGAATCCGAAGTTTCGACAGAATGCGCCAGCTGAGATCGTCGCCCGGGTTGAAGCTGAACTGGACACTCTGCGTGACAAGGCGGGAGAAATCGAGGCAGCCATAGGCCGCCTGAACGAGATTTAGGCGGGATTCCCCGGTTCCAGGCCCGGCCAGTGACGTGAGAGCTGTTCGCTGGCCTCCATGACAAGGCTCATGCGTGTATAGGCGCCTATCGTGGCATTGACCTGGGCGAGGAACAGGGCCGGCTTGATCGGCTGCGGGATGAAGGCATCAGCGCCACAGTTCAGCGTTTTTGGATCTGCCTCATGCTCGGTCAGCAGCAGTATGGGCACATCGGCCATGGCCTGATGTTTGCGTATCTTATTCACGAGCTGAAAGCCACTGATTCCCGGAAGGTCATGATTGGCAATGATCATGCGTGGCTTATCCGAGAAAATTCGCTTCCAGGCCATTTCTCCGCTTTTAACGTGCACGGCCACATATTTCCCGGTGGCCTCGAGAATATCACTCAGCAGGGTGAAACGCGTTGTGGATGGGTCCACCACAAGGACGCCTGGCAGCATGCTCTTTGTTTGCACGGGGCCGTGGGTGCGCAGTGAAACGACATTCTGCCTGGGAGGAGCTGGGGTTTTGGTACCAGGGATAGAGTGGGCTGGCATGGCACCCTCCGGCGGTACGGCGCGGATGCTTTGCTGCCGGACAAATGTCGCCATATCGAAGCGGACCGGAGCAGGTATGTTCCGTTCCACCTCTTCCAGGCTTGTCAGACCTGCGAGCGCCTTGCTGATAGCGCTTTCAAAGAGGGTGCGCATGCCGGCACGCCTGGCTGCCTCGCGTATCTGACTACCGCTGGCACCATTGGTGATGAGCAGCTCGATTTCATCGTCAATAATGAGCACCTCATAAATGCCAAGCCGGCCGGCATATCCCAGCCCCATGCATTTGCCGCAGCCGCGCCCTTTGTAGAACTGGATGCCGCCGGGAATGCCGAAGCGATCCCTCACATGAGGATCAATCTCAGCGGGATCCTTGCAGTGAATGCATAGCCGCCGGACAAGGCGCTGATTGATGACCATGCTGAGTGAGGAGGCCAGGACAGAGCGCTCAATACCCATTTCTTGCAGCCGTGTGATCGTGGCAGGGGCATCATTGGCGTGCAGGGTGGAAAAAACCATGTGTCCGGTCTGGGCGGCCTTCAGGGTGATGCTGGCAGTTTCGCTGTCACGGATTTCACCCACCATGACAACATCCGGATCTTGCCTCAGGATCGATCGTAGTGCAGCCGGGAAGGTCAGGCCGGTTTTCTCGTTGACGTTGATCTGGTTGATGCCGGGAATTTCATATTCAACCGGGTCTTCAATGGTGATGATGTTTGCTTCCTCGCTGTTTCGACGTCGAACGAATGAATACAGCAATGTGGACTTACCGCTTCCGGTGGGGCCGGTGGCAAGAACAGCGCCGGTGGGCTGGTGGATGATTGCCTTGATTTTTTCTTCCATATCCGGCTCGAAGCCGAGCTTTTCGATATCCATTGAAATGGCTTCCTTATCCAGCAGCCTGATGACAATCTTTTCTCCGTGGATAGCCGGCAGCAGGGAAATACGCAAATCGACGACACGTCCGGCAAACTTGATTCGTGCGCGGCCATCCTGAGGTGTCATGGTGTTGGCAATATCCAGCCCGGCCATGATTTTGATGCGGGCAACCACCTTGGCATGGGCAGATGACTTGAATCGGGACATAATCCACAGCTTGCCGTCAATACGTGTGCGGATGGTGCTCATGTCTTCGGCCGGTTCGATGTGCAGGTCCGAGCTGCCCGCGCGCATGGCACGAATCAACATCTTGTTGACCATCTGCACAATTGGGGATTTCTCAGCGCCACGTTTCAGCTCTGATTCCAGGTCCAGCGATGGCTGCTTCTCGGGTGTGGCATCAATGCACTCTTCCTCATCGATCAGGTCGCTGAATTCCAGCGCCGTGCCTCCGAACCACTCCTGGAGTTTTTGGTCAAGGTTTGCCGGTGTGATGAAGACGGCATGGATGGGCTTGTTTGTTTTGGCGCCGATGAGATCAACCTTATCGAGATCAAGTGGATCGACCATGGCGACAACGAGGTATCTGCCGACAATTTTGTACGGCATAAAACCAATCTGCATGCAGAGCTTTTCAGTGCATAATGCAATCAGCTCCTTGTCCGGCGAGACGTTTTTCGGGTTCAGAATGGGAATTTTGTAAACGATCGAGAGGACACGAACAACGCGTTCCTGGTTAACACCATGCAGGGTGAGAATGTGCTTGAGGAGGGAACCACCATATTTCTGCTTGTTGATTTTTGCCTCGTGAAGCTGCGTTTTGCTGATCGCGTGATAGCGAACAAGCGCCTGCTGGGCCGCAGTGATCATTCAGGCTCCCTCGAGTGCCAGCATGCAACCTCCACCATATGCAACACTATATATTGTCATGATTGAAGTTCAACAATCGTACATATGGCACGAAAGGGGCTGTTTCGGAACAGCCTTACAGGGAAAGGGTGGGCCAGATCCTGTGTGAGCTGATATGCTTTGGCTGAATCGCATGAGAAGGAGTCGGGCCGTGCAGGAGAAACTGGAGCGCACCATAGTGATACTAAAGCAGGCCGAGGCGGATTATGCCCCGGACATCGTTTTTGCATGTAGTTTTGGTGCCGAGGATGTGCTGCTGCTTGATCTGATCAGCCGGCATGCACCCCGTATAGGCGTGATTTCACTGGATACAGGGCGGTTGCCCCAGGAAACATATGATGTCATGGCTGCCTGTCGCGAAAAATATGGTATTGCTATCCGTATTTATTTTCCCGATGCGGCCGAGGTCGAGCGCATGGTGTGTGAGCGGGGGGTGAACCTTTTCTATCACAGCGTTGAGAACAGGAAACTGTGTTGTGAGATTCGCAAAATACATCCTTTGAAACGTGCCCTGACCGGCATGCGGGCCTGGGTGACGGGGCTGCGCCGCGAGCAGGCCGGATCCCGACAGAGCATGGCCGCAGTTGAGGATGATGCACACTTTGGTATCAAGAAGTTTAACCCGTTAATCGACTGGACCGGGGATGAGGTGTGGGCGTATATCCGTGCTCATGATGTGCCGTACAATGCCCTGCATGACAAGCACTACCCTTCGATTGGTTGCGCACCATGCACACGTGCCATAGCAGTTGGAGAAGATCCCAGGGCCGGGCGGTGGTGGTGGGAAAACGAGGAGGGCGTGGCCGAATGCGGTCTGCACGCAAGCCCGATCAAGAAGTGCTGATCTGTATGGTGTGATACGAGTCACTTCATATTTTGACGTCAGGGTGTTGCCTCACAGTGTGGCGGGCAGGCGCTCACAAGGAGGGGGACTTGGAGACAAAGGAAAGCCTCAGTAAAAAGCATAGAAAACGCATGAAGAAGGTCAGAACCATGTCCTTTGCCGGGATTACGCTCGGCCTTTCTGCCCTGGCCGTTGTCCTTGTGACATGGTTTGACGGGGGCGATCCCGATATACAGATCGGGGGTGGCGGGATCGTGATGATTGGTGTGTTTATTCTGGGGATCGCGTATATCGGGAGTGATCGCATTGTTTATCGCATGGTGCATAGACCCCGGCTTGCACGGAGATTTGTTCATCGTCCGTAGCCGTGCGCAGCCTGTGCCTCTTTGTGCTGCTGGTGCCCTGTATCGTTATTTTTGTCTGGTGGGTTTGGGTTGATATCCATCACAGCATGATAATGTCGATGGCGGCAAGATAAGCCGTGGACGGTGATATCGTGCTGATACGGAGACTTGGACCATGGACATTCGACGTGCCAGAGAAATAGCAAAACACTTTGCCTTCACACCCGATTTTGCAGTGGCATGTTATCGTCGTGGGCTATTGGTGCGGACTGCGGACAGAAGCAGCTATTTTGTCCATGAGTCCGGCTTTTGGCGTCTTGTGTTCAGGCTGGCTGTTCCTGTCCATCAGGAAAGACGCGTATGCAAGATCGAGGCTAGTCTGAAGGCCTGAGCCACGAAGAGAGAAAAAGCAAGGGCCCAAGTGTGGGCCCTGTATGTTTCTGGTGGAGCCGAGCGGGATCGAACCGCTGACCTTCACATTGCGAACGTGACGCTCTCCCAACTGAGCTACGGCCCCCGGATGGCGATACTTTAACTGCTTGTTCATGGAAAATCATCCAGCATTGACAGGATGGGCTCCGCTATTGTGGGCTTATGACAGGCATGATGCGCTGCTGTGAAAGGACTGGGAAACGTGGAACCACACCTTATTCTGTTTGATTGTGATGGCACGCTCGTGGACTCACATGGCCACATTATGCATGTGATGCAGCAGACATTCGAGGAGCATGGGCTGCAGCCGCCACCTGTGGCTGATATCAGGGCGGTGATTGGCCTGTCCCTGACTGAAGCCGTGTGCAGGCTTTTGCCCGTCACTGATAATGAACTGAGGGAGCGTATTGTTACCAGTTACAGGCAGCGGTATGGCTCGATACCTGACGAGAGCCAGCTCTATGCCGGTGTGCGCGAGATACTCATGGCACTTAAGGAAGACGGTTATTGGCTTGGTGTGGTTACCGGCAAATCCCATCGTGGCCTGATGCGCACCCTGGAGCAACACCAGTTGCGTGATTTGTTTTTGGTATGGCGCACGGCGGATATCTGCCCATCCAAGCCACATCCCGCCATGGTGCTGGAATGCATGGATGAAACAGGTGTGAACCCTATGCGGACAACTGTGGTTGGAGACTCCTGCTTTGACATGCAGATGGCCGGGCTTGGTGGGGTGCGCGCTTTGGGTGTGACATATGGTGCAGCAGGCGCGGATGCATTGTTGACGGCTGGCGCCACGGCTGTTGTACATACATTTCCCGGCCTGAGGGCACATTTCCCCTCTTGCGTCACAGCAATGGCTCGTACACGATAGCTTTCGCTTGTTTGCAAGGAGCCCGTATGCCTGGAAACGTCAGGAAAACTGTCAAGTTCAGCCTATTGATCCTGGGGATCACCGTGGTGCTGCTGATGCTGGCTCCATTTTTTATCGATGCCGGCAACTTCAAGCCCATGATTGCCCGCCAGGCCGAACAGGCGATCGGACGTCAGGTTGAGATTGGAGATATCAGTGCCTCGCTGTTTCCCTGGGTAGGAGTACGACTCGAGGATGTGAAAATCGCAAACAGGGAGGGATTCTCCAGCCAGCCATTTCTGACTATCAAGAGCCTCGACGTGGAAATGGCACTACTACCCCTGTTTAGCAAGCGAATAGAAATCAGGCGCTTTGTGTTGGAGTCGCCACACCTGACGTTGGAGCGCAATAGCGAGGGGGTCGGCAACTGGCAGAATGAGGCAGCAGCCGGGTTCGTACCTCCTGTCACCGGTTCGCCACCTCCGGCAAAGGCCGTACCCGCACCGGCCAGCCCTGGCCCGGCCGGATTTGCCCTGGCCGCTCTTACAGCCGAAGCCGTCAGTATCCATCATGGCGAGTTAAGCTGGAACGATGCAGCTACGGGCTCGTACGCCGACATTTCATCACTGGAACTTGCCATGGATTCGGTGCGCCTGGATAGCCCGATCCCTGTACGTCTGACCGGCCGGATTGGCGACAGCGGGTTCAGTCTGGAAGGACAGCTTGGGCCGGTCCGTGATTTTAGCGCTATGGATATGGCAAGGCTGCCTGTTCAGGCACACTTGAAGGCAAAAGGCCTTACTGTCGGCGCTTTTGCCGTCTACGTGCCGCAGCTGGCTCCGTACCATGACCTGGTCTTCGATATAGATGCCAAATTTGAGCAACGGCCGGATGGGCTGCGTCTATCGGCCGGAACGGCCCATATGACCATGGGGCGTGATATTGCTGTGCACTGGAAGCTTGAGGCACCATCGGCCGGAAAGACAATGCTTCGCTCTGTGCGCCTGACTGTTGATGGTGAGGAAGCCGCACAGGTGCGTGGACGGCTGCAACCGGGGAAAGACGGTATTGAATATGAGATAAGGCTCAGTACACCAGCACTCAGTCGCAAGATGCTGATGACATGGTTTCCTCGTGTGGATACACTTTATGCAGGCCACACCACGCCATGGCAGCATCTGAAGCTGGGTATGCTGTTTTCAGGCAATGCAAAGCACCTTGATCTCCGTGATTTTCAGTTGCTCCTGGATGGTGAACTCGTACAGGCCTCAGGTATCGTTCGCTTTGGTGATAGCCCTGATATCCGGCTGCGTATTGCCGCAGGTATGCTCCATATCAGCCCCTGGATTCCAGCTCCGAAACGTCCGCGTATACCCTCAGTAACAACTGAACCGGTTCAGTCAAGGCCTGATCAGGATCAAGCTGGCACCCTGATTACACCCTCGACAGCCCACCGGGCAGCCGTGATATCAGATCCGGAACCTGTTATATCGCAGAGAAAAGCAGTGGCGTCTATCCCCGCCGATGCAGGCGATGTTATTTCACGTGAGCTGGTTCAGGGTGATATGACAGGTACACCCGAGCCAGATCTGCGTTTCCTGGCAGCATGGCGTGTGGCGGCACAGGTGCAGGTGGAACAGCTATTTCTGCACGGCCTGGAGCTTAAACACGTACGCGCAAACCTGACTGGCAAGCGGGGAAAGTTTGAGCTTGCTCCCCTGACATTTGAGTTATCTGGTGGACAGGTACGAGAGCATACCACATTAAATGTCGCACGGTATCCGGTGCGATGGACAGAATCATCGGTGGCTACAGGCGTGCGTCTGCGCCCGGTCATTTCTGCGCTGACCGGGAGGGATTTATTAAGTGGAGTGGCCGAGGTCAACCTGAATCTGACGGGTAGCGGCTTGCTCCCGGATGCGGCACTGAACACCCTTTCGGGTACCGGAAATATCAGGGTGCGTGATGGGCAGGTCCACGGCTTTGATGTACCGGGCATGTTGCGGCGGCTCAGAATGCTGGGCCGTGATACAGGCCCCAAGCTGACCGAGTTTTCTCAGCTCGTGGGAAGTTTTGTCATCAACAATGGTGTTGTGAAGAATGATGATCTGTTCATGGCCTCACCACGTTTCAGGCTGACAGGCCACGGCCGGATTGATCTGACACGCCAGTCAATGGATTACCATATCAGGCCACGCCTGATCGGGGCGGCAACAGGCCAGGGGGATACAGCCGGTGTGCGCAAGGGCATGACGGTACCCATTCACCTTGTCGGCCCGATTGCCAGCCCGATGGTCAAGCTGGAGATGAACATTCAGGATCTGATGGAAAATGTGCAGGGTGTGATCAATGAAATCAGAAAGGATGGGGGGGCAAAAGGTGTCAGAAAAGTGCTTGAGGGCCTTCTCCCCAATCTCTGATCTTGTCTACACTTGAGTGCTTGCGCGTGCAGCCGGAGCGGCCGCAGTCTCGACAGATTAGGCGAGCTGTGGCATTGCTGGCTCAGGGGCTGCCTGCTGTTGTGCCGACAGAATCCACCTATGCCCTGATGTGTCTTCCCGGTGCAGCCGATGCGCAGGCGGCCATCTATCGGCTGCGCCAACTGGATCATGCTCATTTATGGTCGCTTGTTTGTGAGAGCCTTTCGCAGGCAGCACAACATGTACGCATGGACAATCAGGCATACCGCATCCTGCGCCGGCTGCTACCCGGTCCCTATACCTTTATTTTGCCTGCTCTGTCTACATTGCCACGCCGGGTTTTCGGTAAACGTCGCGATATCGGTATTCGTATTCCTGAGCATCCTGTCTGCGCCATGCTGCTTGCCGAGCTGGGCCGGCCTCTCCTTTCGACCACCTTACAGTTTCCGGGGGAAGAGTTCCCGGCCACAGACCCCGAGCAGTTTATCACCCGGTTTCATGGCCAGTCCTTTGTTGTGCTGGATGCAGGCTGGTGTGGACTGGTGCCAACAACAGTCGTTGATTTGTGTGGTGACGAACCTGAACTTGTCCGCATGGGATTAGGGTCATGGCCGTAGTCCTGATGACGTGAAGCCGGTACGATTGTCGCGGCCAGTGGCTATAAGGAGAGAGAATGATGAACATACTTGAGGCCTGGTTTGAGCGTTTTCTCTGGAGTTCACGCTTTATTGTTCTGCTGGCTGTTGTTTCTGCTCTCGCGGGTGCTTTCCTGTTGTTTGCCCTGGCGACGATGGATATCGCGGGACTCGTGTGGAACTTCATTCAGATGACCGTGCTTGGCATGGATTTTCCACATTTTCATGTGGGCGCAGTGGCAAAAATCATTACTGCAGTTGATGACTTCCTGTTGGCTACCGTACTGCTGATTTTCGCGATGGGTATGTATGAGCTGTTTATCAGCGAGATTGACATTGCCAAGGGGGATAAGCGATCCAGCAATATTCTGATGATCTCCAGCCTCGATGACCTGAAGGACCGGCTGGGCAAGGTCATTCTGATGATTCTGGTGGTTGTGTTTTTCAAGAATGTTCTGAAGGTCACCTTTGATAACCCGCTGAACATCCTCTATATGGGTGGTGGTGTTCTGCTGGTTTCATTGGCCCTATATTTCAGTCATAAGAGTCACTGAACCAGGCTCGAATCTTCCTGATGCCACCGGAAATGGAATACTGTGAGTCCAATGCTCTGTTATGGTCTCACGAGAAGCCCGGGTTAACGCTTTTCCAGGCGAAAGACGCCGGTACCAG
>CAZROR010000004.1:0-52510 GCA_964601765.1 uncultured Zetaproteobacteria bacterium
AACCGCTGTTGTACGTGAGGCGGAAAGGCGCTGGGAGCACGCCCTGAAAGCGGAGCGCAGGGCCAGGTGCCTGGCCGAGGCCAGGATGGAATGGTTGCGCTCGCGACGCATTGATCTACACAATTACTTCAAGGAAATTCCCGTTCGTGCCGGGCTGGAAGTGAAAGAGGTAACGGAAAACGGTGTTATTGTCGTTTTTTCGCCCGAGGCAGTCCTGGTCTTTGTTGCTTCGAATGATTTGCGGACTGCTTATGTATCGCGGGAAGGTGACATGCGTCTGAAGTTGTGTGGACGAAGACGCGATGGTGATCTGCTGTATCTGAGCGTGGATGCGGTCGAGGCGGATCTGCTTGCGCGAAGGAAATATGTGCGTGTGCGCATGGCCGAGCCTGTGCCGGTGGATATCCTGGGAAAAAGAAAATATCCGGCCAACATACGCGATGCATCCATTTACGGGCTGGGTGTGATGTTTTCCGGCGGTGTCGGCGTGGCCGTGAAGAAAGGCGGGCTGAAAACGGGCGAGAAGGTAGAGTGTGTCTGGCGGTCGGATGGCAAAATGTTGAGTGCGCCGGGCGTGGTACGTTGGTGTGGCAAGGTGGATGGTGAATGGCGTGCGGGCCTGGAGATCAGGCCAAACTATGTTACGCGAAGCCATCTGCAACAGCTGCTGATGAAGTACCAGCGCGAGGTAATCGGTCGCCTGCGCAGTCTGGAGGTGCCGGCCTGGATGCGATTATGAATAATGTTGATTGGGATGCTGCCACCCGGGGGGGGGGAAGAGCATGAATCTGCGTAAAAAGAAAAATGTTTTCGTCTGGGCATCGATGAGCATCATGATTCTGCTGTTCAGCGTGACAACACTGCTGGCATTTCGTTATTACAGCCTGGACACGGTGCGCAGCCAGGCAAGAATAGCCGCTGAGATGATGCGTGTGGCGCTCACCGAGGAGATGGAAAAAGGGCTTATTTCGGAACGCGCCGATCTGATTGCCCGCATGCAGCGGGTGCCCGGTCTGTTGAATGTGCATGTCATTAGGGGACAGCCGGTGATCAACCAGTTCGGTCCCGGCATGGAGGGTGAGAAACCGGCAAATGAAATCGAGCAGGCCGTGCTCGATAGCGGCAGGCCCGAGGAAGACCTGCGTGATATCAGGCACAATATATACAAGGTGACCGTTCCATTTATCGCCAGCCGCTTCAATGATATCAATTGTATGAAATGCCACGAAGTTCCGGAGGGAACAGTCAACGGTGCGGTGACCCTGACCTTTTCGCTGGAACGGGAACACGACGCGGCGCTACTGGCCATGTTGCCCATTATTCTGCTAACAACCATCTTTTGTCTGATGATGGCCTATTACCTTGCCCGCCTGCTTAATCCGGTGGTGGATACGGCCAATGAACTCAAGCTTGTGCTGGGCAAGGCCAAGGAGGGCGATTTTTCGCAGCGGGTAACCGTGCGTGGTGATGACGAGGTGGGGGAAATCGCCGCCAATACAAACCATTTTGTCGAGGCGCTGGAAAACAGCATCGGCGCTATCAGCAAGAAAATCAGCGCCCTCGGCGCAGGCGTCCTGCGCTCAAGCAAGGAACATGGAGACTTGCTGGCCAGCACCATGCATATCGTGGACAATATGGTGAACGCGACACGCTTTAAACAGGATATCGAGGAAGATCTGGATCTGCACGAGGTGTATCAGCGTATGCGTCGTATTTTGCGAACGCATTTCGACCTCGATCGCTTTTGCCTGTATGAGATCGAGCCTGAGTCCGGTCGCCTGCACAAGGTGTTTGCCGAGGGCATGCCGGAAGAGCGTGAACTCTGGTGTGATCCTGTGATTGTGGCGGACTCCAGCCATTGTCGGGCCAAGCGCACCGCGCATAGTGTTTGTTCCTGTCATGCCAGTGATATCTGTGCGTCCTACCGACCCGAGTGCGAGGACGACTGCCATCTGTGCATTCCGCTGATGCTGTCCGACCGCATCGGCAACGTATTGCAGATTGTTTTCAGTCATGATCAGGAAGAGCGCGTTCCCGAGTTGCAATCCGCCATCGAAGCCCATATGGCAGTGGCGAGCCCGGTGATTGAATCGAAGCGGCTGATGCGGTCCCTGAAGGAATCCACACTGCGGGATCCGATGACGGGGTTGTACAACCGGCGCTTTCTGGAAAGCTTTGTCGGCAATCTAACTGCTACCACGGAGCGCCGCGGCAGCACGATGGGCGTTTTGATGCTTGATGTGGATTTCTTCAAGCGAGTCAATGACGAGTATGGCCATGATGTCGGCGATCAGGTGCTGAAGTCGCTTTCCGAGCTGATTGTCCGAGAGCTTCGGGGGTCCGATATTGTTGTCCGTTACGGAGGCGAGGAGTTCCTTGCACTGTTGCCTGATATCGATGAGGAGAACATGATGCAAACGGCCGAGCGCATCCGCACCGGCATGGAAAACACCACGGTGCATACGTCAAGCGGACCACTGAAAAAGACCATATCCATCGGGGCAGCGCTTTTCCCCGTGGATGCGAGCGGCTTCTGGCAATGTGTCAAGTTTTCCGACGTGGCATTGTATGCAGCCAAGGAAGGTGGCCGCAACCGGGTGGTCAGGTTCGAGCAGGAGATGTGGCAGCAAGAGGGTCAGGAATACTGATTTCGGAAAAGATGACGCAAGCCGGATCAACGGCCAGGAAGGGCGTTGCGGCGGCATGGAAAATGCCTCATGGATCCTGCCAGGGTATCATGATTGGTTCAGGGAAATGTGCCAACTTTCTGCGCAATCAGCCCGAGGATGAGTTTTTTTGTACGGCCGTTAATTACAGTGGAGAGAATGGCGTTTCCGAACCCTGCCGCAGCGCCGTCCTCGGCCAGCAGGGCGATCTTTTGTCCGTTATGCATGGGTAACACGGCATCGGCTGCAGGCAGACGAATGTAGCGCCAGCCACCTGGTTTCCGGTGAAGAGTCGTGTTCAGCCGAATCGGAGAGGTTGCTGCGGGTGGACGGGCGGGCGAGGCGCTGGTTCCCAGATCGGGCAGTATTTCCACGACGGCCCGGGCGGTGGTTCGGGCCGGTTGTGCCTGCCGGATCCAAGGCTTTAGCATAATTCGGCGTTCCGCTTTTTTCTCCGTAACAAGTCGAACAAACAGGCCCGCGTCGATGCCATGAAGGCCAGCATCCGGCGTGTCCGGAATGCCGTGATGTGTCAGCCATCGGCGCATGTCCGCACGAACAACAGATATGGTGCCGACCTTCAGTTCCGCCTCCGAGTCGTCACGCATCCCTATTGTTCGCCGAAGCAAACGTTGCGCTTTTCCGTCTATGGGAAAGCGTGTCACCTTCCAGCCACCCGGCAATCGCCCCTTGTCGTGGCCGGTTTCTCCAGCGGGTATGCTCCAGATCAGGATGCCGAGCCGCATGCTGACCGGTTCATGGGTGTTGTCACCGGACACGGCTTGTCCGTGACAGTCAGGGATGCCGAGCAGGCATGCCGCCAACAGCGTAATGATTTGCCTGGACATCATGCGCGGATTTTATGATGTATTTGCGTCGGCATTCCCTGTTATGTCCTGTGCGCACAGTTCCTCGCGCACGATGCGGATGTTGTCAGGGGCTTCAATGCCGAGCCGTACCCTGGTTCCCTTGATTTCCAGCACGGTGATGCGGATGTCATGGCCGATGGTGACAGTTTCTCCGACGCCTCGGGAGAGGATGAGCATTGTCTGTGCCGGTTCCGTTCAGGCAACCCGCCGAGCCGACCCCGGTTGCGGCATCCACCGGAAATGCAGGTCAAGTGTATCGTCCATTTGCACCGCCTGCATGCCAAGTGACGCCTCCGCATTGAGCGCCACGGGAGCGCGGGTGTTGGCCAGTACCCAGTCCGGATCCGTGAACGGGTTGAGTACGAGAAACCAGAACAGCGTGCCTTTCTGCGTGTATTGCAGGCAGGCGCGCTGGTCGGCGTTCAGTTCGGGCGTTCTCTTCAAACGGTTCTCATCCCATGGCGTGACAAGAAAGGCGGCTTCCGGGCGCTCCGTCGATTGCATGCATGCGATGTTGCCTGATCCCGGATGCAACAGAAGATAATTCCGTGCATTGGGAAAGCCCATCATTCCCTGCGGAAAGTGGAAGGCCCTGGGCCTGTCAACTTCAATGAAGGCGCTCCACGCTCTTTGCCTATGTTTCATTTCTCGCCCTCCTGAGCCAGCCAAGCGCATCCCCGCGGGTTGCCGCGCGGTTTTCCAGGCGGATTTTTTCGTAGATCTCCAGTCGATGCACGGGAATGGACGCTGGTGCGTCGATACCCAACTGTACGCTTTTACTTACCTTTACTTCCTTGACTATGATGCGGATGTCATGGCCGATATGTACGCCCTGTCCAGGCTTTCTGCGCAACACGATCATCGCAGGAAATTCACCAGACTTAGCGTGTTCAGACGGGCTACGGTGGCATAGGCGGCCTGAAGCGCATTCTGGGCCTGGGCGAGGTGGGTCGCGACTTCGGCCACGCTTGCCGCTTCGTGGCTGTTCAGCCGTAACTCAAGCTGGCTTTTCATATCGAGCAGGGAGCGTTTCTGAATGTCAACGGCATGTAACCTGCCGCCGATTTCTGCGGTGAGGCCGGCAGCTGCGTCTCCGGCGCTGTTCAGTGCTCCGATGGCATTTTGGATGCCCGCCGCATCGTTGGCACCGAGGGCGGTTCTGAGAGAGTTGATTGCGGCAAACATTTGCGAAAAAGCTGCATTATCCGCCCGGACATTGGTGGTGACAGTGTGCTCGGGAGTAATGGCCACAAGCCTGTCTTGTGTATTCCCGTTATATTTTGCGTTTCCGGCGGAATCCAGCGTGATGGCCGTTGCTCCGGTTGCTGTACCGGCGAACAGGGCTGCGCCGTCATATTTCGAGTTCGCCAGCGATAAAAGCTGTTCCTGGAGGCGACTGACTTCGACTTCGGCGGCGAGGCGTTCGGTATTGCTTTGTGTTGCGCTGGCCTGCTGGATGGCCAGTGCCTGGGCACGGCGGATAATGGGCAACATCTGTGACAAGATATGTTCACCGGCTCCAAGCCGCGCTTTTGCCGTTTTCACCGCGTCCAGGCTGGCGAGGATACCTTTCTGCGCATGACGGATATCGAGCGATATCCTGTAGCCCGGACCGTCCTGCTCCGGACGGCTGAACCGGCGTCCCGAACTTATCTGCTCGCTGGCATCTGCCTGCGCCTGCATCTGCCGACGGATGCCCGCCAGCAATGTGTCATTCAGTTGCTGCAGGTTGATATTCACCGCACCAGTCCCAACAGCGAGTCAAGCATTTGGTTGCTGACCTGTATGACCTTGGCGGAAGCCTCGTAGGCACGTTGCAGCGAAATCATCTTGATCATTTCCTCGTCCACGTTGACACCCGAGATGGATTGCCGCTGACGGCTGAGCACATCGGCTTCCGCCTCGCGGTAGGTGAGTTGCTGCCGGGCGCTGGCAGCATCCAGCCCATAGGCACCAGCCAGTGTGGCTGCACGCTGGGCCGGACTTGCTGCCGGGCTGCCGTCAATACTGGTGGCCGTGTCCCTGAGCGAAAGAATAGCCAGTGCAATTGTGTTATCGCCAGGTGAGATAGCAGATGTTGCGGCATCTGCGGCTGCCGTGGCGATGCGCCCCGCATCGGCACTGACGGCAGAGTCAACCGTGATATCGTTTGCAGTGCTGCCGTGAAAGAAGGTATTGATTTCATAAGCAGCGAGGAAATTACTGGTGTCATTCGTAAAGGCGATGCGATTGGTGCCTCCGTCAATGGTCAGCCTGCCGTTTGCTATGCTTGCACCAACACCATTCACGGCATTGATTGCGTTGGCGATATCACTGAGTTTTGTTACGCCAGCGGTGATGCTGATGGTGGCGCCTCCGGGACCGGGTGGGCTGACCGGGGTGCCCGTAGGATCAAGAACGTGAATGGTGAATGTGCCGGTTCTGACTTGGCCGGAAAATGCAATGCCGCTGTCCTTGTCCACTGCCGTTGCTGTGCCGGTCGGGCTGGTTGCAGTCTGGCCGGAAGTATACGATGAAACGGCTGTGAGGCCGCTGCCACCGACATGCTTCTGATTGACGGTGAATACGAGATTGGCCGCCAGACTGTCAAGCTGGCTGATGTATCCGGCAAGCTGCCCGTCGCGCAGGGTGATCAGGGCACCGATCTGGCCACCTGTGTCCAGACCCGCGGCAGCCAAACCGGTGTCGGTGAATTCAATACTGCCGAATGGAATACCTGTCCCCAGCTTCAGATGTCGGGCCGTATCATCCCGAAGTAGCAGGTCGCCCCCGGGTGTTTGCAGTAGCAGCCCGGCATCGTTGGTGGTAACGCGGCGAACGGGGATAAGTTGGGAGAGATCCATGACGGCCTTGTCTCTCTTGTCACGGAGATCATTGGCGTCGCCGCGCAGTATGCTTTTGTTTTCATTGACGGATATCTGTCGGTCAAGTTCCGCGATCCGATCCAGAAGCGCGTTAGCCTCGGTGATGAGGGGACTGATTGCCTGATTCAGCGCATTCTGCCGCTCTCCCAACTGGCGACGCATGTCCGTGATACGCGATGTGACATCTCCGGCGCGTGCCAGCGTATTCAGGCGTAAGGTTCGATCTTCCGGTCTGTTGGCCAGCTGTTGCTGCGCCTGAAAAAAATCATCCAGCGCGGATGTCAGTCCCGGCGTGTCCAGGTTGCCGAAAACGGCTTCAATGCCGGCCAGTTCCTGCTGCAGTGTTTTTGCATATGATGCGAGTTCACTGTTTCTGGTCTGAGCATCGGTCAGCGCGGCATCAACCGAGCGGCGGACATTGGCTACCGATATCCCGTTGCCGAAATCCCTTCCGGCGACATGATCCGGCATGGCGCTGACAAGTTCCGCACGTTGTCGGGAATAGCCGGGTGTATTGGCATTCGCGATGTTCTGGGAAATGACATCAATAGCTTTCTGCTGTGCCAGCAGACTGGTGGCCCCAATGCTCAGGGCGCGAAAGATCACAACGCGCCTCCGGGGCCATAGGTATTGCCGGAACGGCCCAGGCCAGCGGCCTGTAATACGGCAGTGGTCACGTCACAAGCGGCGCGCAGACGCAGATAGCTTTTCTCATTCGTTTCATTCAGACGGATGAGGCGGAGGTAAAGTCTGCGCCTGAGTGCCTGTAATGCTCCGGCTTCCTGACCCGGGAATGTGTCGATGAATGCTTCGAGCGATAACGCTTCTCTGTCGTGCCCGCCATATTGGCAAACCAGGTCGCGACAAGCCGCTTCCATTGCATCGAGATCCACCTGACAGGCGGCGCGAAGCTCCATCAGCCTGGCAAGAGAGGTTGCGTCGAACGCGCCTGCTGCCTTCTGTTCCTCCAGCGCCACTTCCTCCAGCTTCCGGCATGTTGCATCCATTTGCTGAAGCAGACCGCGCAATTCCTCCACAACGTCCGGTGCTACCATGACCGTTCTACCAGTGCGTTGGCGACGATATTCACAGCCAACAAACGCTCATCCATCTGGTAGTCACCGTGTTCGAGGGCTGCCCGTATGGCCTCGATGCGCTCAAGGCGCGTATCCGGCATGTCTGCCAGCATGGTTTGTACTTTCTCCTGCAACGCGGCAGCTCCGGTAACATGCACTCGGTCGCCCGCTGTTGTCTTTCCCTTGCCGGTACGTTTGCCCCCGGGTTTTCCTGTCGTGCCGGCTCTGGTCAGGCCGGTCATGCTGTTAATCCGTACCATGCCCATCTCCATGACTGAGTTCACCGGCGCCTAAATGATTATCGGCCGTGGAAGCCCGTACTTGAACCTGTTGTCTGTAGAGTTGCCTGTAGATATCCCTGGCGATACCGAGGGATGAGCGATGTCCTGCGGTATCCGCGATCGCCTGGTCAAGCATCGAACGATACATATCATCCGCAAATCCACTTGGCAGCAGCCCGGAATGGGGGACCGTTTTGTGCATGGCGGACATGATTTGTTGCAGGAACAAGGCCTCGAACCGGAGCGAGACCTGCCAGAGTCCGCTGTCCTTATTTTCCGGATGCGCCGGCGTCTTGATGCCGGCGGAAAATGGCGCCTTCGTGGTGGTGGCATGTGCGAACATTGGGATGTTACTCATATGATGCGCAACTCGGCGTGCAGGGCGCCGGCTGCCTTAATGGCTTGAAGCACGGCGATAAGGTCGCTGGGTGTTGCGCCGACGGCGTTCAGGGCGGAAACGAGGTCGTTAAGCGAAACGGATTTCGGCAGCACGACAAGCTTGGCCTTTTGTTCGTCAACCTGAACGTCGGTGCGGTCCACAGTGGTTGTCTGGCCGGATGCGAAGGCGTTGGGCTGGGAGACCTGTGGTGATTCCGTCACGGCGATGCTGATGTTTCCATGCGCGACCGCGACAGTATCAATCCTGACATCCTGGCCCATGACAATGGTGCCCGTGCGTTCATCCATGACAACGACAGCATGGTGGTCGGCATGAATGTCAATTTGCTCCAGTTCGGCAATCAGATCCACCGCATTGCCGGCGGGATTCCACACGCGGATCGTTCCGGGATCCACGGCACGAGCCAGGGGAGCGCCGAAATGTGCGTTGATGGCGTCTCGCATGAGCCTCGCCGTGCTGAAGTCGGGGTTGCGCAGTGTCAGCGTGACCTGCTCCTGTTCTGCTTTCAGGGCGGAAGGAGGGGCGGCCTCGACACGGGCTCCGTTTGGAATATGACCGGCGGTGGGGTGGTTCTTCACCTGGCTGGCACCCTTGCCACTGGCAGTGAACGCGCCTACAGAAAGTGAACCCTGCGCCGTGGCGTAGAGCTGTCCGTTGCCAGCCAGCAGGGGGGTCAGGAGTAGCGTCCCCCCGCGCAGGCTTTTTGCGTCGCCAAGACTGGATACGGTCACGTCAAGGTGTTGCCCCGGCCTGGCAAAGGGCGGTAGTTCGGCCGTGACCATGACGGCGGCGATATTTTTTGGTTTGACGGTAGAGATGTTGGCCCGCACATTAATGCCGAACCGCTCGAGCATGGCTGTAATGCTGTTGATGGTGTAGGGCGACGAATTGGACGTGTCCCCTGTGCCGTTTAGGCCGATGACCAGCCCGTAGCCCAGCAGGGCGTTGGCGCTTACCCCCTCTATTTCCACCAGATTCTTGATGCGTTCGGCATGACCGGTCACGGGGACGAACAACAGGCATGGGGTCAACGCGGTCGCGAATATGCCGGCGGCCATGCCGAGGCCGGCGACCCGTGTCCAAACAGCCGCCACGCCCCGCGTCAGAACGGCCATATCATGTCCAGTGTCTGCGTCAGCCAACCCTCATGAGTCGTTGTTGCCAGCTCGCCACCGCTGCCGTAGCTGATTCGCGCCTGCGCGACTTTGGATGAAGGGATGGTGTTTTCTGCGGAAATATCCACAGGACGGATGACTCCGGTGAATACGAGCGCCTGCGGTTGCTGATTGATGGTCAGCTCCCTGCGGCCGATGATTTCCATATTGCCATTCGGGAACACGCGTGTTACCACGGCAGTGATGCTGGCGGTGAGGGTGTCTGAATTGTTGGTGGAGCCACTGCCATCGAAGCTTCTGTCATTACTGATGTCTACGGCTGTGGATGGCTTGAAGTTCGGATTTTTTTGCGATAGCGATGTTTCGTAACCCAGAAATGCGTTGACACTTGTCTTGTTGGATGATTTCTTGGTCTTCTTGGTTCCGAGATTGCGCGTGGCTGAGGCTTGTTCCTGCACCAGTACCGTAACCAGATCGCCTACGCTATGTGCCTTGGGATCGCTGAATATACGGGCATTTGTATTGTTCCACAGCGAGCCCGTGGCGGATGGTCCGGGCAGTGGCACCGCCAGCGCGGAGGCTACCTGCTCGTGGTGGTGATCCACCATGACTGAATGCGCGCTGGGCATACATCCCCCCAGGAGCAGGAATATTGCAAGGGAGGGCGCCGCTGTCCGCGTCATCCGCGGCTCCCGCCAGTGATACGGACGGTAGTTGCGTCGAGCACGATGGCCTGAAGCACCTTCCTGCTGAGGATATTCTGCACCAGGACGCGATCACCCGCGCCTGCTGCCTGCATGACCTTGCCAACGGCGCGAACTTGCAGTCCGCCGATACTGGCAACCATGGTGACGCGGTCGCCTCGCCTGAGTAATTGCGAGCGCCGTACGTATGAGCCCAGAACAGGCTGGCCGGCGGACAGGGGCCGGGTGAGCCTGGCACCGGTAAGGGCCGCGGCGTTTCGCCACCAGCGTCCCGCGTGTCCGGCAATGTTTACGCGTTTTCTCGCGAGGCTGGCCGGGTTCAGCAGGGTACGGGCCGGCAGATCGGTGTTTGCCACGACGGCCTTTGCCCACCAGCGCAGATGTACAGCCACATGCCAACGGCGCAAATGCCCGCCGCGGCCTTGTTCCGCGATCATGTACATGCGCTCCGGGTGGTATCTGAAGGCAGGCATTCGCCAGCGTATCTCCTCTGCATCTGCCAGGCCGGCCGGCCACTGCTCAACAGAAACCAGTTCAGCCTGCGCGCCTCCAACTCGCACGCCTTTTGCAAAAAAGTCGCGCAGGCTTGCCGCCGCATTGCCTGCGATAGCGGATGCCGGAACGCAGATCAGCCCCAGAAGGACGATGGCGGCATGCTTTCGTTTCACGACTCTTTACCTGCGGATGTTGTTTGCGGTCTGTAGCATCTCATCGCCGGCACGCACAGCCTTGGAGTTCATCTCGTAAGCGCGTTGGCCGGCAATAAGATTTACCATTTCTTCCACGATATTTACATTGGACATCTCCAGCATGCCCTGACCGATGGACCCCATGCCGTTCTCTGCCGCGTTGCCGAGCACGGGGTCGCCTGACGCATTGCTCGGCTGGAACATGGATCGGCCGAGGTGCTTCAGGCCGCCTGGGTTGCTAAAATCCGCCAGCTGGATTTGCCCGACCGTGGTGGAAACGCCTCCCGGTTGTTCCACCGAAACCGTTCCGTCCGGAGCAATGTTGATATGCAGTGCGTCAGAAGGGATGGTGATAGCCGGCTGGAGCACGTTGCCATCCTGCGTGACGATCTGACCCTGGCTGTCCATACTGAATGATCCCGCCCGCGTGTAAGCCAGTTCACCATTCGGCAATAACACCTGAAAGAAGCCCCGACCTTCGATGGCCAGGTCAAGGGGATTGTCGGTGTTCTTGAAGCTGCCTTCCAGAAAGATGCTTTCGATGCCCGATGTGCGCACACCCAGGCCGACCTGTATGCCGGCGGGCAGGCGTGTGCCGGCGGCACTGGCTTCTGCGCCCGCGGATCTGATTTGCTGATACATCAGGTCTTGAAAGCTGGCCCTGCCTCGCTTGAAACCTGTTGTGTTGACATTGGCGAGATTGTTGGCGATGACATCAACATTGAGCGCTTGCGCTGTCATGCCCGTTGCCGCCGTCCAAAGAGATCGAATCATAATTCCCTCCTGTTTTCCGATTATCCCTGAATACGCCCGACCCTGTCATTCAGCATGGTGGATTGGCGATCGAACTGCTCCACCATTTTCATGGTGGCCTGATAGTTGCGCATGGTGTCGATCATCTCTGCCATGGTGAGAATGGCGTTGACGTTGGAGCTTTCCAGCGCACCCTGCAGGACACTGGCTTCCTTGCCGGCTGACACCGTATTTGTCGCAGGTGTTTTTAGCAACGCATCACCGATGCGCGTCACTTTCGTGCCATCCAGAATGCGAACGATGCCTAGTGTCGCTACCGGGGTGCCATCTACGGATAGCTCGCCTTCCACGCTGGCGCTGACATGGCCTTTCGGCAGGTTGATGGGACGGCCGGCGGTATCCAACACCGGATGCCCACTGCGTGTCAGCAGGGCGCCGTTGCCATCCAGCCTGAAATCGCCGGCGCGGGTATAGGCCTCGCCTCCGTCCGTCAGTGCGACACGGAAAAAGGCATGGCCCCGGATGGCAAAGTCAAGGTCGTTTCCGGTAGTGTGAATGATGCCTTTTCGCAAGTCGACGAAGCGGCCGCCCAGCGTGGCATATGCTGGCGGTATGTGCCGTGCGTTTCCGTTCAGGCGGGCGAGGAAAGTGGCGAATGATGCGTGGCTGGCCACATAGCCTGTTGTATTGACGTTGGCCATGTTATGGCTGATATCGTCAAGTTTTCGCTGCGCCATCTGTCCGGCAACGCCGGCGATGTAAAATCCCAGAGACATGGAACCTCCCGTGTGGGCCAGTGACTGCATCAGGTGTCTCGCATTTCCCGTGCCAATGTGCCTGTCCCCGTTTTTTCGTTTCTTGCCGGGACTTCCTACCCTGCGCCGGGAAAATTTTTCCTTTCACTGGTGGAAACTTTTTCCACAGCGCGCCGGTCGACAGCGGCAAGAAAAGCGAGCAGATCGGCTACAAGCTGGTACGCGGTTTCCGGGATTTCCTGTCCCACCGGAACGCGGGCAAGCAGCTTTGCAAGGGTGTCGTCACGGTGAATGTGCAGGCCTTCCTTCCTGGCGATGGCAAGAATACGTCTCGCTGTTTCACCAATGCCGGCCGCAAGCACTCTGGGGGCTGTGTCTTCTCCGGGCATATATCCCAGCGCAACGGCAAGGTCCCGTTCGGTCATGCCAGGATTTCGCCGCCCGTGGCCAGGCACCCATCTGGCAGACCCGCAGTGATATCTCCCATCAGGTCCGGATATGCCCGCCGCTGTTTACCGATCCAGTTGCTGAAATCCTGGCGCAGAATGGGCAATATTGACGAGTTGTCCGCGAATACGCGCAGCCGCCATGGCCGATGGTTTTCTCCGGAGAGGGAAAAGGCCAGGGCGCCGAGTTGCTTCAGGTCGATGCGTCCGCGAATATGGAACACACCTGATGCGTCCATGCCGGTTGTGATGGCACAGGGGGTGTCGTCCGCGCTTTCTTCCGTATATTTGCCGGCCCTCCCGAAATCCGCGCCGATGCCCGCGAATGGAGGGGGTTGGTGGCCTCCCATGGCTATGCGATAGGATGCACCGGGTGTTGTTTCGTTGTGGACATGGCTTGTGAGCTTCTCATGGGAAGAGGTTGTTTTTTGAGCATGGAGTCTGCCTGATCGTTCCGGAGTATGCCTGCCACCCTGACGCCGGAGTTCCTGCAACATGCGGATGATTACCTGTGCTGCCTCCGCATCGCCAAGCAGGCGAAACCGGGCGGGCATTTCATGGTTGACGAGAAGCAACCAGGCATGGCCCATGGGTGTGGCAGGAGGCACCTGCGCTCGCAGCCTGTAACCGCCCAGCACCAGCAGAGCCGTTCCCTGGATATCGGTTGGCAGGAGGCGTGCGGACAACAACGTGCCGTTTATCCATGGCAGCCGTTGCAATCCTTCGGGCGGATTGTTCCCGGAATGAACAGCAAGGCTGGCGATGGTGACCGGGATCATCAGTCATTCCTGATGGCGTAAAGCCTTGATAGCAGACGCACTTGTCCAAGCGGCATGTTCAGCTCCCTGGCAATCTCCTCCTGGCTTTTCCCGGCCCTCTCCATCTCCGGAATCAGACGGCATTTTTCTGCGGAGGATTGCTGCCGGGATGCGGTTTTCGGCGCATCCCGGATTTGCCGCGTCTGGTCGGCGCCGGTCTCCCTTTCTTTCGCGGCCTCGATGTGAGACATGGCCTGTTCCAGCAGCAACGTTGCCTCATGCAATTGTCTGGAGCTGCCGGCGAGCATGGCTTCGATGCGTCGCTGGCGACGGGTATTGCGCCACCACAAGACCCACAGGGCGGCAACGGCGGCGACCATGACCCCATTCAGGGCCAGTGGTAATAGGGAAAGCCATGTGTCAGGCATAGCGGTCGATATGCACGTTTTCCTCGCCGCCAGATTCCGGCGTGATATCACGGATTTCATTTTCGGGCTGTCTGGATGATGGCGGTGAGTTCAGTCGCCTTTTTGGCTCTTGTCGTTTTTCCCTTCGGGCAATACCCGTGACGGACTGCCCCGTGCCAACCGGAGATATGCGATCGACTTCAGTCATCGGGCAGATCCAGACCAAGCAGGGCGCGAAGCCGCAGCACCATCTGGCTGTGCAGCTGGGAGACGCGCGATTCCGTCAGTCCCAGGATGAGCGCGACCTCTTTCATGTTCAGTTCTTCGTGGTAATACAGCGACAGCAGCACCTTCTCGCGCATGGGAAGGCTGGCGATGGCGACGGCCAGCTTGTCCACAAACTCGAACATGGCCGCGTGTCGTTCAGGTCCGTTTTCGGCATCGTCAGCGATAATGTCGATGACATCGAAAGGATCATCGCTGTCCGGGTCGATCGGCAGGTCGTTGAAATAAACGATGGACAGTCCCCTGGCTTGCGCAAGGCGATCACGATACTCGGCAAGGCTCAGATGCAAATAGGACGCCACTTCCTTTTCTTCCGCTGGCCGGCCGTATCGTTGTTCCAGTACGGCAAAGGCATGTTGCAATTCCTTGGATGCGTCGCGCATGCTCCGCGGGAACCAGTCCAGGGCACGGAGGTAGTCAATCATGGCTCCGCGGATGCGGTAGGATATGAAAGTCTTGAATTGAATATTCCGGTCACCGTCAAAACGGCCAGCCCCATCCAGAAGCCCGAGCACGCCGGCATTGATCAGATCGTCTATTTCCACGGAGTTGGGAATCCGCCGGATAAGCTGGTCGGCATGATAGCGAATCAGCGGCAGGTGTTCCTCGAGGAGGTGCTCCGGATCCTGCGTGATCCCCGTTTCCTGATAGGCCGGGTGAGTGACGGTCATGAGAGCCTGTCGCGGCGATCATCCACGTGTTCGTTACTATATTCCGACAACGTGTTGTCCAGGCAGGACAGAATATATCCCATCCAGGCGCCTCCGATGGAAAGCACCAGAAGCCGGTAAAGTGTTGCTGCCGTCTGGATATCCTGGACGAAGGCAATGCTTGCACCCAGCAGGAGGCCGGCTATGCCTCCGCAGATGGATGCGTAGCCGGTGGACATGGGTCAGGCCACCTGACCGGCGCTGGACGCGGAGCGGCCCAGGCTGTTGTCCAATGCGCGTTGCCAGAACAGTTGCAAGCCGCCATGGCCATGCACGGGGCCGGGTTGCTCAAGAATGGTATCCAGCATGGGGTTGATTTCGTTCGTGCGGGCCTGATCCGCGAACTCGCGCAGCAGTTTCTGCGCCCGGATGGCAGCCCGGACTTCCTCATGCTCGGGCATGCAACCGACGAATTCCAGCATTACGTTGAGGTAACGGTCGGATACCGACAACAACCGGCGGAAGGTTATCTGCGCGGTAGTGGCGTCCGCCTGATTCACAGCTACCATAAATCGATCCACGTTGCGTTGTCGTGATAGCACCTTGATCAGGGCATAAGCATCAGTCAGTGATGTCGGATCGGGTGTTAGCACGATAAGCACCGCCTCGGCGCACGAGGAAAAAAACAGTACATTTTCTCCGATGCCCGCCGGGGTATCGATTAGCACTAGGTCATAGTTTTCAGTAAGCGCATTCATGTGATCCAGAAGAAGTGTTTGTCGTTCTGGCGTAAGTCGTGTAAGCTGATGTAATCCGCTGCCGCCGGGCAGAACGTCGAAACCCCTGACGCCGCTTACGATGATATCGTCCATCCGGGTTCGTCCCCCCAGCACCTGTTCGATATCTCCACGTGGTGTGATGCCGAGCATGACATCCACATTGGCCAGGCCAAGATCCGCGTCCAGTAACAACACGCGCCTGCCTCGCTCGGCAGCACGGGCGGCAAGGTGGATGGCAAGGAATGTCTTGCCGACACCGCCCTTGCCACTGCTGATGGCCAAGGCGAGTGGGTGTTTCCGGGTCTGGCTGAATGCTTCTCTCATCGTGCCTCCCAATTTTGGGCATGGCCTGCAAACAGAGCTGACAGCGCTTTGGCGGAAAGCCAACCCATCTGTTCCGGAACATCAGGTCCGTAACTGCAATACGAAACGGAGACACCCGCAGCCATCCAGTTGATCAGCTTTCCCGGGCGTGCCGTTTCATCCAGCTTGGTGATGGCCAGTTCGCTAATGCCAAGTTCTCGTGCCTGCGCCAATGTCTCAACCCCGTCTGCTTCATCCATATTTGCCGGTATCACCACAAACTTTCTGGCGGGAGCAAGTCGTTGCCATATCATTGCCTGTCGGCGCAGAGTAGCCGTGCGGCCGTTGCTCCAGCCTTCACTGTCTATTAGCAGTAATCGTGCCGATTCAGTTTTTCCCAAAGCTGATGCGATATCCGTTCCGCAGCGCAGAGGGACGAGGGGCGCCTCCAGCGCATCAGCATAGGTTTGAAGGGCGGAGAGTCCGCCGATTCGTTCGGTGTCCGTGCTCAGGAACGCGACGCTTATCCCTTTCAGGTGAAAATGTGTCGCTATTTTGGCGGCTAGTGTCGTTTTTCCGCCACCTCCCGGACCCGTGAGCAACACCACCTCCTTTCGTGATTCCGGTTCCAGGGCTTTCCCCCAGTGCAGTATGGATTCGCCGACGGGCCTTCCATTCGCAAAGTCCTCGGCAATGTCGACGGCATGCACGGGCTCCACTCCGAGACGGACAAGTACATCAAAGCCTCGTCTCGCCTCATGCTCGTGTAGTGAGGCACGCAACCGGGCTGTTTCCTGCGCGCCCAGGCTGTTCACAATCCGTTCCAGCCGCCGTGCCGTGGAGGCGAGGCGATGTTGTGCCGGGTCTGCCGGATGCGGCGTCGGTGCTTCAAAATCCCGGGCGGCATGGACATGCCACAATTCGCATCCTTTTTCGTCCCTGCAGCGGTGTCTGTCCAGAATTACGGCATCGGGGCCGAGCGCCTGACGAATCTGTGACAATGCTCCGTGCAAAGTGGGGGAGGAAAACACCTTAATCTGCATCGTCCATGCCTATGACGCCCAGTGTTTGCACGTGAGTGTGCGCCGGTATTTCGGCGATGGATAGCACCGCAACGCGGCTCATCGCCTTTCCCAAGGCCTGAGACAGTGCCGGCCGTACCTCGGGGATGGTAAGGATAACCGTCGTATCCTGATCGTGTCCGGCCGCCACATTGTTAAGCCGCACGAGAAAGCGCTGCCAGCGCTGGATATCCAGCGGCAATGTCCAATCGGGGTAGCGAGACAGACGGTCTGCCATTTCCTGCTCCAATTCCGCTTCCAGCGTGAAGACGGCAAGCTGCCCGTGCTGATCCAGAAACTGCTGGATGATGTTACGTCCGAGTCGGATGCGCACCTTTTCCACCAGGGTGCTGATATCCGTCTGCTCGGATGCGTGGTCGGCCAGCGTTTCAAGGATGATCAGCAAATCACGGATAGGGGCCCATTCAGCCAACAGGCGCTGAAGCACATTTTGCAACAGGCCGATGGACACCTGCGAGGGAACAATTTCCTCGACAACCTTGGCATGACGCTCTGAAACGGCATCCAGCATTTCGCGTACGTGCGCACGGTCGAGGATTTCGTGCGCATGCTTGCGCAGGATTTCGGTGATGTGTGTGGCTATAACTGTTGATGGTTCGACAACAGTGTAGCCGGCCAGCTCTGCCTGATGCCGCTTGTCCTGAGTGATCCAGACTGCCGGAAGTCCGAAGGCAGGTTCTTGCGTGGCTTCCCCTTCCACACGCTGTCCGGTCGACTGACTTTCCAGCGCCAGCAGACTGCGAGGTCTGATATCACTCCGGCAGACTTCAGCACCCCGAATCATGACACGGTATTCCCCCACACCGAGCTGAAGGTTGTCCTTGATATGAACAGGTGGCAGCACGTAGCCTATTTCCTGAGTGATTTGGCGGCGCACGGCCTGCAATCGATCCAGCAGGTTCCCATCGTGGCCAGATTCCACAAGGTCGATGAGACCGTATCCGACTTCCAATCTTATGGGATCCACAGCCAACAAATCAGAAAGCGGTACTTCCGACTGTTCTTGCTGCTCTGGAACGGGCGGAGCTTCTGCGGCACGCGCTGCCCGTAGCCTGGCCTCGTTCTGCAGATGCCATGCGCCGGCACCGAGTCCGGCCGACAGCAGCACAAACGGGAAAAAGGGGAGCCCCGGCATGAGTCCCATGAGCAGCATGGCGCCGCAACCGACCATGAAAACGCGGGGATTGCGTGTAAACTGCCTCCCGATTTCAATGGACATGGGTTCTTTTCCCGCCGCTCTCGTGATGACAATGCCTGCGGCGGTGGAAATGATGAGAGCGGGGATTTGTGATACGAGTCCATCCCCGACCGTCAAAATGCTGTACACGGATACGGCGCTGCCCAGTGCCATACCTTGCTGGATAACGCCGATGACCAGTCCGCCAAAGATATTGATGGCCGTGATGACGAGGCCGGCGATGGCGTCTCCACGGACAAATTTGGCGGCGCCGTCCATGGCGCCATAAAATTCGGCCTCGCGAGCGATAGCCTCGCGACGCTGCCTGGCCTGGGTATCATCGATTAATCCGGCGTTAAGATCCGCGTCAATGGCCATCTGTTTGCCAGGCATGGCATCCAGCGTGAAGCGTGCGGCTACTTCGGCGATACGTGTGGAGCCTTTTGTGATAACAATGAAGTTAATGAGCACCAGGATAAGAAAGACAATCATGCCTACCACTGTATTGCCGCCGACCACAAACTGGCCGAAGCCCTCGATAACGTGTCCGGCTGCGGCCGGGCCTTCCTGGCCGTGCAGCAGAATGAGCCTGGTCGTAGCCACGTTCAGGGCCAGACGGAACAGGGTGGTCAGCAGAAGCAGGGACGGGAAGATGGAGAAGTCGATGGGCTTGAGCACGTAGATGGCGTTCAGCAGGATGATGACGCCGATCGTGATATTGGCCGCCAGCAGCACGTCCATGAGGCCCGTGGGCAGTGGCACCATCATGATCAGCAGCACGAGCAGGACGCCCGAGGCCAGCAGCACGTCCGTCTGCCTTGCCAGGCGCTGGAAAGCCATGGTTGCCACTGCCTGCATGCCCGTTTACCCCTCCTTTCGGCGGGCTGATGTCGCGTGCCTAGCTATGCCCATCAGTCCGTGTGGCGCCCCTGATGCTGTAGATTTCCGCCAGAATAATGGCGACGGCCTCATACAGGTGCGCGGGAATTTCATCGCCTACCTTGACGGATTTAAACAAGGATCGGGCCAATTCCCGGTTTTCCCTGATAGCGATGCCGTGCTTGCGTGCGATATCCCTGATTTTTTCGGCCACCTTGCCGCGCCCTTTGGCAAGTACGGTGGGAGCCTGCTGGTTCCCCGGCCTATAAGACAGAGCAACTGCCACATGGGTCGGGTTTGTGACCACGACATCAGCTTTCGGTACGTCGGCCATCATGCGTGAACGGGCGCGCTCTGCCTGAATCTGGCGTATCCGGCTCCTGATCTGCGGATCTCCTTCCGTTTCCTTGTGTTCATCTCGCACTTCCTTTTGGGCCATTCGGATGGATTTAGCGTGTTCCCACCGCTGATACATGACATCCAGCACTGCCACGAAAAAAAACACGAGGGCCGCCAGCGCTGCGATTCTGATGCTGCCTTCCGTGGCCAGGTGTGCGATGCCCGCGCTATCCAGACGCGTCGCTTTCAGCGTAATCGGCAGGAGACCGCTCATGACCACCCAGCATGCCAAGGAAATGACACCAAGCTTGAACAATGACTTGATCAACTCCGAAATCCCACGGCTTGAAAACAGCCTACCCAGGCCCTTTGCCGGATTAATTTTTTCCAGTTTCGGTTTCAGTGGCTCGAATGTGAACACGGGGCCCGTGACCATGAAGGTGACCACTATCCCCAGCATCATGACGGGCAGGACGATGGGAAAAGTGATGGCGGCGATGTCCATCGCCAGCCTGGACATGAGATCGCGCATGCCCTGTGAGGTCGCATCGAAAAGGACGTGGCCGCCCAGAAAATCCCGCATCATTGCCTCGATCCTGTCTGAGGCATAGGTGCCCGCACCGGTCAGACCGAGCGAGGCCAGAGCGAGAAATGAAAGCGCGGTAGCAGGCTCGCGGCTGGTTGGCACCTGACCTTTTTTGCGCGCATCTTCCTTTCGCTTTGGTGTGGCTTCCTCTGTTTTCTGGCTTTTATCCTGATCATCTGCCATCAGAAACCCCGGTTCATCAGATTCAGGAGTCAGCCAGCGCGTGCAGCAGGGCCGGTATGCGCGCCGCAAGTTCCGTGAAGCCGTCGCGCAGCAGGGCTACGATGGGAGGCATGGCCAGGGCGAAGGCAAACAGACCGACGGCGACGGCGAGAGGAGCGCTAACAAAAAACACCTGAATTTGTGGCACGGCCCTGGATAGAAGTCCAAGTGCCACATAGAGGAACAGCAACAGCAACAGCATGGGGGAGACCAGGCGCAGTGCGAGGACAAACATGTCCGCCACTGCCTGATCGAGCGCTCCCCAGCCATCGACACGCCATGGCTGTCCGATGGGCAGGAGCTGGAAAGAGTCCGAGATTGCCGTCAGGAATATATGTTGTGCGCCCGAGGCCAGCCAGACAAGCATGGCCAGGATGGTTGCAAACTGGCTGGCCACAGCTGTCTGGGCGCTTGTGGTGGGATCAAAGACATTCGCGATGGCCAGCCCCATTTGATAGCTCAATACCTGCCCGGCGAAGGCGCCGGCCGAGAAGATAAGCTGCGCCAGCATTGCCAGCATGCCCGCAAGCAGCATTTCCTGGACGGCGAGCAGGGTAAGGGCCAGAGGACTTGCGGGAATGTGTGGGATCGTGTCCGCGACGAGCGGATACAGGATCAGCGCAAGCAGGCCGATGATCCCGATTTTGACCTGGGCGGGGACGAGGGCATGTCCCAGCACAGGCATGAGGATGACCATCACACTGATGCGAAGTAACAGCAGCAGGGCGGTTATCACATGTCCCGGATCAAGGAATTGGGCCATGTCAGCCCGCCATGCCGGGGATGCTCTGGATAAGCTCCCGCGTGAATTGTACCATTGTATCGGTCAGCCAGGGTGCGGCAAGGATGATAACCAGAAAAACGGCAATAATTTTAGGCACAAAGGTCAGCGTCATTTCCTGAATTTGCGTTACGGCCTGAAACAGGGAAATGAGAACGCCGACGATGAGCGCAACCAGCAGCATCGGCAGGGAAAGCAGCAGCACCATGTACAAACCCTGTGTGCCAAGATGGATGACGTTGTCCATGTTCATATCTATGGTGCAGCAAAAGCCGGGCCAGCCCTGCCGGGGGGATACCTGAAAGGTATTCAGTCGCCGGACAGCAATCGTTTCGCAGCCTCGGCCTCAAATGAGTTCGGGTGCTCCCGGAGTAACCGCATGAGTGTTGTTTTCGCTTCTGCGATATTGCCCTGTTGACGGTAAAGCTGACCGAGCCGCAGCAAGGCTGCGGCCCTTCTTGGCATGTTCGGCGGGGCCTGTACAGCCCGGCCTAGCGCAGCAATGGCCTGGTTGGTTTTGCCTTCGGCGTAAAGGGACTCTCCGAGCCAGTATGTGGCCTGCCATGTGTATCTTCCGGTGGGGTGCTTTTCGAGGAAATGCTTGAAAGCGGCGCTGGCATCCGCATAGCGGCCACTTTTTAGGGCTGTGAAGGCATTGAAGTATGCCTGCCGCCCGTCATCGATCGCCGCCGACTCGGAAGGGCGGGGTTTTTCCCTGGTTTTCGCCGGGTAGTGCGACCTCTCCCCTGCCACCGCGCTCTTGTTGGTGGCGGGGGCCGGCCGGGGTTTTTGCGTCTTCCTTGGCTTGCCTGTGTGCCGGGGCTTTACTTTGACCGCTTTTCGCGGCTTCCTAGCTGGCCCGGCCTGTCGCTTGGTATGCCCGATGGCATGCATTTTTTTCTCAGCTAGCAGTTTGGCGAACCGGATTTGCAGTCGTTCCACCTCTCCCTCGAGGCGTGTGATGCGACTGCGCGTTTCCCGCCACTGGCCTGTCGCTTTTTTTGCCAGTGCTCTGTGCTCGACATCCATGGCTTCGATTCTGGATCGCAAGCTGTCAATATCCTGACGAAATGCTTTCTTGTTGTCGCCGCTGGCACAGCCTGTGAGCAATGCGCCGCACAAACAGACGGCTGCCATTAAAAAGGCGTGTTTCGTCATCCGGGCGGAAGAGCACTCTGATTTTGGCGTCATGAGGCATGCTCCCGCAACTTACGTGCCAGCATGGACTGGAAGCCTGGTGCTCGGCCCTCGATGCCCGAATCAGGTGGACAAGCGGAAGCTTTGCAACAGCGAAGACGTGAGTAAATGCCAGCCATCGACAAGTACGAAGAGAATGATTTTCAGTGGCAGGGAAATCATGACCGGAGGCAGCATCATCATGCCCATGCTCATGAGCACGGAAGCGACGACGAGATCCAGTACCACAAAAGGAATATAGATGAGAAAGCCGATTTGGAATGCTGTGCGCAGCTCGCTGATGACAAAGGCCGGAATGAGTGCCCGCATTGGCGTGGCCGCGGGTGTGTCCGGGGTTTCTCCCGCCGCCTTGAGGAACATGGCGAGGTCGTCCTCACGTGTTTGCGCGAGCATGAATTCCCGTAGCGGGGCCTTGGCCCTGTCAATGGCCACGGATTGGGGGATATCCTCGTTCAGGTAAGGCGTGAGGGCCTGTGTGTCAATTTTTTGCCATACCGGCATCATGATGAAAGCAGTCATGAACAGGGCCAGCCCGATGAGTACCTGGTTTGGTGGCGCCTGCTGCGTGCCCATGGCCTGGCGAAGGAATGCGAAAACGATGAGGATGCGCGTGAATGAGGTCATCATTACCAGGATAGATGGCGCCAGCGCCAGAACGGTGAGTGCCATGACGATCTTGATGCCTGTGACCCAGTCCTCGGGGTTGTCGCCACTCCCCAGGCTGATGGACAAGGTTGGAATGTCGGCCGCCTGCGCCATGCCGGATAGCGCCAGTGTCCCGGCTACTGCACCTGCCATAAACAGGTTTCTTTTCACCGTGTTTCCGGCATCGCCCGGCATACGTTGCTCTCCGTGTCTGTTTTTCGTGCAATAGTCGTCATGCCGTCCGGATACAGGCCGATGAGGTAAAGGTGCCCGCCATGCGCTACCTCGACCAAATGATGCCTGCTATCCAGCGATAGCCGTTGTACGATGCGCAGGCCGCCCGTCTGTGATTGCGGGCATCTGCGCTGCAAGCGACGCATGAGCCATACCAGGGCAGCGAAGAGTCCCAGCACCATGGCCAGCGCCGCAAGCGATTGTATCATCATCGCCAGAAATCCGTTGCTCATGGCTTGTTTGGCTTGTTCCCGGTACCCTGTATTTTTTCAGGAGATTGCCCTGATTCGCTCTGCGGCCGGAACCACGTCGGTGATGCGCACGCCGAGCTTGCCGTCAGCCTTGACGACTTCGCCACGGGCAAAAACGGCGCCATTAGCCAGAATGTCCACTGCTGCATCAGCCTCTTTCTGAAGCTTGAGCACCATGCCTCTGCCCAGGCGAACAACCTGATGCAGGGGCATTTTCAGACGCCCGAGCTCCACGCTGACCTCAAGCGGCACATGCATCAGCGCCTCAAGGTTTGGCGTGGACGCGTCCGGTGAAGCTTCCTGCGTCTGCTCCTGCGTTGGCGACGTATCCTGTGTCTGTCCGGCCTGTTCCTGTTGTTCCGTTTGTTCGCTCATATGTTTCCTCCAGGTTCAATGCGTGCGAGAATTTCGGCTGCCAGCACACCTTGTCGCTGTCCGGGCCTGGCCTGAAACATGGGTACCTGCTCAATCCAGACCCTGACCGGATCCTGCGGGGATAGCGCCAGCGGCAGATAATCGCCCGGTTTCATGCGCATGAAGTCCCCGATGTGCAACTGGCATCGACCGAGTTCCAGGCGCAGCTCCATGGGTGTCTGGTCAATGGCCTCGCGCAGCTCGATGCTCCACTCATCGTCCGGGTCGCTTGTTTGCTCGCGCGCCTGTTTGCGCATATCCATCAGCATCGGTTCAAGAAAGGGAAGGGGATAGTGCAGCGAGATGTCGCCGCGCACTTCTTCACCCAGCACGATGACATTGGTGACGGAAAAGCAACGGACATCCTCGGCTGTGAGAGCCAGGTTGATGGAGTCCAGGTCAATGCGCCGCAGCTGGAATGTTATGTCGCGAATCGGTTCCCACAACCTAGTCAGCATCGTGCAGGCAGATTGGGCAATGCGTTCGGCCAGGCGCAGCTCCACATGGGTCAGGGTGGCTCCTTCTTCGGGCGCTATTTCCCCATTTCCGCCGAGCAGCGCGTCGATGTAGGACACAACAAGCGCCATGTCCAATACCATCAGCATGGCGCCGTGGTCTTCGCTCTCAAGCGTGAAATAGATGCGGGGCTCGTCGCTGTCCAGCAGTTCGATATAGGATTTCTCTACGGTTTCCTTGAAAAAGACGGGAATTTCACGGTGGAATACGGCTCCCCAGCTTTCAAACAGAATCTCCGCGAGGCGCTCGTGCAGGCTGCCGAACATCGGATATTGTTCGGGCCCTTCTTCCCGGCGCTCGCCGAACTCGAATGCGTCCACATTCTCTGGCTGAGGCAGGGGCGGAAACGTGGCCAGCAGGGCGCTGGTGCTTTCATTCAGGCCGGCGGCACCCAGCAGGGCGCGTACCTCCTCCTCTTCCAGCACAGGCGTGCTCATTGTGCCACGAAGTCAGAGAAATACAGCGTTTTAACCGGATGCCCGCCAGCCAGGTTGTTGATACGATAGACGAGCTCCTCCTTCAGTGCGAACTTGCCCTGCGGCGAACGTACATCTGCGAACGTTTTGCTCGAAAGCACAGTGATGACGAGGTCACGGATTTGTGTTTTCAGCTCTTCTATGCGCATCTTGTCTTCCTCATTTGCGACTTCGAGCTTGATTTTTACACGTAGAAAACGGCTCTCCTCGGGATCGGCAAGGTTAACCGTAACGTTATCCATCTCCAGCAGGATACCCGGTTTGCGCGGGCCGGGATCGGGTGCAGGCGCGCTGGCCTGTGCTTGTTGACCGGGCGCGGACGGCTGCATATTCATGAGTTTCCATGCGATAAACCCGCCCAGGCCGAGCACGGCAACCAGGAGCACGAGAATGATGATTTGCAGGATATTTCCTCCTCCCTTTTTTTCGCTGCTCTTGTTTTTTTTCTCGCTTTTTCCGGTGTCCTTTTCCGCCATTTGGTTCTCCTTGTCCTAGGGTGCCGGGTGTTTACTGTGCCGCGCCTGGTAGAGCACGATATCAACACGCCGGTTTTTTCTGCGCCCGTATGGTGTGCTGTTGGTGGATACGGGCCTGGACGGGCCATATCCGGCCAGCGACAGACGGGAGCGATTTACACCCTCTGCCTCCAGTACATGCAAGACAGATGCCGCCCGCGCCAGCGACAACGACCATGCATCGGCAAAGGGACTATCGGTGGGGAGTGGTTCCGTGCTGGTGTGCCCCTCGACCCGGACATAACCCGGTGTCGATGCGAGCAGCCGTGCCAGCCGTCGCAGGATTTCAATATCGGCAAGCTTCAGCGTTGCTGTGCCTGTACCGAAGAGTACCGAGTCCGGCAGGCTCAGGATGAGTTTGTTATCCACCACGCGTGCGCGCACCTTGTGTTTCCATACGCTGTTTTGAAGCACGCGGTTTGACATTTGCCTTGCCGCCAGCATGAGTTCCTGCATGCTGAGCCGAGGTTGTTCCTGCACGGGCAGCATGCTGATGTCCGTGTTGCTTGCTGAGTCAAACAGGGACATGGCACCGGAGTCAAAACTTGAGCTGATTTGCTTAAGCGTGAGGTCGTCCATGGTGGACATGGACACGATGAGCACAAAAAATGTCAGCATCAGGCTGATGAGGTCGCCAAAGGTTGCGACCCAGCCGTCTGTCTTGATTTCTTCCGGTGGTTTTTTTTCTCGCCTGGCCATTACTTGTCCCGCTTTCCGGCATCGTCGGATGTGGCTTTCGTTTTCGGCGATATCATGCGCACGTTCCGGCTCGTTGTTGGCGTGAAGCGAATCAGGATTTCAACGCGCCGGCTGTTTGCATCACCCGGCAACGGGTGGGCATCGCCCATGCCGGCAACCACCATGCGGCTTTTGGCTACATTCTGGCCTCCCAGATAACGGAATACCGCCATGGCCCGGGCGGCCGAAAGTTCCCAGTTGCTGGCGTACCGGGTGCCGCGGGAGGGAGTTTCATCCGTATGTCCCTCAATTGTGATTTCATGCACCTCGGGTCGCCGCAGGATACTGGCAAGCCTGTTCAGGAAGGCGATGATGGCCGGGCTGAGCCGTACCTGCCCCGGAGCGAAGACGAGTCGCTCCGGCAGGCGCACGCGCACCGTTCTCTTGTCCAGGGGAAGAATGTGGATGGCATTGCCGATGCCCAGTATTTTGGCGACTTTCGTCAAATCCTTGGCGGTCCGCATGCTTGCGGAGCTGGTGGCTCCGATTTCCCGGCTGGGAATGGACTGGCCATGGCCCTTACTCAGATTCGCGCCCGACGGCAGCAGGTTGAAGGCTCCAGCCAGGGAGTTGAGAGCTTTTTGTCGTCTGTCTTCGACGACCACGGAAAGGCTCGAAAGCAGGATGAAGAAGGCCATCATGATCATCATGAGCTGAAGGAACAGCATGTCGAAATTGCCCGGCGGAGAATCATCCTGGTTTTTTTTCTTCCGGCGCGCCATGACTTTAATCGAAGCTGGCCTTGCGTTGCTTGGGCGGCAAAAAGCCTAGCAGCCGTTGTTCCATGACTCGCGGGTTTTCACCTGCGGCCAGCGACTGGATACCGGAAATCACGATTTCATGCAGGAGGACTTCCTTTTTGCTGAGTGTTTTCAGTTTGCCGGCCATGGGTAGAAAGAAGATGTTGGCCAGCAGTGCGCCATAGAAAGTGGTAATCAGCGCCACGGACATGGAAGGGCCAATGGTGGAGGGGTCATCCATGTTTTGAAGCATGAGCACAAGCCCGACCAGCGTGCCGATCATGCCAAACGCAGGTGCAAAGCCGCCCATGGTTGTGAATATCTCGGCGCCAAGGGCATGGCGATCGGTAATCTTCTCAACCTCGGAATAAAGGATGTCGTCAATCACGTTCGGTTCCTGGCCGTCTATGGCCATCTGTACGGCTTTTTTCAGAAACTGGTCGTTGAAGTTGTCGACCTCGTTTTCCATGGCCAGGATGCCGTCCTTCCGCACGATCTGCGAAAGTTCGACGAGCTGGCTGATCATTTCGGCCGGATCCTCGATTTTGGAAAACAGTGTTTTCATACCCACGCTGATGGCCCGGATGACCTCGCTGAGCGGGTAATTGACCAGGGTGGCGCCGATGGTGCCGCCAACGACGATCAGCATGGAAACAGGGTCGATAAAGCTGGAGATCGAGCCTCCCAACTGGATGGCCGTGATCACCAGGCCGATGGCGGTAACTAAACCGATAAGCGTGGCAATATCCATGTGTTCCCTCACTTGCCAGGTTGGCTTGATGTTGACTCAAGGGGCATGAAGCAAGAAACGTGCTAGATTGGTGGCTGATGCGGAAGAACCATATGATTGCCATGGGTTGTGTGAGAAGGAGGGGCAGGGAGTGACCCCTGCCCCCGTGATTTAACGCTTCAACGTCATCAGGGCGCTGAGCATCTGATCTGTCGTCAGGATGGTTTTCGAATTCGCCTCATAACCGCGCTGGATAACGATTAGCTTGACGAACTCATTGGCCAGGTCCACGTTGGACTGTTCAAGGGCGAAGGGCGAAATGGTGCCCATGCCGGCGTTGCCCGGTTTCTCCAGCACAGGCGTGCCGGAGGCCAGGGTTTCTCCCAGCATGTTGTTGCCCAGTTTCCTCAGCACCGCCTCGTTCGGGAACTTGGCTAGGGCGACCTGGAACAGCGGCCTGCGCTGGCCGTTGGTGAAGACGCCGCTGATACGCCCCGTGCTGTCCGTTTCGAGATGATCGAGGAACCCGGAAGAGAATCCGTCCGTGGTCATGAAACGGGTGGCGAATGCACCGGCAAGCTGTACCGTGCCATCCGTGCCGGTGCCGGGGTTGCCCTGGGCGTCGGTAGTGGTTGCCGAGCCGAAGTTGAAGCTGATGCTTCCCGGCGAGGAGTTGCTCCACGGAAAGGCGATGCCCGGTGACTTTTCCGTCACCAGGGCGCCGTTGGCCGGGTTGAATACGAGGGACTGGGCGCCGGTGGTGGACACAGTGCCTCCCGAAACAACGCTGGGCGAGGTGTCGATTTCTCCGGCCGCCACCTTGGTGCCGGACGTGATGGTTACGGCGCTGGCAAGGTGGTACGGGTTGGCTGTGCTGCTCAGCGTTTCATTCGCGGTGCCTGCAATCGCCTGTTGCAGGGTTTGTCCCGCCGTCCAGGTGATGGCCTTGGTATTGGCATTCCCAGCCCCGTCCTTGAGGGCTCCGATGGCGATGGTCACGGTTTTGTCTAGCTTCGTACCGCCCGCGACGACGGTATTGGCCGGCAGGGAGGTGCCGCTCAATGTGGCGTTGGCCACATTGAAGATGTTGGCCCCAATCTGGATCGGCGTGCCGGCCGTACCTCCGGTAACCTCGCCGCCGTCAACTGATGCGTGCCAGTCCCAGACGGCGTTACCGCCGGAATCGTTGCCGACATGCACGAAGTACAGGCTGACATTGTGCTTGGTGCCGAGCGCGTCATAGACAGTAACATCGCTCTTGTAGTTGAACGTCGTCTGGTCGGCGGGGTTGAACATGGTTACATTTGGATCGAAGGTCGGTGCGGTGGCGTCCAGGCTGATGCCGATGCGTGCATTGGCTGTGGCCTGCGCCGTGGCGGCGAGATTGGATACGGTCACCGAAGTGACGCTGCCCACGGCGCTGCCGCTCGTATCCAGCGCCCAGCCCTGCACCTCCAGCCCCTGACCGTTGATCAGGTTGTTTGCCTTGTCCAGAAAAAAGGAACCGGCGCGCGTGTACTGAAGCTGGCCGCTGGCCGGATCCTTGAGCACGAACAGGCCAGTGCCATTGATGGCCATGTCCGTGGCGTTGGTTGTGCTTTGCACGCTACCCTGGGACTGGTCGCGTGTGATGGCGCCGATACGCACGCCGTTCCCCACCTGGTTGGCGATATTGGATCTTGTGACGTTGACGGTCTGGCCAAGCACGTCGCTGAAGCTTACATTCTGTGTTTTGAATCCTAGCGTGTTGACATTGGCGATATTATCGCCGATGACGCGCACGCCCTCGCCGAAGGCGGTGAGGCCGCTGGCACCGGTGAACAGTGCATTATAAATACCCATGATGCTCCTCCTTTATCATAATGTGCGGGATGTGCGCGGTCGCCATTCCCGCTTCTCCGGAAGGCAGGTGTCTCGCCTGCCTTTTGTTCCTTGTCACGGCATTGTCATGTCCGGACCGGAACATGTGCCGGGAGCCGGTCGTCATCAGCGGATCTCCGCGATATCGGCAGCCGGCACCGGCGTGCCGGCGATGAGCACCGACAGGCCGTCCGCACTGGGTTGCAGCGCCGTTACCTTGCCCGTAATACGGGTACGCGCCGTGATGTCGTGACCGTTGCTGTCCGTGGCCGCCACTTTCAGGTGGTAATCGCCAGCCTGAGCCATTGGACCGTTATCAGTGTTGCCGCTCCAGGTCAGGGGATTGATGCCGGCGTGTAGGAACCCGCTGTACAATGTCTTGACCACACGGCCGGTGTTATCCATTACCTGTACCTTTGCGCCGGCGGCATCCTTCCTGATGTCAATTGCCAGTTGCACGGGCGACTTGCCGTCAAAGCGGAAACTGGCCGTTTGTGCCGTGGCCTGGCGCCCCAGATAGGCGGCTGCCGCGGCGATGTCCGCGGTGCCCTGTGAGCGGGCGAGCATCTTCTCGAGCAGCCTGTTGGTGCTGATTTGCTGCTCGACCATATTGAATTGCGCAAGCTGGGTGGACATCTGGGCTGCGTCCTGCGGCTTGAGCGGATCCTGGTTCTGCATCTGGGCAACCAGAATCTTGAGAAAGATATCCTTGCTGCCCAGTTCGCCACGACTGCCGCTTCCGGCCTGTCGCGTAGTCGCTGCTGCATTCTGCTGAGGGACTATCTGCATGTCACTTCCTCCATCCGGCGTGCATGATTGCTACACATGAATGCTTAGTCCGGCATGGTTCTGCCGCGACATGGCGGGGACGTCCGCAGTGTCGCTTCCATGCTGGGTGGCTTCTCGTCCGGTCTGCGCATCCCGGCCACGGCGCGCGGGTGTCTGTTCGCCCTGGTGCTCCTGTCGGAAGGCCATTGAGAAACCACCGAGATCAAGACCGTGTTGTGCCAGCGAGTGACGCAACGTCGGCAGGTGTTGCTCGATGGCCTGACGCGAAGCGCCATGGTCCACCACCATGTGTACCTGGATGCGACTGTTCTCATCGCTGTCCAGCAATACCCGGATTTTCCCCAGGTGCGCGGGTTCAAGGCGAAGTTCAAGGCGAAAGCGGTTTTGGGCGGCCGCTCGCCCGATTTCATGCAGGGCCGCGGGGACTGTCCAGGGGCCGGACACAGGACGGGAATGAGTATTCGCGCCACTATCCGATGATATGGCCGGCATGGATGGGGTGGGGTGCGCGCCGGTGGTATGGATGGAAGAGATGGAAGAAGACGGCATCTGCATCTGTGATGCGGCATGCTCTCCTTCATGGACGGGGTGACTGGTCACGCTCACGAAGGGCATGTGGGCTTTGGGGGAGGGTGCGGGAATTGAATTCAGTTTGGCTGTGCCGTGCGGTGCCCGAAAGGTCACAGGTCGGATGTCGTGGCTACCGTCCGCTTCATGGGTGTCCCCGTGAGGCTTATCTGCCATGGGCCGGTCTTTTGCCTGGTCGATGTTTTTGTATGGTATGCCTTCCGCAGGTGTCGGCGTGCGCGTGGCCATCCATGTAGGTGAAAGGTTGTCTTCCGGGTGTGTCTGCCCGGGATGCATGCCTCCGGGCGGGAAGCGGCCTGCGACTTCTGAGGCAAGGCGTGCCGGCTGCCGTGATACGGGGCCTTGCCCGACGATGACCCGGCCTGCCCGGCCTGTTCTCACAATCCACGCTTCCGCCGTGGGTATCCGGACACCGGGTGTTGCCGCCCGGCGTTCAGGCCTGTTCGGCATGGGTGCCCGCTTCCCGGTCACTGCCGGGGCGCGGGAGACCATGCGCGCTTGGTATCCGGGGGATGATTCGGTTACGTCGCCATTATTTGTCCGGGTCGGTTGTGCCGGAACCTGTAGGTTGATGGCATGGTGTGTCGATCGCGGCGATTGTGCGTCAGTCCCTGACCGTGACATGACGAATATTTCCGGGCCCGATTTTCCACGGCCTGATGCTGTCGAACCGGGCTTGTCGCTGTTGGCCACGGGCGAATGTATGCGCATACGTGATCTCGTCGGGGCAGACTGTGTTTGCCGTGCATTCATCTCAGCGCCTGTTCGACGCGCACTTTCACCGATAATGTGAGCGTGACCGGGCGCGACTGACGATGCGGCCGCTTCTCCGGCCGGGCGTGTGTCGCCGTTGTTTTCCCGCCGGACTTTGCTGGCGCCCGTTGTCCGCGGGACGCCAGTCTTGCGCCCGGATGGTTTGCCTGGCTTCGTTATATGTTGCCGGGTGCGTGCGGCCGCATGATCGCTTTCTGCATCCCTGGGCCCTTTTGTGTCAATATGGGGGGTTGTGTTCGGTTGGTCTTCTTCGTCCGGATTCGTCACCGGAGGAGTGGGTCGCTGCGGGACATGCCCGGACAGCGCAGCCGCAGATGCCCGGTGCTGGCCTGGCGCCGCATGGCTTGGTTTTATCGTGGTGAGATTTGCGTGGGCAAGGTGTGTTTCCTTGCGCGGTGACATGCCGGACAGCTGGGGGAGGGCTGAATCTTTTTCAGTGCTCCTGGAGAGTCGCATGGCCATGGCGAGCAGCCTGGCGAACATCCTTGCCGCCATGGTGTGGGCTCCGCTCCTTCCCGATTGCGAAAGCTGTGAACCGGCGACGTGTGAGGGTTCATGGATCATGCAACTCGGGACGCAGGCGACGTGCCATCGTCAGACTATATGTTTTTCAATAGCTTACGAGTTGTCTCTCCTGCTTCGAAGGGAAAAAAGTGCCGGATGCCGGTATTTTTTTCCCGCGTCCGGGAGAATGTTCCGATCCTGAAGCTTCATGAGGAAGCGGATATGCTCTTCTGCAGGCGGGAGCCAGGCAAGCCCCGTTTGCGCTGGTGAGACGGAGCGAAGCCAAGTTGTTCCCTGTATTTTGCAACGGTTCTGCGCGCTATTTGCACGCCTTCGGTCTGCAAGACTTCTGAGATGGTCTGATCCGCGATGGGCCGGGTGGGGGGTTCGGACTCGATCAGTGCCCTGATGCGCTGTTGTACCCTGTATACGGCAATGGACCCCCCTCCACGCACAGGCAGGCTGGCGGAGAAAAACTGCTTCATTTCGACCAGTCCGAGAGGTGTCTGTGCGTATTTTCCATGCGTGACCCGGGAAATGGTGGATTCGTGCAGCCCAACCTCCGCCGCAACTTCATGCAATGTCAGGGGCTTCAGGCCGATGGGCCCGAATTCCAGAAACCTTTTCTGTCTTTTGGCCAGGCAGTGTGCCACCTTGTAGAGGGTCTTGCGGCGCTGATCAAGCGCCTGCAGCAGCCAGCTTGCCTCACGGTTTGCATGGCTCATGAAGGCGCGTTCCTCGCCTTCCCAGCGTCGTCCCCGCCATTTGTCCGTAAAGCGCAGGCCACGCCATCCATAGTCGGGAATTTCAATGCGAATGCTGTGATCCGGCTGGCGATGAAAAATCACTTCAGGCCGCACATAGATGCTGAAGTCGTCGCGCGCGGCATGACCGGGAAATGGATCCAGCCGACGCAGCCGGGCGCGTGCCATGCCGATCTGTTCAAGGCTGCGGCCGGTTATGGCCGCGAGCGTGGCATCGTCGTCAAACAGGTGGTCGGCGTGGCGGGTCAGCAGCTCATGCGCCAGTCTGTCCGCATCCGTATTCCTGTCCAGCTGCAACAGCAGGCATTCCGTGAGATCCCTTGCCCCGATCCCCGCCGGCGACAGGCGTTGTACAACTTGTTCGAGCACGGCCATGATTCTGGCTGGCGTGCATGACATCTCTCTGGCCAGATGGTTCGCATCATCCCGGAAATATCCGTCCTCGAGCACGTCAATGATGGCATGCGCGATGCCCCGTTCGCTTTCCCGCATGGGCTGGCAGTCGATTTGCTCGTGTAGGGATTCCTGAATGCTTTTCTCCGCCTGCAGCTGGGGCTCGGTCATGTCGGGCCGCCATCCCGGGGTTTGCGAATACATAGTGTACCAGCGATCATCGCCCTGCTCGCGCCAGTCATTTTCGGCCTGGTTGGCGATCTCCTTTGTCCCTGTGATATCGCCGTCGTCGCCAGCCTCCTGTTCGAGCAACGGGTTGCTCTCCAGGCAGTCCGAGATGTATTCATCCAGTTGTATGGAATTCATGGCGAGTATTTTGAGACTTTGCGCGAGCTTGGCCGTGAATATCACCCGCTGGCTGATGTTTGTGCCGAGGCTTTGCTGCATGGTGTCCTCCTCCGAATGACGACGAGGAATTCAAGCAAGAATCATGCCAATCCGGGTTGTTTGTAGCGAGTAAAGGAGCGAGTGAAGGGAACGGCCGCCGGCAGAGCGGGATGGGAGGAGGGGAGGACTTGCCGGCAGCCGGATTCCCTTGCGGGTGCGGTTACGCCTACCCCGACGACAGTGTGCTCTTTTGTATACGCTCGCCTATTCGGCGGCCTGTTTCGAGGTGTTTCGCCTTCGTCCGTGGGTAGGTCTTGCCGTCCCGTTTGATCAACTTATCGGCAGATGCCGGGAAAAGTTTAGTGGTACGTTGTGAATTCAAGGCAGTGGCACGAAAGGCGATATCCATGCATAGGGGCGGAATGCCTGGCGCCCTGAGTTACGACGGAGCAGAACAGGAGGACAGGGACATGAATATACGACGAGCGGAAAGAATTGCCGCGCATTTCACGCCCAATGCAGTTTTCCATGTTGCGAGCTATAGCCATGGTTTGCTTGTATCCTACCGGGGCGGCACGGCATATTTTGTGAGCGAGGCCGGATTCTGGCCTTTTATCTTCAGGCTGGCCGTGGTGGCCAATCAGGAACAGCACGTGGCTGAGATAGAATCACGCCTGGCAGCCTGAGCTATGGGGAAACCTCGCTTATCTTCATGCTCAGGGCCTGTGTGATTCGCACGGCCTTGTCAGCCGGCAGGTAGGAAAGGATTTTCCCCACCTTCCTTTCATCCATGCGTGCGAGCATGCGGACAATGATGGGTAGTTTCATTTTCGCGATGACGGGGGCGGCCTTGTCCGGTTTCATGCTGGCATAGACAGCAGCCAGGCGCTTGATTTTCTTGTTTTTGATACTGTCCTCCATTTGCAGGCTGGCGCTGATTTTGTCCAGCACGGCCTGGAGCTCGTCGATTCGTTTACCGATGCGCGCCTCGGCATCCCTGATGGATTGCTGTCGCTCGTCCAGTTTCCTGGCCCGCGCATCAAGTGTTTTCTTGATATCACGCAGATTGCGCAATTCATCGATCTCTTCCCGACTCAGGGCATCGTTCGGGCTGCCAGGAAAAACGGACGCCTCGGCGTTCTCGATCAGGTTCGCTGTTTCCTTCACCTTGCCACCTCTTGATTCGCCGCTTTTTTCGCTCCTGGTAGCCTCAGGTCGCTTCGTGGCCGGCTCCTTGCCCGTGGCATAGGCCGGTGCTGCGCCAAGCGGGATATTCCCGATTGGAGATTTCCAGGCCAGGCCCAGATTGGCGGTAGCGCCCAAAGTAAGCGCGGCCAGCAAAACCGGCGCAGCTCGTTTCATCGGTTATTCCCCCGTGCGTGCCGATGTGCCATGATATCATCGATATTCCGCTGTTCCGTGACTGTGGCCTGTTTGTTTTTTTGCCTTAGATCCTGTTCCATTGCCTTGGTGTAAAGGGCGGACTTGTTCATGCTGACCGCAAGCTGGCGCCTGAGTGTCGCTTCGTGCTCGGACAGCTCGGACAACCTGTCTCGAATCACCTTTTCACGTAGCGAGAGTTCCCGGCGCGCGGTGTCAAACGTTGCCAGATCGGAGGCCTGCGCGCCGCTTGTGCCCCGGGCGCGAAGGTGCTGCGCGATACGGTTTCGCTCCGATATCATGGATTCCAGCTCGGCGACGAGCTGGCCGCGCCGAACAATCAACGTGGCAAGCTTTCCCAGCATTGTTTCCTGCCGGTGCGCTTCAAGCCGGCTCAGAATGACATGCGGGCGGGATGCGGCAGTCATGATGAAATTGACAGCCATCGCACATCATCGTTGGACGATGTGTCGGGTTTAGTCGGTGTGCGCCGCCCTTTCGAAATGTGCATCCTGTCCTTCATGACTCAGTCGGCAGGGATCTGGGCATTCTCGAGCGTGATCAGGGCATCCTGAGATGCATGCAGTTCGCTGCCCGTGTCGGCTTCCTGACGCAGAAAGTTCTGGATGTCGGGCTGCCGCGCGATTACGCGGTCCAGTTCCGGATTGCTCCCTTTCTCATAAGCGCCCATGCTGACCATGTCCTCCATTCGCTCATACAACGCAAGTTCCTCTCGCAAGGATTGTGCCGCCTTGCGCACCTTGGCCGGGGCAAGTCGCATGGAGAGGCGGCTGACACTTTTCAGGATGTTTATCGCCGGGAAGTGTCCGCGCTCGGCAAGGCGCCTGTCCAGCACCACATGCCCGTCGAGCACGGCCATGGCTGCGTCAGCCACAGGATCGGCAAGGTCATCGCCTTCGACGAGTACGGTGTAGATCGCGCTGATGCAACCCCTGGCACCGGGTCCGGCCCGTTCTATCAGGCCCGCAAGCATGGAAAAGCAGGAAGGGGTGTAGCCCTTGCTGGTCGGAGGTTCTCCGAGCATCAGTCCGATTTCCCGCTGTGACTGAAGAAAGCGGGTGAGGCTATCCATCAGCAGAAGTACTCGTTTGCCCTGATCCCGGAATACCTCGGCAATCGTGGTGGCCGCCATGGCCGCGCGCACGCGCATCAGGGGAGGTGCATCCGATGTGGCTACAACAACGACGCAACGCGCCAGCGCTTCTTTTCCCAGCGCGAAATCCAGAAATTCCCGCAACTCCCGCCCACGTTCTCCTACCAGAGAAATAATGATGACGTCGGCATCCGTATTTCGTGCAATCATCCCGAGCAGCGTGCTCTTACCCACGCCCGATCCTGCAAACAGACCAACGCGTTGTCCCCAGCCCATGGTCAGGCATGCGTCAATAGCGCGGACACCTATTTGCATGGGAGCGTCAATCGGTTGACGATGCATTGGGTTCGGCGGTTGACGATGGATAGGAAAATGTTTCTCGATTCGTGCCGTTGGCCTGTCGTCCAGGGGATGCCCGCAGGCGTCGAGCACGCGTCCAAGCAGCATATCGGAGACGGGGATGGCCGGCGGGCCCGGAAGCGGTTGTACCACGCTTCCGGGGGCTATGCCATGCGTTGAGCCCGCCGGCATGATGAGACAGCGATCGCCGCGAAAGCCGACAGCCTCGGCCGCCAGCTGCGCCCCGTCCGGCAGGAGGATGCTGCAGGCCCTGCCAACCTCGATGGTCAGCCCACTGGCTTCCAGCATGGGTCCCATAACCTTCTGCACGCGACCACGCGCCGCATAGGGCGTTTGCCTGGCCAATGTCGACAGCACCTGTTTTCGTTTCTCGGGGCTGATGATGTCAGGGATTGTCACGGGCATTGTTTAGCAGTCCGGACTTGATATGCGCCACGCCGTCGGCAATTGCTGCGATCGGGTCGACGAGCACATCGCGGGACTTGCTGAACAGACGGATGGCGCCTGGTCTGACGCTGGCATCCGCGATCAGCTTCCTCTCTTCCCCTGTTTCGCCAAGCAACTTCTCCATTCGGGTGTAATCATCCGGGTGCACGGCGATTTTCATGTCAATCATGCCGGGCATGGCCTGTGCTGTCTTTTTCGCCATATCCAGCAGCCTGTTGCGCTCCGCCTCGGTGATGTCGCCGATCAGCCACGCCGCCAGGGCGCCTCCGATATCCACAACTGCCTCGCACATGGCGAGCCGGACAGCTTCAAATTCCGGGGCGCAGGCGTCTAGCAGGCCCTGCATCCGCTCAAGAATCTGTTCAGCGCGTTTTTGCCCGAGCGCCAGGCCTGCCTTTTCTCCCGCGGCGTAGGCCTTGTCGTAGGCCTCGCGCTCGATTTCAGCCGCCTTTTCCTGGTTTCGGGCCAGCATGGCTTCAAGCTGACGCAGCCGATCGGCTGATTCGTGCCCGTCCTCGACCGGTGTGGCTCCCTCGAAGGGAAATGGGGATGAACGCCGTCCCTCGACGGTGTGTACGGGCAGGGGCTTGAGACTCATTCAACCATTTCCTCGGGACTGCCCATGCTGATAGCCCCTTCCTCATCCAGTTTGCGCGCCACCTCGAGAATGGCTCGCTGGCTTTTCTCCACTTCCGACACCTTGATGGGGCCCATGACTTCCATATCCTCGCGCATGATATCGGCGGCGCGTTGCGACATATTTTTGAAGAAATGATCCCGCAACTCGTCCGATGCGCCCTTGAGAGCACGCACGAGATCTTCTGAAGAGACGTGCTTGAGCACGGTCTGGATGTCCCTTTCCGTAAGGTTGAAAAAGTCCTCGAAAACGAGCAGCTGGCTGTCGACCTGGTCGAACAGCTCACGATCCTTTTCCCTGAGGTATTCCATAATGTTCTTGGATATCTTGCTGTCGAGCGTCTTCAGTATTTCAACGACCCGGACCATCCCGTCGAAGGTGAGCCCGGTACCGCCCTGAACCCCGGAGATCTGGTCATCGAGTGCATCCTCGATATCACGCACCAGTTCGGTCGGGACGCTTTCTATTTTGGACATGCGCAGCACGACCTGGGTTTGCATCTCTTCAGGAAGCAGTTCGATCAGGCCGCTGGCGAGATCGGGATCGAGCCGGCCGAGAATAATGGCGATGGTTTGCGGGTTCTCATTCCTGATCAGGGCGTGCACTGCCTTGGGTTTCATGCGCGATAGCTTGTCCCATACGGGCATGCGCACAGGGCCGCCGTCTTCGAGGCTTTCCACGATGCGTTGTAAGCGGTCATCGTCGATAACGCCGCGGAGAAGCTCATGCACCTCGGCTGCGGAGGATGTGATGTACGGATCGCCGGATCGATGCGCCTGGGCATATTCCTGGTAGATGGAAACCAGTGTTCCCGCGTCTACATGTGTCAGGGTGGACATACTTCTGGCAATTTTTACAAGGCCGTCATCATCCATCTTTTTCAGTATCGGCGAGGACAGATCCGGGCCGATCGCCAGCAGGAGGATGGCGGCCTTGTCCGCTCCGTTCAGCGACTGGCCGGATTTTGGCTGTAAGCCGCTCATTCCTGCCGCGTCCACTGATACAGGATTCTTGTCGCCAGGTTCGGATCCTCGGAGATGAGTTCCTTTGCGGCCTGTTGCCATTCGAGGTGCTGGGGCCCGATATCGGGCAGGGCCAGCGTGCCGTCTTCGCCAGCCCTGGCGATATCGTCTTCGATGCGGTTGGCAAGATCTTCCTCCTGTTCTTCCTCCTGCGTTTGTTTCGTGCCGGCGCCAAGGCGGCGTGCCACGGGGCGCAACACGAACCAGGCAAGGAGCAGCAGCGACAGCCCGGCGAGTCCGTAGCGCGCGATGGCCATGTAGAATGCCTGCTTCTCGACCGCATTCAGGGCGGCTGCGTCCGTGCTGTCGCGAATATCGACGATGGGCAGGCTACGTACCTCAAGCGTGTCGCCGCGGTCTTCATCGTAACCGATGGCGCGTTTGATCAGGTTGCGCATGGCATCAAGTTCCTTCTGATCCCTTGGTACGAAGACCCGCTTGCCATTTTCCTCCCTGTATGATCCTCCGACGATGACGGCCACGGACAGTCGTCTGATGCTGCCAAACGGGATGATTTTCTTTTCGGTCGTTGAGCTTATTTCATAGTTGCTGCTACGCTCCCGCCGTTTTGCCTCGTCCGCCGGACGACCGGTGACCTTCTTCTTTTGCGCTGCACTTTTTCCGGGCGTATTGGCGGCGATGCCGGGAACCCCGCCTGTTCCGGGTTCCGTGGACTGGCGACTTTCCTCGATGAGGCGTTCATTGCGCAACACGGATTCATCGGGGTTGAAACGGCGACTGTTTTGTTCGACGTATTCGCGGTTGATATCCGCTGTTACCCGGACCACGGCCTGGCCCCGGCCAACCAGTTGTTCCAGCATGCCGGTCAGGCGTTCTTCCAGCCGTCGTTCAACTTTTGCTTCATATTCCTGCTCGCTGCGTCCCGCGCCCATGGCCGCGCGCTCCTTGTCGGACGATAGCAGGTTGCCGGCAGAGTCCACGATGGTGACATCCTGGCGATCCAGATTTGGCACGCTGGCGGACACCAGGTTCTGAATGGCCAGAATGGCGCGCCGGGGCAGGCGCTGACCTCCGGCAAGCTGCAACATGACGGATGCCGAGGCCTTTCGCCTGCGCGTGACAAACGCGGACTCCTTCGGCAGCACGAGATGCACGCGAGCTGCGGCCACCTGCGGCAGTACCTCGATGGTTTTGGCCAGTTCACCCTGAAGGGCTCGCTGGTAGTTTACCTGTTGCGCGAAATCGCTGACACCGAATGGCGTGTTTTTATCGAACAGCTCGAATCCCACACCTTTTTCCGGCATGGCGCCCTGGCCGGCGAGCTTCAGGCGGGCCGTATACACCTGATTGGCAGGTACAAGAATGGCTCCGCCGGCTTCCAGCCTGTAGGGGATATGTTCCTTGTTGAGCGAGTCAACGACTGCCGCGGCATCCTGCTCACTGATGCCACTGAAAAGTATCCTGTACGGCGGTTCGGCTGACCAGAGAACGAGGCTGATGAAGCCAAGCATCATCAGGCTGCTGGCCGCCAGAAGGATCAGCCTCCTGTGCCTGGCCAGAACTTCTGCGATGCCGGATCGGCTGTTGCTTATGGGGATGCTTTTTGCTCTGGAGGCAACCTGTTCCGCTCCGGTCGCGTCCGCGGAGGGGAGGGGCTCGCCCCGTGCCGGGGTGATGTCGTTAGCCATCCGCCGGCCCGCCCGGTCGGATGTGGCATGCTATGGTTGCCTTGCGTCTGATCGGATTGTCCTTCATCCCTGCTCTTCCTCTGGATGCCGTATTTTCATGTCCTGCACAATTAGCAAGTCGGCTAAACCTGCATGCGCATGATTTCCTTATAGGCATTCACGAGCTTGTTGCGCACACCCAGCATGAGTTGGAAAGACAGGTCCGCCTTCTGGATGGCGAGCAGGGTTTCCGAAACATGCGTGCTCTTCCCCAGGGCCAGTTCCACGCCCGCCTTGCTTGCGGTCTTTGCGTTATGGTTGGTCTGCTGCATGTACCGGCGCACCAGCGCGGCAAAGTTTCCAGGCTTGCGTCCGGTCGTGGTTCCTGTCTGTAGAATTCGGCTATCGTTTCCTGTCGGGCTGATGTTCATGCCGTCCTCCGGTTCCACTCTGTTTCGTTGTCACGCATCAGCGCAAAAGATCCAGGCTTTTCAGAAACATGCGCTTGGATGCCTCGGCTGCCGTAACATTGGCTTCAAAGCCTCGTGTCGCCGATGCCATGTCCACCATCTCCTCAATGGGGTTGACGTTGGGCATACGCACCATGCCCTGCGCATCGGCATCCGGGTGTGACGGATCGTACACTTTCCGGAATGGCCTCGTATCCCGGACAACCCCGGAGACCTTGACCGTACTCGGCTTCTGTTGTTTCAGGCTGGCCGAGAAAACATCCGGAAACCGCTGCCCGGCGGGAATGCTCTGGAATACGACCTCGCGACGCTGGTATGGGCCGCCATTATCACCGCGGGTGGATTCGGCGTTGGCGATATTTTCGGCGATGGTCTCCATCCGTGTGCGCTGCGCCGACATGCCAGCGGCGCTGATGTGCATTGAAGACAAAAGTGTGTCCGTCATTAGCGTCCTCCTTCCCTTATGGCTCGCGCCAGATTGTTGAGCTTTCCCTTGATCAGGCGCAGGGTCAGCTCATGCATGAGCTGGTTCTCGGTCATGCGCGTAATTTCCCGTTGCATATCCACCGAGTTGCTATCCAGCCTGTAGCGTCCCTGCCTGTGCCGTACAGGGATGTTGATGCCATGTTCCGTGGTGGATGTGCCAAGGCGTTGCATTTCTTCCTGAAGGAAATAGGAGAAGTCCCGCGTATCGGCCGAGTAATTCGGCGTGTCGGCGTTGGCGATATTGGCCGCGTGTGTTGTTTGCAGGCGCTCACGCGCGGCCAGAGCCGCCTCCAGAATATGAAAATTTGCGCCGAACATGCCCATCATGTGCCTCCCGTGACCTTGCAGGTCATGCTTTTGCCCGCAAGACGCATGCCAGATTCCATCTCGTGCAGTTTGTTGCGCAGGGTGCGGATGCTGATGCCGAGAAGCTTCGCTGCTTCCGTGCGGTTGCCCTTTACGTGCAATATCGTTTGCCTGATCAATGCCTGTTCCATATCGCGGATGCTCATGCCGGCGCGCATGGGCATGGTCTCGGGGCCATGGGCGGTGGCCAGGGTACTGTCTATTTCCAGGTCGTCCTCGCGCAATGTTTCGCTGTTGCACATCAAAAGGGCCCGGTGCATGCAGTTTTCCAGTTCGCGCGCGTTGCCCGGCCAGTCGTGACCGCGAAGCCTTGTCAGGCAGCCCGTGTCGAGTTCGGGCGGCCTTTTGCCATACATTTCGGCAAAGCGAATCAGGAAATGTCGCGCCAGCGGCGGGATATCGTCGGGCCGCGCGCGCAATGGCGGCAGATGAATGGATACGACATTCAGGCGGTAATAGAGGTCCTGCCTGAACTTTCCTTCTCTCACGGCGCGTGACATGTCCCGGTTGCTGGTGGCGATAATGCGCACGTCCACCGCTACCGGCCCCTGTCCACCAAGCCTGTCTACCTCCCCCTCCTGCAATACCCGAAGGAGCTTGGCTTGCAGGTGCAGGGGCATTTCGGATATTTCATCGAGGAGCAGCGTACCTTCATGTGCAAGCTCGAATTTTCCGGGACGGGACTGGACAGCACCGGTGAAGGCGCCTTTTTCATGTCCGAACAGCTCCGCTTCCAGCACGCCTTCCGGGATGGCGGCGCAGTTGATGGCGACAAAGGCGTGTTTTCGTCTGTCGGAGCACTCGTGGATGAAACGGGCCAGACGTTCCTTGCCCGTGCCGGATTCCCCGAGAACAAGCACAGAGGCCCGGCTCGGAGCAATGAGCGCCACGCGGTCGAGCAGCCTGCGTGTTTCCATGTCTTGCGTGATGAACTCTCCGGCCTTTCCACGCCGTTCCCTTGCCTGGTCGATCAGACATGCTTGGTGGTGTGCCTTGCGCAGATAAATGGAGAACACTTCATCGGGACAGGGCAATAGCCGGTAATCCATGGCCCCGGCCCGCATCAGTTCACCAGCGCGTTCCGCATCTCCGCGCGTCGACAGGACAACGAGGCTGACGGATGGCGCCTGCCGGAACAGGCGCATGGTCTGGCCGATGGCTACAGGCGAGTCATAGAGAAAAACAAGCGTTTCCGCATCATCATCCATCAGCTCCGGACAAAAGCTTTCGCATGTCTCCAGCCTTGCCTTCGGCGCGATACGGCACAGGGTCGCGCACAGCCCTGCGGCCATCTCCTCCGGGAATCCCTGCAACCATATTTGCCGCATGCTCAGGGCCGCGTCATGACGAAAGCATCTGAATGCTTGATGGCGAGCAGAAATCGGGCGCGAAGGGCATGTCCCTGGTCATCGTTGCCGGCGGCCACTGGAGACAGCATGCTCTCGGCTTGTCTGGGCCTGCCTGTGTGAAGCGCGCATACACCCATGGCCAGCCGCCATGCGTCGTCCCGTCTGCTTTCGGGTATCTCCAGCAGGGCGCGCTCGGCCTCCGCGTAATCTCCGGCCTTGATCAATGCCTTTGCACGGATGCGTGTATATGGCCATTTGCCTTCTCCTTTTTCACGTACCGCGAGTTGCCGCCAGGCTGTTGCCGCTTCACGCCACCGGCCCAGTGCCTCATTCATCCTTGCCCGCGCCTGCCAGTAAAACGCTCGCAGCTCAACAGTTAGTTCGCCGGGCGCTACATCCGCAAGCAACTGCCGCGCCAGTGACGGTTGATGCTGGGCGATTTGTGTCATGGCCGCGATGAGCAGGAAGTCCTGCCTGTAGATCGTGTCTTCATGTCCGGCCAGCCAGCGCATGACCTTTGTCACCGCATCCCGGTCGCCGCGCTCCATCCACAGCCTGGCCAGCTCGAGCGTGATACGCTGTCCCCACAGGCTGTCTCCGGCCTTCCTGCGCAGCTCATGCAACATGGCCTCGGCATGCGCGAAATCCATCAGTCGGAGGTATGCGCGGGCAATCGCAAAGGACAACTGTGCCGGGGGAGGACGACGCAGGGTCGAAAAGCGTGCCCACATGGCGACGGCCTTCAGGAAACGGCCGTTATCAAGCAGAACACGTAACTGTCGCAGCAGCACCTGCCGTCCTTCCTTCAGCGCCGGCCCGGAAAGACGTGGATTTTCGGAAGATGCGGCCAGCGCGTAGTAGGCCAGCGTGCGCCGGACATATGTCGTATCATGGCCGTCCAGACGTTGCGTCAGGCGCGCCTGATGCAGCCTGGCCTCGGCCTCAATGTCCGTGAGCTGATATTTGGCCGCGATGGCCCCCAGGGCGGAAAGCGCGTGCTGTATACGATCCCTGTTCTTTGTTCCGCGCAGGCCCAGCATGAGACCGCGCATCCTTGCCTTGACGCCGACAGCACCTTCGCCGTGGCGGTCGGCGAGGATGCCGTAGATGGTGATGGCCTGTTCCACGTGTCCGCGCGCGGCGAGGATGTCGGCCTGCATGAGACGGATTCCGGACGCTTCCGGTGCGGCGATATGTCGTTTGACAAAGCGACTGATGTGGTGAAGAAGTGTGTCCTTGTCGACGCGCGCGGCCAGCAGGCGAATGTATGTGGCGTAAACCACGGGGCTTTCCTCGACGGCCTCGGGATGACTGTCGTAGGCCTTTTGCATGGCCCTGTATGCCATGGCATTTTGATGCTCGGCGGCGTCAATTACGGCAAGCCAGGCCAGGCCCTGCGCTTCTTCCCTCGCGCTGACATCGGGATTGAGTCCGAAATAGGTCAGCAGGATACTGCGCGCAGGCGCGAACTTTCGCTTTCTTATCAGGTTCCTGGCGTGTAGCAGGGCCGCCTTTTTGACTTCGGGGCCATGTGACCTGCCTTTGAGAATAGCCTGTGCCGCCATGTCGGCGCGGTCATAGTCCCGGCTGTTCCAGTTGAGCCATGCCAGTTTCCATTGCAGCTTTTCCTCTCCGAATCTCCCCGGAAATTCCCTGTGCAGGTTCCGATATGCCAGTGTGGCGGCCCGGATATCCGAGAAGTGGCGAAGGGATGCAAGTTTCTCCCTGGCCTCTGCCAGCAGCAGAAGCAGCGTATAGCGCGCGTTATCACTCAGCCCGGGCCGGGCCAGGACGGTATTGGCGCTGCTAATGGCCAGGTCGATCTGGCCCTGCCGCATGAATGAGCGAACACCTTTGATGTAGCGTTCCGTGCCTGCATCGGCTTTCTGTGCGGGAAGGCTATTCTCCTGGCCATGGCCGGTGTCCGCTCCCAGCGCCGGCGACATGGAGTGAAACAGAAGGAATGCAAACAGTGCAAGGGACGGGTACATGCACGATGTTTAGCAAGTCACATGCCGCGAGTCGGCTCACGCGTTGTCCGGACGCAGCCCCTTTTTCTTGATTTTTTCCACCAGCGTGGTTCGGTTGAGCGACAAAAACATGGCGGTTCTGTTTTTATTCCAGTTAAAGCGGTTCAGCGCAGAGACGAGCAGGTTGTTCTCGAATTCCTCCACCATTCCCTTGAGGTCAATGCCGTCCACATGGTTGATATCCGGTTGCAGGTTTTGGCGGATGCGCTGCTGTTGGCCGAGCATTCGGGTCGGCAGATCCTCCACGCCGATTTCTCCCTGCCGCTTGAGTGTGGCGATGCGTTCCATGACATTCTGCAATTCCCTGATATTTCCCGGCCAGCGATACGCGAGCATCGCCTGTTTTGCATCCTCCGAGATGCCCGTGATTTCAGCGTGTTTGATATCGTTGAAGCGACGCATGAAATGATTGGCCAGTAGCAGGATGTCCTCACCGCGATCACGCAAGGGGGGAAGGTGCAGGGGGATGACATTGAGCCTGTAATATAAATCCTCCCTGAAGCGCCCGGCCGCGATTTCCTCTTCCAGGTTCCTGTGTGTGGCCGCGATGACCCGTACATCCACATGGATGGTTTTTTCGCTGCCGACGGGCTCAAAGCATCGCTCCTGGAGTACGCGCAACAGCTTGACCTGAAGGTTAGGACTCATGTCGCCGATTTCATCGAGAAAAATCACGCCGCCGTTGGCCAGTTCAAAACGCCCCGGCCGGGCACGCAGGGCGCCGGTGAAGGCTCCCTTGACATGACCAAACAGCTCGGATTCGAGTAATTCCTCCGGAATGGCGCCGCAGTTGATGGAGATGAAGGGCTTGCGCGCACGCGTGCCGGATCGATGCAGCATGCGGGCGACCACTTCCTTGCCGGCACCGGATTCACCGGTGATGAGCACGGTGCTGTCCGAGTCCCGGAGCATATCCACGGCTTCCCGGACGCTGTTGATGCCATCACTTTGCCCCACAAGCTCGCTATAGCCCTGGAGGTGCTGGATTTCCCTGGTCAGCGTCTTGTTTTCACGCATCAGATCCCGTTTTTTCAGGAGTTCGGAGGTGCGCACGAGCAGCTCATCCATGTCAAACGGCTTTTTGATGAAGTCGTCCGCTCCAAGCCTGATGGCGTCGACGGCGACATCCACCTCCGCGTAGGCCGTCATCATGATGACGACATGGTCCTCTTCCGACGTGCGCAATTTGCGCAGCAGGTCTATGCCATTGCCGTCAGGCAGTCTCACGTCGAGGACGGAAATGTCGAATCTGTTGTTTTTCAGCGCCTCTTCCGCCTGACAGATGCTGGATACCGCCGTGACATGATACTGGGCCTGGCTGAGCACCTCCTGCAGGGCCTGGCGTAGCTCATCTTCGTCTTCGAGTAGCAGGATAAAGGCTGATTGACGCATGCGGTTCCCTCCGTGCGCGGTAACGTGCGCGGTAAAAGTCAAAATAATGACATAAGGTGCCAATCATGCAAGCCCCCATGCTTTCGGATGCTCGTCCTTTTCCGTGCGTGCGGGTTTACTGAAAGTGCCGGCTAAAGTCTGTTGACCGGGAGCCGATACACATGGATAAGCCCGGAGCATGAAGCAAAAGGAGGCCCCCGTGAGTATGAGCATTCGCCATGTTGATGGACTTGTGCAGCGCCTGCTTCAGCAGCACGACAACGGCGCGCGGAAAGGCGCCGACGTGCGGCGCGGTACGGCGCCCGACCGGGTCAGCATTTCGCGCGAGGCCAGGGCACTGGCCGCGGATCAGCCGCCATCACGGGTTGAATCGCAGCTTATGCAAATGTATGGCGCGCGCGGCGCGTGATGGCACGGGAAGAAATGGCACGGGAAGAAAAAAATGAAGGGCTGGCCAGGTATCTTCCGGGAATGGTGGCAATGGGCCAGGGTTGCGGGTACGGCCCTGATTCTGATTGGTTTGCGTGCCTTTCTGCACCTGGCGCCGGGGCGTGCCCGGCGTGACGGCATCGCGCCGCTTGTGGTGAAGCATTGACAGGTGAATTTGCCCTGAAGGGATGTTCCCTGCTCATTGTGGAGGATGACGTAGCGCTGGCGGCGGTCCTCGAGGAATACATGGGTGAGTCCGGCTATGTTGTGACGGTGACGCATGACGGCAAGCGGGCACTTGAATTGCTGGATTCGCGCGCCTTCGACATCGTTTTGCTCGATATCATGCTGCCAGGCGTAAGCGGACTGTCCATTCTCGAGCGCGTGGGTGGTGATCCCCGGCAGACAGTGGTGATTCTGATGACCGGATTCTCCGGTATTGAGGATGCCCTGCACGCGGTGGCGCGGGGCGCGTATGACTTTGTTAGCAAGCCGTTCCAGCTTCCGGAAATTCGGGTGCGCATCAACAACGCTGCGCACTATCAACAGCTTTTGCGCCACTATTTGTCGTCATCCGCCGATCCCGGTGAACGTCTCCCGGCCGGGCGCGATGGTACGGACGTAAAAGTGCGCGGCGACGTGGCGCTGCGTGTGTACAGCGCCGCGCGGGGAGGGGCCTGAAAGGTGCGCAGGAATATTCTTCTGATCGAGGATCAGCCCGCTGTGCGCGATGTCATGCTGGAGCTTATCGATGAGGCCGGAGTGCATGCGGATGTACGGTGTGCCGGGAGCCTTGGTCAGGCGCGGGAGCTGCTGTCCACGGGCAGGTGGGATTGCATGGTGGCCGACCTGACGCTTGGTGATGGCCAGTCGCTTGAGCTGGTTGCCGAGCTCAGGGCGCGGGATGACCGGATGCCTGTCGTGCTGGTCAGCGGTTTCCTGTCCACGGACAGGCTGCGGGAGGCGCGCAGGCTGGGTGTCGATCACGTGTTGCACAAGCCATTTCATCCCAATGCCTTGCTGGAAATCATGCGCGATATTTTCGGTGTTCGCGAGGCCGTTCCGGCGGTGGACGGCGGGGCCGATGTCGTGGCGTGCAGTGATGCGCTGTTGCCGGAACTGTTCCGTATGGATCGCAGGCTGGGACTGATGTTCCGCATGGTAAATGAAATTCCGCGGCACGCAGATGTCTCCGGCATCTGTAACAGCGCGCTGGCGCTGGCCATGGATATGATTCAGGCCGGACGCGGCTTTATCGCGTTGTTTGACCGCACCACGGAAAAGCTCTTTATGATGGCGCACAGGATTGGCGATGCGGGTGGACCGGTCTGTTCGGACTGCCGGCTGAATGAAACACCTTTTGCCGCGTTGCTGAACGGAGAAATCGAGGTGATGCGGCAGGAGGATTGTGAAGATGCGCCTGCCTGCTGGCCGGGTGTGCCGGTGGCGGGCTATGTGGCTGTGCCTGTTCGCCTGCAAGGTCGCGCAACCGGTGTCGTCTGCCTCATGGACTGTCGGGATCAGGCCGCGTTCGAGGAACAACAGCAGCAGATGCTGGGTTTGCTGGTGTCGCAGCTCGACACCCTGCTGGATAATTGCGCCGTGCATGCGGCGCTGGAAAATAGCATGCGTGAAACGTTGATCGCCCTGGTGCGCTCGCTTGAGGCCAGGGATCGGTATACCAAGGATCATTCGGCCAGGGTGAGCAAGATTTCGACGCGCCTGGCTCGACGCCTGGGGCTGGATGACAGCATGATTTCTCTCGTGCGCACCGGCGGGCTGTTACATGATATTGGCAAGGTCGGCATTCAGGATACGGTGCTGTTGAAGCCGGGACGCTTCAGCGCCGCCGAGTACGAGATTATCAAGTCGCATCCGGTAATCGGGGATGCCATCCTGCGGCATATGGATACGCTGGGGCCGGAGCGGGAAATTGTGCGGCATCACCATGAACGTATGGATGGAGGCGGTTACCCGGACGGGTTGAAGGGTGAAGCCATCCCTCTGCCGTCCAGAATAGTCTGCGTGGCCGACTCCATCGACGCCATGACGACACATCGCGTGTACCGCATGGCGCAGCCCGTTTCATTCTGCATCGAGCAGCTCAAAAAGAATTCTGGCACGCAATTTGATGCAATGGTGGCGGAGGTTGCCATTGCCGCCATCGAAGCCGGAGAAATCTGTTCACAGGCCTCTTCCGGTCGCGGAGGCGCGGGCAACAATGTCCGGCCGGTCTTCCTGCCGGCGTCCGCAAAAACATGACCGAAGGGGGGCCATATGAGCGATAATACTGTAGATGCGCGGAACCAGCGTCTGGATTTCCGGCAGGATGATGTGATCCGCATGAAGGATGCGCGGCTTACGGAAGATCAGTTTGAAACCGAGATGGGACGGACCGGCTTTCACTATCAATCGCCCTGCCTGATGCAGGGCACGATGGGGGATGATGGAGTGCTCGAGGCCTCGCGCCTGCTTAACCCGGACATGGCCAGGATGCTGGGCATGCTTGAGGCCAAGCTGAATTACCTGATCGGTATGAACGTGATGCGGCAGGTTGAGCTTCCCGATCTTGAAGAGCGGCCGGTTAATATCAGCATCACCGGTATGCGCTTTGCCTCCGGCAGGGAGTATAAGGCGGGGGATCGTGTCAAGCTGACTTTAAGCCTGCCGTTTTTTCCTCCCGTCGTCGTGGATTTGCTGGCGCGGGTCGTGTATGTGAATCCGCATGGCAAAGGACGTTCCCAGGTGGGTGTGTCGTTTATCTATCGTAGCGAGGAAGAGGAAGAGGTCATCACACACTACATCTTCAAGCGCCACCGTGAGGCCATCAGAATGAAATACAGGCAGCGCTTGCGCTACTCCCGTCTCGGTAATGAGGAACTCACCTGATTCCTGATTCCAGCCGCATTCCTCCTCATGCTGATTGCCGCATGCGATTCGGGATTTTCACAGGCCCTTGTCAGAATCAGACGTTGATCACCATTCTCGAAGCCGGCTTGCCTCGGCTGCAAGAATGGCGCCGATGCTTCCGCTCTCTCCGCCAGGCTCCGCGTTTGCCGCAAGGCGGTCCCTGAGTTCCTGCAATGAATGCACGGTGTCCTGGCGGGGAGCGCCATGGGTCCGGATTTCCGCCATGGCGGAGTCGAGCAGACCGACCGCCTTCTCGATAATCTCCGTGGCATGCTCCCTGCGTGGTGCCCGCCTCCTTTTCCTGCCCAGTGCCCGGATACGCCCGGTTTTTTCCACCTTGCCATGGAGTAGGGCCTGGAAGCTGCTCTCCGCTTGTCTGCTCTTTTTCGTGCGCTCCGTTTTAGGAGCGCTTTGTCCGGCCGGCCTGAATGCGTGTATCTTCATGTTTGTCAACTCCCTTGCTGCGGTTCGTCACATGCCTGCCTGTCTTGTGCGTTCCGGATGAATCCCGCAAGAAACGGGCCAATCGGTTCCGTGACGTGGCGTTACACCTCGCGCGGGCGGTAACGGGTCCAGCTGCGCGTTGTGATGGCATACAGGCATTTGCGGCGGTCGCTGTAATGCTCCATCGAAAGCCGGCGGATACAACCGCAGCGTATGGCGCCAACGAAATAGCCCTGTGCATCATGCATGCACGTGCACGTTGCTGCGGAGGGGGTGACAGCCACGCGCCGCAGGGAACTGTTTGCCTGATGTCTGCTCATAGCCATACATATCGGTATCAAAATTGCTGCCATTAGCGCCATGTATACTGTTCATGCATGGAGGATGACATGTTGAAGACGCCGGATAACGAGATATACAGGCTGTTGCGCGATGAGCGGGTCGACGAGGCCAATGCGTTGCTGGACAGCGGCATGGAGTGTGATTTCAGGGGTGCGTTTCTGCGTGGCTTCAAGCTACAGGGCTTGCACGCCGCCGGGCTGGATTTCACGGATGCCTATTTTCGCTTGGCGGATTTGCGGGGCCTGGATCTGCGGGATTGCCGTCTGCACGGCGCCAGCCTGCACGGCGCCAAGATTCATGGTGTCTATTTTCCGGTCGGGCTGAGCGCGGAAGAAATCATGCTTTCCGTGGAACACGGCACCCGTCTTCGGTACGGAATGTGATGCGCTTCGGGCATTATTGGGCGATGTGCATACGCGGTACGGTAAGGGCATGTCATCGGGAATGTCCGTGTAAGGGTGGGAGGGAGCATGCGTGAGGGGGTGCAGACTGCACTTGCCGACATGGTGGACAAAATGCCGGCGTTTCCCGCCGGTGTGCAGCGCATTCTGGCGCTGACAAGTGATATCGATGTGGCCCCGAAGGACATGGTGGAGGTCATCGCGCATGATCCCGTGATGACCATGAAGATCCTCAAGCTGGTTAACTCCGCGTATTACAACCTGCCCAGGCAAATCGGTTCAGTGGGTCACGCCGTGGCCTACGTGGGGATCAATACCATCAAGAACATGGCTATCGGTATTGCCACCATAGGCATGCTGCCGCGAACAAATAAGGCGGGGCTGGACATGCGCGGCTTTCTTCGACACTCGCTGGCTACTGCGGCGATTGCCCGCAGACTGGGCTTCATGGTTTCCGGTGATGGCGCTGATGCCGCCGACTTTTTTGTCGCGGGCCTTTTGCATGATATCGGCAAGGTCGTCTTCGCTATGTATGCACCGACGGGGCTCGCACGCGCCATGGATATGGCGCGCCGAGAAGGCTTGCCGCTGCACGTGACCGAAGTCCGTGCCCTAGGCGCCGACCATTGCCATGTCGGTGCGATGCTTGCCGGGAAATGGCGACTTCGGGAAGAGCTGGTCACGAGCCTGCGCGAGCACCATGATGCGGGGAAACCGGGCACGGCCATGCGCGACTGTGTGTTCGCAGCCAATCAGATCAGCAAGGTCATGGTGCCGTCGCATGCCGGCGATGCCCGCATGGAGCCGTTTCCGGAGCCGGTTGTCTCGCGTTTCGGCATGGACGTCGGAGATCTGGCCCGCGAAATCGATGACATGGACGCGGAGATCGAGGCGGCCATGGCCTATGCGAGGCAGTAGGACATGAAGGTGAGGTTCTGGGGCGTGCGCGGCTCGATTCCCGTGCCGGGCGCGGAGACCGCCCGTTACGGCGGCAACACGACCTGCATCGAGGTGCGCACGGATGCGGGCGATCTGATTGTTCTCGATGGAGGCACGGGCATTTACCCGCTTTCGCGTGCCCTGACGCCGGAAATGCCGCTGACTGTTTTCATCCTGATTACACACACACACTGGGATCATATCCAGGGCCTGCCTTTTTTTATCCCCCTGTTTGTCCCGGACAATGAGATAGTCATGCATGGGCCCGGTAACTCCGTTACCGGCAAGGGAATCGAGGATGCGCTTGATGTCCAGTTTCAGTACAGCTTTTTCCCGGTGCGCGAGGCGGAGCTGAAGGCGCGCATTCGTTATGAAACGCTGCAGCCCGGGCGGCGCGTGAGCCTGGGCGGCGCCAGTGTGACACCGATATTGCTGAACCACCCGGTTATCAACCTCGGCTACAGAATCGACTGCCAGGGCAGATCCGTGTTCTTCACTGGTGATCATGAGCCTCCGTACAATATATATGCGCCCGGTGATCCGGACTTTGAGGAGTTCGGCGCGCTGATCAGGGAAAGGGAACGGGCTTTTCTGGAGGTGGTTTCCGGGGTAGACCTGCTGATTGCCGATGCGTCCTACACCCCGGAGGAATACGAGTCGAGGAAGGGGTGGGGTCACGGCAGCCTTGACGCCTGCATCCGTTTGGCCGAAAAGGCGGGCGCAGGCAGGCTGGTATGCACGCATCATGAACCCACGCGTACCGATGAAGCCCTGGAGCGCATGTTTGCCGAGGCCATGGCCAGACATGGAGACGGAGACCTTGATATATGCCTGGCCCGCGAGGGCCTGGAAATCGAATGGTAACACGAAAGGATTGAACGCCGGAAGCCGAGGGTTTTCACGGTCTGCGTGAGCGCGATATGCTGTGGCCGAAGGAGGCGATGATGCGGCGAACAGCGCGACGCACGTGGGGGGAGCGGGTG
>CAZROR010000005.1:0-39622 GCA_964601765.1 uncultured Zetaproteobacteria bacterium
GCCACGGCAAACGAGGCAATCGAGCCGATCAGATACCAGACCCCAATGACCTTGTGATCCAGTGTAAACAGCCATTCCTTAGCTGTTTTCGGCCAGCCGGGCTTGCCGTTTGGTTCGTGTCCCATAAATCCACTCATGTGTCTCTACCCCCTCTTTAATTAATTTTTTGAGCAACGGTTTTATCCGCTGCGCTTGCAATCTGGGAACCGGCCTCAGCCTTGGCCTCGGCCAGGGCTTTGGCCATCCAGGCGTCATAGTCGGCCTGGGTCATGACAATGACCTTGCCATACATCTTCGAGTGGTTGGCACCACAGTACTCACGGCAGGTAATCACGGACTTGCCGAGCTTGTCCGGCATAAACCACTGCCAGGTCACACGGCCTGGCATCACGTCCTCGGTAACCCGATAGCGGTTCATGTAGTGTGAATGCACCACATCGTCACTGGTCATACGCAGCACAACCGGCTTGCCGACAGGCACGCGCAGTTCGCCATCCACGTCCACGCCATTACCGTAATCGTAGTTCCAGTTCCACATGGATCCCGTCACCTTGACCGTCCATGCATTGGCCGGCACCTCGCGCATGTGATTGTGCAGGTCATAACCCTTCGCAAACAGGAACAGGTCATCCCCCAGGAACAGGAAGCACGGAATCACGACCCAACCAATCACCGCCTGGCTTGAAAGCTTGGGCGACTCGCCAACCTGACCATGTCCGGTTCTTTTGTACCTGAAGAGAAAGTACAAAGCGACGGCAAAATACACGACACCAATGATCGTGATGTCCCACATCACCTCGCTCCACATCGCATCCCAGTGGGCGTGTGGTGTCCAGCCTTCATAGTTGTTCCTGTGCGCAATCTGCATTTGGAATGCATGCGCCAGCGTGGGAACCAGTGGCAGAGCAAACAATGCCCCCAGTACCCGATATGCAATTGATTTCATTTTCATCCTTCCCTCCTTGATCTTAAATATTCGCAGTGTTCAGGCTGCCATTTCAGCCTTATCCATTCTCTTTCTTTTACGCTTCGCGACGATGAAGCCGCCAACCATGAGTGACACGCCACCGATCAGCCCGCCTAGTGCTACAAACAGTGGGATGTTCAGCTTGTACTTTCCATCCTTATAGTTGTAGCTATGACAGGCAGCGACAACGAAATCGATGATATTCGCCGGAGATATCTCTCCGCCCATTGCCTTGGTAATTGCCAGCTCCACATCATCTGCATCCACCTTGCCTGCGTACAGATACCGTGTGATCATCCCTTTTGGGGACAGCACCGTATATACGCTCGGATGCAGAAAAATACGGTCTCGTGGTGACCAGAAAAATTTGAAGCCGATTGACGCAGCAAGCCGGTCAATATCTGCCCGGTTTTTCATGGTCGCCATGCGCCAGCCGTCCGGCAGGTTGTCATACCCCATTTTGTGCATGAATGCCCGCATGGTGGCAGGGGTGTCGTGTCGATCAAATGACACGGTTAGCACGTTGTAATCCCGGCCAATCTGCCAGCGATCCACGCCCTTGAGCGTATTGGCCAACGTACGGTTAATCACCGAGCATGCTCCATCGCAGGTGAAGTAGGACAAAACCAGGATCAGCGGCTTTGCGGGCATATCGCCCAGCCTGAAGCTGTTTCCAGCCGCGTCCTGCAGCAGAAAATCCCCCGAAACCTTTCCACCAAGGAAGTTGCCTTCCTTAATTTCAAAAATCGCGGGATCAATCTGTGAGTCCTCGGTTACATTACCGTAGGCAGCCTGTGCCTCCTGTGGTGACAGCATTGCCCACATCCCCACACCAAGGAGCAGCCAGCCCATGACCGGGGCCAGCAACGGCCGACCCCGGCATGTGGCAACCACGCCATGAAGGAAGGATTTGAGCGAATCAGTCATTCACAGGGCTCCGTGTTTACCAGTAGTAGACCTGGAGCAGCACCCAGACACCGAGCACGTTGACAAAATTGACATACATGCTCATCGCACGAACATAGGAAAAGCTCGTCCGTCCTTTAAATGCACTGGGCACACAAGTCAGCATCACCAGAAGGCCGATAACGACATGGGCAAAGTGGATACCCGTGAAGCCATATAGTGCTGTTGCAGCCGCATTCACGCCAATCGTAAAGCCCTGGCTTGCCAGCTCATTCCAGCCTGCAATGGTCATCACCATGAAAATTACCCAAATGGCCGCAGACAACAGTGTCATTGTGGCAAATCCAGATGCATTCCCCTCAAGCTGGCGCTTGCGTGCAATACCAATCGTAAAACTGGACACAATCAGAATAATAGTGGCAATCAACGGTATAGTTGGATCAATTTCTGGCGTGCCAGCAGGCGGCCACTCGGGAGCACCGATGCGCGCTGTCCAGTAACCGGCCAGGACACCACCAATTGTCATAATTTCCGTACCGATGAAGATGAACATCGCCGATGGGCTCCAGCCCTCATCCTTGATGACACCAATGGTTTCACCAGCCCAGCCAAGTCCGCCGGCAATTGTCAGCCCGGCACCAATGGCCAGACAAACCAGCGCTGCAGTTGGCTGGTCATAGTTAAACTGCAGCATAAATGCCCATGGCAAAAACAGGCCCGCACCAAATCCCACCATCAGGGGAAACGGGCTTGTGTGCCAATGGGCAGTATAGTGCTTGATTTCTTCGCTCATGAAATACCCTCCTCTCTAAATGTGCCGTAGATATATAACAGGCCTTACTTGAGGCCCTTCAGAAATGCGATCAGCGCGTCGGCATCCGCACCTTTCACATGCTGTGCCGGCATCTTGGTCTTGGCCTTCTTGTTGCCGGTGAACTTTCTTACAGCCTTCTTGCTGTTGTTGATCCATGCACGCAGATGATCTTCATCCCACGTCCATGCATCTCCCTTGATGTATTTGGTGAACTTGTATTTGAAGCCCGGGTGAGTCCCGGCCTTGCGCCCGAAAACCCCTTTCAGCCCGGGGCCAACGCTGTTCTTGTCTGTGAACTTGTGGCATGCCTTGCATTTGGCTTCCGGCCCGGCATAAGCACCGTTTACCGGCAATACTGAGAGCACCGCAACGGCAACTCCTGCATAGAGCAGTGACTTCTTCATCGTAGGAAATCCCCCCTTAGAGATTATATATGTATATGTATCCTTCCGACTGGCTAATGCCAGCCGCTTTATCAGCATCTATCTTGTGTCTCTGCACCCATGAATCGACAACAAAGCAAAAGATGCATTCTGCTTATATTTTTACTGAGGGCGGAAAGGTAGTCGTCCTCCCGTGCACATGTCAAGCTCTAATCATCGTCCCTCCACCATGGCTTCCTGAAGGTCACAATACACACCACATGGGACGCTGTGTCAACGGGGTCCGTGTGCCAGCAGCTTACTGACAAGACCCAACAGTTGACGTAGCAGCAGCGCCTTTCAGCATGGGCATATGCATGAAGGACCAATCAGCGTCAGCGAGCTTACTGCCCGGATTAAGCAGCTGCTTGAGCGTGAATTTTCACACCCCAGAATCATTGGCGAGGTATCAAGACCCGTACGCCACGCATCCGGACACCTATATTTTACCATCAAGGATGCCGGAGCCAGCCTCTCCGCGGTCATTTGGCGCTCTACGCTGGCACGCATGACAATACAACCGGAAGACGGCCATGAACACATCTTCAGTGGTCATATCAGTGTGTATGCACCACGCGGCACCTATCAGCTCATTGTCCAGCAAGTCGAATTGTCCGGCAGCGGTACCCTGGCAGCGGAGTTTGAGAGAAAAAAGCAGGAGTTTGCCAAGCGGGGCTGGTTCGATGCAAAAAGAAAACAGCCGATCCCGGAGCTTCCTTGCCACATTGGCATTGTCACGTCGGAAAGCGCTGCCGCCCTGCAGGATGTCCTCAAGGTTATGCACAGCCGTCCGGGCTGGCTCAGGTTGACGCTCTCCCCCACAGCGGTTCAAGGCAGTACGGCCGCATCCAATATCGCCCACGCCATATCACGGCTGCAACACATGCTGGACAGACCCGATGTGATACTCATTGTCCGTGGCGGCGGCAGCCTGGAGGATCTCTGGTGCTTCAACGAGGAGCCAGTGATACGCGCCATTGTTGACTGCCGAATCCCTGTGATTACGGGCATTGGCCACGAAATTGACGTTACACTAGCGGACTTTGCCGCCGATATACGGGCTGCCACGCCCTCGAATGCGGCGGAGCTTGCCTGCCCGGACAGAGAAAGCCTGCTCACCCGACTGCCCCGCATGGAAACACTACGCCAGCTGTTACACCGGCGGCTGATACAATCAGGAGAACGTGTGCAACACCTGCATGCCCGGGCCGAACACGCATGGCGGTTGGCACAGGATGGGTGGCATCTGCATGTGGAGCGGTCTGCAACTAGCCTGATACACGCATGCCGGGAAATGATTCGACAGCGGCGCATATTGTTGGGTGAAATGACACACAGGCTGATGAGAAAACAGCCCAGGACACAGTTTGCAGAACGCATGCGATTTTTTTCCGCAGCGAAGCAACGCCTGCTGGATACCATGCCGCACATCGTTGCCGATCGCCATACAGAGCTGTGCTCGCAAGCCAACAGCCTGCGCCTTGGGCTAAGGCATGACATAGAGCGCAGGCGCATGCGGGCTGCTAGGCTCGCGGCAAGGCTTGAAGCCTTAAGCCCGTATCAGGTGCTGGCCCGTGGTTACCTCCTCAGTATGGATACTGAACACAGACTGATTACAAGCCGCTCTGCATTGTACGCCGGCCAGACCATCCGCCTGCTTTACCATGACGGTGAAGCAGGAGCACGCATTGAATCCACGGGTGATGCGATATGAGCTACCTGTACAGAGTGCTTATCGTATGTGTGACCATGCTGGGCGCTCCTATGGCGGGCCTGGCAGAAGAGTTCACAGCCATTCAGGGGGGTGTGGTACGTGCCCATATCCTACCGCCTTCCCGGGTGAAGCACGCCCAGGTGCACGCCTTCGGCCGTACTTGGCCTGTGGAGCGACAGGCAAACGGTACCCTGCTGGCCTGGATCGGTATCGACATGGCCACCAAACCCGGGACATACGCGCTACGCTGGCAAAGCGATACCGATACCTGGTTACAACAGGATCACATCATTGTAACGCGTGCGCACTTTCGCACCTCCCATATCCGGGTTGCCAAAAAGATGGCTGAGTTTGATGCGCAGGCACTGGCTCGCATCCGGGCTGACCAGGCTGACTTCAGGCAGGCCTACCGTACCCAGGTACAGGCACAACCACCTATCGCCTTCCTGGACATGCCGGTCCATGGCGTTATATCAACGCCCTTCGGTGCCCGCCGGTTTGTCAACGGTGCACCACGTGCACCCCATGCTGGCATCGATATCGCCGCCCCCGAAGGTACCCCGATCACCGTGCCTCTGGCAGGCAGGGTATTGTTTGCCAAGGCCATGTTCCTGAACGGCAATGCCGTTGCCATCGGCCATGGCCGGGGACTGGTCAGCGTCTACACACACCTGCAAGCGCTAGAGGTGCAACCAGGCCAATGGGTAGACACCGGCGAATACATTGGCAAAGTTGGAAAAACGGGAAGGACCACGGGCCCGCATCTGCACTGGGGTGTGCGTTTTCACGGTGCACGCATCAACCCGCTGGTCCTGATACCCGGAAACAAGCAGGAGCACAAACCGTGATGAAAAAACTTCAGGCATGGATAGCCGACCCTCGTGAACGCCGGCGTGCAATGATTGTCTCTGCTGCATGCATGTTGCTCGTCACCCTCCTGATAGGCATGCAGGCACTATCGCCACAACCCGTACCGGAAGGGCAACCCCGACTGGCCAAGTTCTCCATACCTCCCAAGCCGGCAGACAGGCCAATAGAAAAAGCGGAGCAAAAACCGGCCAAGGCAAACAAGACCCATGTAGAGCCCGCCGTTATCACCCCGGCAACGCCAACAAAACCCGCCATAAAGGTAACTGCCAAGAGAAGACACAAAAGTGCGGGGAAGACTGTGCAGCCTGCATATTACGTCCAGATCGGTGCCTTTCGTGAACGCCGGCATGCCAAGGATTATATGCAGCGCATGCGCAAGCAGGGCTGGACGCTGAGCATCCGGCGTAAAAAAAATGGCATGTATGCTGTCTGGGTAGGACCGTGGCCATCCCCTAAACTTGCCAAAACCGCTAAAAAGAAGCTCGGAACACAACATATTCGAGGTTTTATCGTCAAAAACACTGCCCAATAATGCATAACAGGTATCCGCATGGCATGGTTGCTGCCGGCCACCCGGCAACAGCCGAGGCAGGAGCCGAGATATTGCGCAGCGGCGGCAATGCAGTGGATGCAGCCATTGCCGCTATGTGTACGGCCTTTACAGCCGAATCCGTTCTAACCGCCGCAGGTGGTGGCGGCTTTATGTTGCTGCGCCATCCGGATGGCATAGCCCGGCTTTATGACGGCTTTGCCCGCATGCCGGAAAGAAGTCCCGCAGCTGTACCCGACATGGACTTTCGGGCCATTCCCATTGATTTCGGGGATATGGTGCAAACCTTCCACATCGGCCGTGCCTCCATTGCCACGCCATCACTGCTGGCCATGCTTTTTGCCGCACACGCACGTGAGGGGTACATGCCCATGCGCGAACTGCTGCAGCCAGCCATCCAGGCTGCGCGTGAAGGCATTCCCTTAAACGCGCTGCAAGCCTCGTTCATCGGGCTTCTGGCACCGATACTTACAGCCGACGAGCCCCACTGCCATGCACTCTACGCTCCCGGGAAAAGCCTCCTTTCCGAAGGCGAGGCGTTCAGGAACCCGGACCTGGCCAGTATCCTGGAGCTGCTTGCCATCGATGGTATCGACGAGATGTACCGGGGGGACGTGGGCCGCGCCATTGCCAATGCCTGCATATCCGGAGGGCTGCTCACGCACGCAGACCTTACACGCCCTCAGGTGAACACGCGCAAGCCTCTGACCCTGAAGGTGCTCGATGGTGAGTTGCTGACCAATCCTCCTCCCTCATCAGGCGGCGGCCTGGTTGCCTTCAACCTGCACATACTCGAGGCCCTGCACCATCACCTGCCAGATGCTCCGCCTGCCGTCCTGCTGGCCGAGAGCATGCGCGCCACCAGCCTTGCCCGCAGCCGGGGCTTCGACGACCATGTGCATGAACAGGACATCGCAGATGAGTTTCTCGCTGCTGCACACCTGCGCCAGTGGCGTGCTGCCGCCCTGGCGCGCCTGGAGGCCGGTTCTCCGGACGCTCGCGCACAGGAGCCGAAGAACAGACACGGCAGCACCACGCACATCAGCGTTGTTGATGCGGCAGGCCTTGCAGTAGCCCTGACAGCCAGCAACGGTGAAGGCTCGGGCATTGTGGTGCCCGGCACAGGTATTCACCTCAACAATATGCTCGGAGAGGAAGACATCAATCCGGGTGGCTTTCACAGGTTGCCCGGCGGCGCCATCCTTCCCTCCATGATGGCGCCAAGCATATTTGTCCGTGATGGCAGACCGCGCCTTGTCCTGGGCAGCGGCGGCTCCAACCGGCTGCGCGGCGCCATCCTGCAGGTACTGTACCGTCACGTTGTCGAAGGCGTGAGCATTGAAGCAGCCGTTCAGGCACCTCGGTTGCATAATGAAGGAGATATCCTGGACGTTGAGCCCGACTGCCTGTGTGACCATGAGCGAGCCCGGCTTGTATCCCTGGGCTGGCATATTCGCGAGTGGGACCGGCCATCCGTTTACTTTGGGGGTGTCCACGCCATCAGTCTGTACGATGACGGATTGAGTGGCGCGGGAGATCCGCGGCGCGGCGGCTGTGTGGCATGGGCGTAGCATGCCTGATTGCCCTGGGTGGCAACCTCGGCGATGTACGCAGCAGCTTTATTGCAGCGCGCAAGGCGCTGGATACGCTGCCGGAAAGCCGGGTTGCAGCCAGTTCGCTGCTGTATCGCTCCAAAGCCATCGGGCCCGTCGGGCAGCCGGACTACCTCAACGCCATGCTGCTTCTGAACACCCGCATCCCACCACGGGGGATTCTGACCTATACACAGGCAATCGAGATACGGCACGGCAGAGTGCGCCGTGAAAAATGGGGAGCACGTACGCTGGATCTGGACATCGTGGATTACGGCGGGCAGTGCCTCAGCTCGGAGCCACTGACACTGCCGCATCCCGCCATGCATGAACGTCTGTTTGTGCTGCAGCCTCTATGCGACATTTGCCCTGAGTGGCAGCATCCACGACTCGGGAGATGCGCCTCGGAGCTGTTGACGGCCCTGCTGGCGCAAGGAGAGGCACGCCTTTCAGAGGGAGAAGCATGGTAATCAATCGACCACTGGAGCAATGCCATATCGCCATCGAAGGCGCCATCGGCGTCGGCAAGACCACACTGGCAAAAGCGCTGGCCGCCCGTCTGGGAAGCGACCTTCTGCTGGAGGACGTCAGCGACAACCCGTTTGTAGAGCTGTTCTACCAGGATAGACAGCGGCATGCCCTGGCTGTTCAGCTATCCTTTCTGTTTTCACGCATACGCCAGTGGCAGGGCATCCACCAGCAGCAATTGTTCAACCGTGGCCTGATCAGCGACTACATCTTTGCCAAGGATCGCCTGTTTGCCACCATCACCCTCAGCGATGAGGAGCTGGCGCTCTACGATCAGGTTGCACGTCATGTTTCCATCGACATTCCCCGTCCCGATCTGGTCGTCTACCTTCAGGCAGACTTCAACGTGTTGCTCAACCGTACCAGAAGCCGTGCGCGTGCAATCGAACGCGGCATGACGCCAGACTACCTGAAGGAGGTCGTGACGGCCTATGACCGCTTCTTCTTCCATTATCAGGAAACCCCGCTGCTCATCGTGCAGACGGACCGCCTCAATTTTGCTGACCGTCCCGAGGACATCGAGGCGTTGATCGAGCGTATCGGCAGCATGCGTTCCGGCACCGAGTTCTGGGCGGATTACAGCTGAACCTGCTCAGGCCAGGCCACGCATAACCCAGCGTTAGCGAAGACGGCGATTTCCCTGTAAAGTTCGCTGCACCCTGAAGACGGTACCGGCAACGGACCGAAGCGGAAGGTACTATGAGCAAACATCCCCCTGTCACGTCGTCGACGCTGATGCGCGCCAAACAGCGTGGCGAAAAAACCGTCTGGCTAACAGCCTATGACGCCGGCAGCGCCCATATCGCCGAGGCAGCGGGGGCTGATGTGCTGCTTGTCGGCGATTCACTCGGCATGGTCTGCCTAGGCTATGACACAACCATTCCGGTTACACTCGATGAGATGATCCACCATACTGCCGCCGTTGTGCGCGGGAGAAGAACTGCCTGGGTTGTCTGCGATCTCCCCTTCGGCACCTATCAGAAATCGCCGGGGCAGGCATTTGATACGTCAGCCCGCGTATTGCGGAAAACAGGTTGTGATGCGGTGAAGCTGGAAGGCGGGGCGAACATGGCCGGAACCATCCGCTTCCTGGCCGACCGCGGCATCGCCGTAGTCGCACATATCGGCCTGACACCACAATCCGTCAAAAAATTTGGAGGCTATGGCAGACGTGGCAACAGCGAAGGTGAGCGCCTCCGGCTGAAAAAGGACGCCGAGGCCGTTACCGGGGCTGGCTGCATTGCCCTTGTGCTTGAAAACATCCCGCATACACTGGCCGCCGACATCACAGACACGATTTCCGTCCCTACCATCGGCATCGGAGCCGGCCCGCACTGCGATGGCCAGGTCATCGTCTGGCATGACCTGCTCGGTCTGTCCGGGCGCAACCCGCCGTTTTCCCCCGCCTACGCAAACCTCCGCACGGCCATGCATGACGCCATCAGCCACTGGGCAAGTGATGTGCGGAGCGGAAAGTTTCCCCCGGCATGAACATCGTGGATACGCCGGAGGCCCTGCGCACGCAGCTGGCGCCGCACCGCGGCGACAAGCGCATCGCACTTGTGCCCACGATGGGCTGCCTGCACGCCGGCCACCGGCAGCTGATTCGCCAGGCACGGGCAGCGGCGGACATGGTTGTTGTCAGCATCTACGTCAACCCGCTGCAGTTTGGCCCTCATGAGGACCTGGATGCCTACCCCCGTACATTTGAAGCGGACATGGCGGTATGCGAGAACGAAGGCGTGGATATCATTTTCCGCCCGGAGACCCTGTACCCGGAGCATGGTGCCCGCATCACGCTCCATGTGAAGGAACTGGGAGACTGCCTGTGCGGCCAGACACGACCCGGCCATTTCAACGGTGTTGCCACGGTCGTCAGCATCCTGTTCAACATTGTAATGCCGGACATCGCCGTATTCGGCGAGAAGGACTGGCAGCAGCTTGTCATCATCCGCCGCATGGCCGCCGACCTGCACATGCCGGTGACGATCCTTGCCTCCCCGACCGTACGGGAGGCCGACGGGCTGGCGCTGAGTAGCCGCAACCGCTACCTGAGTGATGATGAGCGGCTGCTTGCCAGCCAGCTCAGCAAGGCCCTCACCATCATGGCCGATGCGGCCCACCGGGGTGACACGAACACCGGCGCCCTGGTTTCACGCGCCAGGGCACACCTGGCTGCCCACGGTATCACGCCGGAATATCTCGAGGTGCGAACCGCCAGCGACCTTGAGCCGGTTGAGCGGCTGAACGGAACGCCATCGCGCGCCTTTATCGCCGCAAGAATTGGCCATGCCCGCCTGATAGACAACATGGCACTGGAGGCACCATGAACATCACCATGCTGAAATCAAAACTGCACCGGGCAACGGTGACACACGCGGAGCTGGACTACGAAGGCTCGTGCGCCATTGACCAGGCGCTGATGGACGCGGCGGGCATCCTGCCGTTCGAGCAACTGCATATCTACAACGTCAGCAACGGAGAGCGGTTTACGACGTACGCAATCAGTGCACCGCGGGGATCCGGCCAGATCGGCATGAACGGTGCGGCAGCCCACAAGGCCTGCGTGGGGGAATGCGTGATTATCTGCACCTATGCCGACATGCCAGCGGCCGAGGCACGGCATTTCCAGCCCGCGCTGGTCTATGTGGATGCGGACAACCGCATCACGCACACAAGCCGCGGCCGGCTGGCCGCCGTTCGCTGACCTCAGCCGTCCGGATTCCGGCACCACAGGAGCTTCAGGCGGTACTCCTCAGGATCCTTGATCTGCACCATCGCGCCTTTCCTCGGATACAGGGCATCGTACAGACGGGATGCCCAGAAGCGAACGGCAGCCAGCCGCAGCAGTTGCGGAAACGCTGCCCGCTCCTCCCCCGTCAGTGCCCGCTGCTCCTCATAGCCCGCAAGCAATGCCTCCATCCGGGCCCTGCCCGGTGCTGACGGGTCGATGGCCAGGGCGTTTGCCGCAATAGCAAGGTCATAGGCATACATGCCGTCACAGGCATAGTAGAAATCAATTACACCCGTCACCGTCTCACCGGAAAACAGAATGTTGTCACAGAAATAATCCGCGTGGATCACACCCGCCGGCAGCGCTGGCAGGGAGCGCCCCTGTTGCCAGTCCAGCTCTTCAGCCAGCAGCCCCGCCACATCCCTGCCATACCGGGCGGCCATATCCTGCTGAAGCGCCCGGCCGGTTTCACAAATCCAGCGCGTGAAGGTCGGGTTTTCGCGATGTTCTTCAAAGCCCTCGCCGGCCCGGTGCAGCCGGGCCAGCATGGCGCCCGCGGCACGCAGCTGGGGCTCATTCAGCCTGTCCACCGTGGTCCCCGGCAGGCATGAAACAATGCAGGCCCGCTTGTCACCGACATCAAACAGCATGTCGCCATCGTGTCGGTGCTGCACATCCGGGCAGGGAAATCCCCTGCTGGCCAGGAAACGCATCAGGTGCATGAAATACGGCAGCTCGGCCGGATTCATGCGCTCGAAAACGGTCAGGACAAAGCGCCCCCCGGTCGTATCCAGGAAATAGTTGCTGTTTTCGATGCCGGCCGCGATGCCCTGATGGGAAAGGTATTCGCCCAACGCAAAGTGGCTCAGAATATCCTTCACATCTGCTTCATTCAGTTCGGTATACACAGACATCAGGGGATGACTCCATCGTTACACGGCGCACCCGCCGCAGGCATTGTTTGCTTCAGGCGCATTGGTTAGCGTTTCCGCATCATATCACACATGGAAAATATCATCATTGGATAGCATCATTATTCAGGGCGGACGCCCACTGCGCGGGAGCATCGCCGCCAGCGGATCAAAGAATGCAGCCCTGCCACTGCTTGCCGCCGCCATTCTTTCCGACGAGCCCGTGACCTACCATCGCCTTCCCCACCTGCGGGATATATCCACGATGCTGACCCTGCTGGCCAACCAGGGGGCCGCCATATCGATTGACGATAAGGAACGGATATGCGTGGACACCCGTGGCAGCGAGCGGGCCGAGGCACCATACGAACTCGTGAAAACAATGCGTGCATCTGCACTGGTGCTGGGACCGCTTCTGGCACGTTTCGGCCATGCGCGGGTCAGCCTGCCTGGTGGCTGTGCAATTGGCGCGCGCCCCATGGACATGCACCTGAAAGGCCTTGAGGCAATGGGAGCCCACATTACCGTGGAACAGGGAAATATCGAGGCCCGCACGACAAGCGGCCTGAAAGGTGCCCGCATCACCTTCGACAGGGTAACCGTGACAGGCACGGAAAACCTCATGATGGCCGCTGTCCTGGCCAGCGGGGAAACCGTACTCAATAATGCCGCGCGGGAGCCCGAGGTGGTCGGCCTGGCTGTCAGCCTGCGCCAGATGGGGGCGGATATCGAAGGCGAAGGCACGGACTGCATCCGCATTCGTGGTGTCAAGCGCCTGCACGGCGGCCACCTGACCGTCATCCCGGATCGTATCGAGACCGGCACCTATCTCGCCGCAGGCCTGATCACGGGAGGCGATGTAACCGTCACCCAAACCGACGCCAGCATGCTCGAGGCCTACCTGGATCGCCTGGTCGAGGCCGGAGCGGAGGTCGAGACAGGCGATGACTGGGTACGCTGCAAGGCAGACGGAGGCCTGCGCGGTGTGGATGTGCAGACACAGCCGCACCCCGGATTTCCAACCGACCTGCAGGCGCAGTTCATGGCCATCATGTGCATTGCCGAGGGCAGCAGTGTTATCAGTGAAACAATCTTTGAAAATCGTTTCATGCACGTGCAGGAGCTTTGCCGCATGGATGCCGATATCCACCTGGATGGCCACACGGCCACGGTCCGCGGCGTACCCCAGCTCTCCGGCGCGCCGGTGATGGCCACCGACCTGCGCGCTTCAGCCAGCCTCGTGCTGGCGGGCCTGGCAGCCAGGGGTGAAACAGTCGTCTCCCGCGTCTATCATATTGATCGCGGCTACGAGCGTATCGAGGAAAAGCTCAGGCGCCTGGGCGCGGACATCCGGCGCATCACGCCCAGCGAGCACATGGCGCACGGAGGGCAAGTTGTCAACTTCTGAAGCGGTGACCATCGCCCTCTCCAAGGGACGCATCCTGTCCGAAACCCTGCCCATGCTCGCCCGCGCAGGGCTGCGGCCGGCCGAAGACCCGGAGGCATCGCGTCAGCTCATCGTTCAGGGCCCGCCGGGCATCCGCTTCCTCATCATCCGGGCAGCAGATGTCTGCACTTTCGTGGAGCGTGGCGCTGCTGATCTCGGCATCGTCGGCAAGGATCTGCTGCTTGAACACCGACCCCATGTCTACGAGCCGCTAAACCTCGGCATCGGACGATGCCGGCTGTGTGTGGCAGGCCCCGAAGCACTTGTCCGGCAGGGGAAGCCGCGGCGTGGCAGCCGTATCCGCGTGGCCACGAAATACGACCATCTGACGGAACAGCACTTTCTTTCCCACGGCGTACAGGCGGATATCATCCACCTGTATGGCTCCATGGAGCTGGCACCGCTCATTGGCATGGCAGAGCGCATCGTTGACCTCGTATCAACAGGCGGCACATTGCGTGCCAATGGCCTGATTGAGGAAGAAACGCTGTATGACATTTCCAGCCGGCTGATTGCCAACCCGGCCAGCTTTGCCATGCGACGCAGCCGCCTGCAGCCCATTGTGGAGCAGCTTGCCAAGGCCTGCGCCCCCGTGGAGGAAGCAAGATGACGCAGATTCGACGACTGAGTACCACGCAGGCGGATTTCGATGACCGCCTGAAACAAATGCTCTCGCGCGAGGCTGATACCGGCACGGACGTGCAGAATACCGTGGCCGCCATCCTCGCACGCATCAAGGCCGAGGGTGATACGGCCCTGTGCGAGCTGACACGCCAGTTTGACGGCTGGGACTGCACACCGGCCACACTTGAGATCGCGCATGAGCGGCTGGAGCGCGCATGGCACAGTGTTTCGGCTGCAGACCGCGAGGCCCTAGAAATGGCGGCCAACCGCATCCGCGCCTACCACGAGCACCAGATCAGAAAAGGATGGGAATTCACGGATGATGCCGGACTTGTGCTGGGGCAGCGTATCACCCCCCTCGACAGGGTTGGCCTGTACGTGCCAGGCGGCAAGGCTGCCTACCCTTCATCCGTGCTGATGAATGCGATTCCGGCCCAGGTGGCACGCGTGGAGGATATCTGCATGGTCGTGCCGACACCTAGCGGCGAGATCAACGAGCTGGTGCTTGCTGCAGCATTCATCGGCGGGGTTCATCGCGCCTTTGCAGTCGGTGGAGCACAGGCCGTCGCCGCACTGGCCTATGGTACTGAAACCATACCGGCCGTGGACAAAATCGTCGGACCGGGCAACAAATACGTGGCTGCCGCCAAGCGACAGGTATTCGGCATCTGTGGCATCGACATGATCGCCGGGCCATCCGAAATTGCCATCGTCGCCGATGGCGGCGACCCGTCCTGGCTGGCTGCCGACTTTCTTTCCCAGGCCGAGCATGATGAAGCAGCGCAGAGCTTTTTCATCTCCACGGACGAAGCTCTCATCGACGCCGTTGCCGCAGCCATTGCCGCGCATCTTGAGCACTTGCCCCGCACGGATATTGCCCGTACCGCCGTTGAAAGCCATGGAGCCCTGATTCATGTGTGTGATCTGGCGGAGGCAGCAGATATCGTCAATCAGATCGCACCCGAGCATCTCGAGCTGGCCATGGATGACCCCGACGTGCTCCTGCCGTACATCCGACATGCCGGCGCCATCTTCCTGGGCCACTTCGTGGCCGAAGCGCTGGGAGATTATGTCGCGGGGCCGAACCACGTACTGCCGACAAATCGCACGGCCCGCTTCTCCTCACCGCTTGGCGTCGATGACTTTACCAAGCGCAGCAGCATCATCCGTGCGGATCGCGAAGCCATGGCAGCCATTGCACCGGCAGCCATCCACCTGGCCCACCGGGAAGGACTTCAGGCGCACGCCCTGAGCCTGGAATTGCGGCTGCAGCAGGATAGCAACGCGTGATTCGAGGCGATATCCGCACACTGCGTGCCTACGCGGTGCCGGACTGCCATGGCATGGTCAAACTGGATGCCATGGAAAACCCCTACATACTGCCCGCAGCCTTGCGCAGATCACTGGCCCGTCAACTGGCACAGGTGGAAATCAACCGCTATCCGGACGCAGGGCACGATGCACTACGCGAAAAAATTGCTGCGCACGAAGGGCTCCAGGCTGACCAGGTCATTCTCGGAAATGGATCGGATGAAATCATCCAGATGCTTCTGCTGGCCACGGATCAGGGGCCCTGTGCCGTGCCAAGGCCAAGTTTTGTCATGTATTCGCTTATCTCGCGCTGGCTCAGGCGCCCGCTCGCCACGATGCCGCTGGATACGAATTTTCAGCTGGATGCGGATGCCTTTCTGCGCATCTGCTCACGGGAAAAGGCTGCCATTTCCTTCCTGTCGTGCCCAAACAATCCGACCGGAAATCTGTGGTCCCGGCATGTCATCGAGTCCATTGTGGACAGCTTTCCGGGCCTGATCGTTATCGACGAGGCCTATGCGCCCTTTTCCGGTTGCACGCATACGGACCTTATCGCACCCAACGTGATTATCCTGCGCACCTTTTCGAAACTGGGCTGGGCGGGGCTCAGGCTGGGCTATGCACTTGGTGATGCCGCACTGATAGGCCACCTGAACAAGATTCGCCTGCCTTACAATATCGACAGCCTGACCCAGACAGCCGCAGCGTTTCTGCTTGAACACTTCGATGTTTTTGATGCGCAGACACAGAAAATCAGAGCCGAGCGGGACCGCCTGTTCCGCACACTGGCAGGCATGAAAGGCGTCCATCCCTATGCCTCGCAGACCAATTTCATCCTGTTGCGCGTGGCCGGTGCGGATCATGTCTTCAAGGGCCTCCTCCAGCGTGGTATCCTCGTGAAAAATCTCAACGGTCAGGATGACTTGCTGCAGGACTGTTTGCGCGTCACTATCGGTACGCCAACCGAAAACAACCGCTTTCTAAAGGCCCTCAAGGAGATTCTGGCATGAGTCGCACTGCGAGCATCGAACGCACGACCAAGGAAACCAATATCACGCTGTCATTGAACCTGGACGGTAGCGGCAAAAGTGATATCGACAGCAGCATCCCTTTTCTGGATCACATGCTGGAGCAGATCGCGCGTCACGGCCTTGTTGATCTCGACATCCGCGCCAGTGGCGACCGTGAAATCGACGACCACCATACCGTGGAGGATATTGGCATATGCTTCGGGGAAGCCCTGCGCGATGCGCTTGGCGACAAGGCCGGCATCGTCCGCTACGGGCATGCCTATGTGCCGCTTGACGAGGCACTTTCACGCGTCGTCATGGATATGTCCGGCCGGCCGGGCCTGGAATTTCATGTGCGCTTCCCGAAAGAGAAGGTGGGTGCCTTTGATGTCGACCTGTTCAAGGAGTTTTTCCAGGCCATCGCCAACCATGGCCGTATCACCCTGCATGTGGATGCACTGCGCGGGGAAAGCAACCACCACATTATCGAAACCGTCTTCAAGGCCTTTGGCCGCGCCCTGCGCATGGCCATTGCGCGGGATCCCGGCCAGCCCGGCATTCCATCCACCAAAGGCGCTTTGTAGGATATTCACCAGAAAGACACGAAAACACCGAATCACCAAATGGAGAACATCATCAACTCATGCCTTGTGCCTTTGTGTCTTCACGGCGGGGCCACATGATCGCCTTAATAGATTACAGCATGGGCAATATGCACTCGATAGCCAAGGCATTGGCGCGGGCGGGTGGCAAGGTGCGCATCGTGGACACACCCGCGGGTATCAGGGGCGCGGCACGCATCGTCCTGCCCGGTGTCGGAGCCTTCCGTGACTGTATGGCGGCGCTTCAGGCCGGTGGCATGGATGAAGCCCTGAAAGAAGAAATCGCAAAGGGCACGCCTTTCCTTGGCATCTGCCTCGGCATGCAGGTATTGATGGGCATTTCATACGAGTTCGGGCGCCACCCCGGGCTTGGCCTGATTCCGGGTGTAGTCAGGGCATTCCCGGAGGACTTTCCGTCGCGCGGGCTGAAAATCCCGCACATGGGCTGGAATCACGTGACCTTTGCCGGCGACACCTCCCCGCATCCCGTACTTGCACCCCTCCGGGGTCAACAGGTGTACTATGTGCACTCTTATGTCTGTGTTCCCGACAACCCGGCGCACATCCTGGCTGCCTGCAGCTACGGCGATTATCCGTTTGCGGCATGCATCGGACGCGACAACATCATCGGCGTCCAGTTTCACCCCGAAAAAAGCCAGCACGCCGGACTTGCCATGCTGGAGGCCTTCCTGACATGGAAACCCTGAGCTTCGAACTCATCCCGGCGATTGACCTCAAGGGCGGCCAGTGCGTGCGCCTGAGGCAGGGGCAGATGGCCGATGCCACTGTCTATGGCGATAATCCGGTGGCCATGGCCACACACTGGCAGTCGCTGGGCGCAACGCGCCTGCACGTGGTTGATCTGGACGGCGCCTTTGCAGGCCGACCGGAAAACCGTGACGCCATCCGTGCCATTTGCGATACACTGGACATTCCCGTACAGCTTGGTGGCGGCCTGCGCAACATGGCGATGATTGAGGGGATGCTGAATCTCGGTGTGCAACGTGTGATTCTCGGCTCGGTCGCGATTTCCAATCCCGAACTGGTCGGTGAGGCCTGTCGCGCCTTTCCGGGGCGTGTGTGCGTGGGCATTGATGCCAAATCCGGCATGGTTGCGGTTCACGGCTGGGGCGATGTCACCGATGTTTCAGCCGTCGATCTGGCCCGGCGTTTCGAGGACGATGGCATAGCCGCCATCATTTACACGGACATCGCCCGTGACGGTATGCTTTCCGGACCGAACATCGAGGAAACCGTGAACCTCGCCAGGGCCGTATCCATTCCGGTGATTGTCTCTGGCGGCATTGCCCGGGCCGAGGACGCGAAAGCCTGCGCGGCACATACAGCGGACGGCATTTGCGGCGCCATCACCGGTCGCGCCATTTACGAGGGAACGCTCGATTTTGCCGCAACCGTGCAGGAGTTCAATGCATGACAAATCTTTCGGCACGCAGACACAGAGGCACAAAGAAACCACTGTGTTCCATGCTTTATCTTGTGTCTTCGTGCCTTTGTGGTTCAACCTGATGTTATCCAAGCGGATCATTCCCTGTCTGGATGTCGCCAACGGTCGTGTCGTCAAAGGTGTAAAGTTTGTCGACATCATCGATGCCGGTGATCCCGTCGAGGCGGCTATCCGTTATGATGAACAGGGTGCTGATGAGCTGTGCTTCCTGGATATTCGCGCCTCGCATGAAAACCGTGAAACGCTGTACCACATGGTGACGGCAGTGGCGGAAAACGTTTTCATGCCGCTGACCGTGGGCGGCGGCGTACGGGAGCTGGCAGACATTGAAAACCTGCTGCGTGCCGGTGCTGACAAGGTGTCTATCAACACTGCAGCGATTACGCGGCCTGCCCTCGTACGCGAGGCAGCCGAACGCTTCGGCTCATCCACGATTGTTGTCGCCATCGATGCCAAGCGCTGTGGTGATCACTGGGAATGCTTTACACACGGGGGAAGGAAGCCGACCGGCATCAATGCCGTGGACTGGGCCCGACGCATGGCTGAAGACGGTGCGGGGGAAATTTTACTGACCAGCATGGATCGCGATGGCACCAAAAACGGCTATGATATCGATCTGACAGCGGCGGTTGCCGCTGCCGTTTCCGCCAATGTCGTGGCCTCCGGCGGTGTCGGTACGCTGTCACATATGGCCGAAGGGCTCACGAAAGGTGGAGCCGATGCGGTTCTGGCAGCCAGCATTTTCCATTTCGGAGAATACTCCATTGCGGAGGCCAAGCAGTATCTGGCGGCCCGGGGCATTCCGGTACGTCTGGGCAGTTGAAACCAGTCAGCGGGCCCCAGTCTGATTCAGGGCCTTGCAGATGGCAGCCTTGCCTCCGCATGGCTTCCGCGTGGTAACGTCGGTTGGTGTGGGCACAACAGTTTCTTGAGCAATACGGCTACTGGGCCGTATTCATGTGGACATTCATCGAGGGAGAAACAGTGTTTCTTGTGGCTGCCGCCCTGGCTGCTGCCGGCCTGATGGAGCCCGGTAAGGTTATCATAGCTGCAGCTGCGGGGGCGTTCACGGGACACCTCGTCTACTTCTGCCTGGGTCGATGGCGTGGCATGCAACTGATTCGCGCACTGCCATTTCTTCGCTCTCACTATCCGAAGGCCCGGCAAATCATGGACAAGTACCTGGATCACCATGGCAACTGGACCATTTTTATCTTTCAGTATCTGTACGGCACGCGTCTCGTCGCTGCCATCCTGTTTGGCTGCTCCTCGATGGCCTTCTGGCGTTTTTTCTGGTTGCAGGTGCTCAACTGTCTGAGCTGGGCCATGATCATCTACGCTGCCGGCCATTTCCTCGGCATGGCAGCACTGGCTGTGGTGCACCGTTTTGGCGTGATCGGCCTGTTGGTCGCAGTCGCTGCTGTCGCAGGTGCTGGCCTTTTTTGCTACATCAGATACGGTCATCATTGCCTTCGGGGCCTGACAAAAAAAGGCCGTAATAATACACCGGAGGACATGCCATAGCCCCGCATCTGGTCTATGCTCCAGATAGAGAGGCTTCGGATGACAGCAACAGAGATACGTGCACCAGCAGTTGCAGGCGCGTTCTATCCGGGTGATGCGGGCGAGCTTGCTGCTATGGTCGATGCCATGCTGGCAGCAGCCGCACCCCCTGCCCTTCCCTGCACACCGAAGGCGCTGATTGCACCGCATGCGGGCTATATCTATTCCGGTCCCATTGCTGCCAGCACCTACGCCCTGCTTATGTCGCAAAAAGAGTGCATCCGGCGTGTCGTGCTCGCCGGCCCCGTACATCGCGTGCCGGTGCGCGGCCTTGCCCTGCCGGGGACAGCAGCCTTTGCCACGCCGCTGGGGACCATCGCGCTCGATACGGAGTCCATGCAACGCATATCCGCCCTGCCCCAGGTCACGCTCAGCGATGCCGCCCATGCCTGGGAACATTCGCTGGAGGTACAGCTGCCTTTTCTGCAAAAGGTACTCGATACCTTCCTGCTCGTACCGCTTGCCGTCGGCGATGCCGATACAGATGAAGTGGCCGAGGTGCTCACTGCGTTGTGGGGTGGCACGGATACCCTGATTGTCATCAGCTCCGACCTGTCCCATTACCTGCCCTACGAGGATGCACGGCATGTGGATGAGATAACCACACAATCCATACTCACGCTGCGTTACCCGCTCCGTCACGATCAGGCATGCGGTGCCACACCTATCAACGGCCTGTTGTGCTGTGCAAAGCAGCGGGCAATGATCCCCCATCTTATCGATCTCAGGAACTCCGGTGACACCGCTGGCGACAAGGCACAGGTGGTCGGCTACTGCGCGATAGCCTTTACGGAGCATGGGCATGACTGAAGACAGGGGTGCCACCCTGCTTGCGCTGGCGCGTACGGCCATTGCCGAACGGCTTGGCCTGCCCTGCCGGCAGCCGGCCCGCACCGATGAGAACTGGCTGCGGGAAAAGGGAGCCTGCTTTGTCACGTTGCGCAAACATGGCGCACTGCGGGGCTGTATCGGCAGCCTCGAGGCACATCGTCCGCTCATCGACGATGTCCGCGCCAATGCGGTGGCAGCCGCCTTTCATGATCCCCGTTTTCCGCCACTTACGAGCGATGAATTTGAAGACATCAGGCTGGAGATTTCGCTGCTGTCGGCATTGCAACCATTTCCGGTGGAAAGTGAGGCAGACGCCATCGCCAGGCTTGTCCCGGGAAGGGATGGGGTCATGCTCGAATTCGGTCCACATCGGGGCACATTCCTGCCGCAAGTGTGGGATGAGCTACCCGAGGCCTCCCGCTTCCTTGCTCACCTGAAGCTGAAGGCCGGACTGGCGGCGGACTTCTGGCATGATGATATCAGGCTGTATCGGTACACCGTCGACAAATATGCTGAACCTGCCGGAGGATCACAGACATGAGTGACGCGCACTTTCCCGGTCGTTACTGGCACGCCCTTGAGGACGGCCGCATCCAGTGTGATGTCTGCCCTCGCGAGTGTGCCCTGCACGATGGGCAGCGTGGGCTTTGTTTTGTGCGCAAGCGTGAGGGCAATGGCATCGTGCTTACCACCTATGGCCGATCGTCCGGGTTCTGTGTTGACCCCATTGAGAAAAAGCCCCTGAATCACTTCTATCCAGGTTCAAGCGTGCTTTCATTCGGTACAGCCGGCTGCAATCTGACATGCAAATTCTGCCAGAACTGGGATATCAGCAAGTCCCGCGAGTTCGACCGCCTGTGTGACGAGGCAACGCCCGAAGCTATTGCCGCTGCTGCACGTGACATGGGCTGCAGGAGTGTTGCCTTCACCTATAACGATCCGGTCATCTTTCTGGAGTACGCAGTGGATACCGCCATTGCCTGTCATGCCGCCGGCATCAAAACTGTTGCCGTAACAGCGGGATACGTATTGCCGGCCGCCAGAAAGGAATTCTTCGCACACATGGATGCGGCCAATATCGACCTCAAGGGCTTCAGTGATGACTTCTATCGCCGGCTGTGCAGCGGCCGCCTGCAGCCCGTGCTGGATGCGCTGGTATACCTGAAGCAGGAAACAGACGTGTGGTTTGAGATTACAACCCTGCTCATCCCCGGCAAAAATGATGCAGATACGGAGCTGGCCGACATGAGCCGATGGATCATGGCCAACCTCGGGCCCGACGTGCCGCTGCATTTCACCGCCTTCCATCCGGACTGGAAGATGATGGATGTGCCACCTACCCCTGCTTCAACCCTGAGCCGGGCACGGGATATCGCCCTGGATGCCGGCCTGCACTTTGTTTACACAGGCAATGTGCATGATACCACCGGCGGCACAACCCATTGTCCCGCATGCGCTGCGGCACTTATCGTGCGTGACTGGTACGATATTCGTGTCTACGAGCTGACGGATGACGGATGCTGCATCCATTGCGGCCAGCAGCTGGCCGGGCATTTCTCCCGGTTTGGCGGCGCCTTCGGCAATCGCCGCATCCCGATAGCGCTACATGAAGGGTAACAGTCAACGCACGCCCCGTTCATTCAGAAACGGGCCATAGGCCCTGTCGTTGATCAGGATATGGTTGCGAAGCCAGGTCAGGAGAAAGAAAAGCACCATGACATCCAGGCCCGCCCTGCCGTCCTCGAAACGCTGCCGAAAGTCGGATAACTGCTGAATGAATACCTGATGCTCACGCACGTGTGCGGCAAGAGCCGGATAGGCATGTCTCCGCATGTAGCGCTCCTCGGTTGCAAAGTGGGTTTCAGCATAGCTCAGCAGTTCTGACAAGATCATCCCGAGTGTTTCCCGCTCCTGATTCGAGCCCTTGGCATCGAACAGCCTGTTCAGAATGCTGAACAGGCGCTTGTGTTGGTCGTCTATCTCCCGGACATTGACGCTGTATTCCTCAGACCAGGCTACCAGCGGCATATGCCCCCCTCACGCTCAGGCAGCGCCCTGCCCACTTGTCACAAACAGGCAAATCAGTGTTGCATCATCATGTTCGGCAGCAGGAAATTGCCGTTGCAAAGCCTGCACAAGGGATGCCGGATCCTGTGTTCCCAGCTGATTCAGCGCCCGCGCCCACCCCACCCGGCCTCCGGCCAGGTCGGTATAGGCGTCCGTGTAGAAAAGCAGCAGGTCTCCCTGGTGCAGAAACACCCTGTGCTGTTGATAGGTTGTACCCGGCAATGCCCCGAGCGGGATGTCCCGCACATGGCCATCACGATCGTCCTCGGCACATTCCTCCATGGGTCGCCAGGGATGCCCCACACGCCTGTACATGATTGGCGGGTGCCCGGCACCAGCGTAGATGAATTCGTTCGCGCCTGAATACATGCCAGCCACGGCCATCGTCGTCATGACCACCTCATCCGACTGACCAATGGCCTCATTCAGATCGACCAGCAGCTGCGCATGGTCCGGGCGACCAATATGCCTGCCAAGAATCTCGCGCAGGCGCATGGCGGATCTTGCAACGGCCGCGCCATGACCCGTCACATCAGCCAGCAGTACGCGCGAGAGTATGCTCTTGCCGCAGGTACTGAGCATGTACACATCCCCTCCATCAGGACTTCCATGATAAGGCACGCTTGCCAGGAAGCCTTCAAATCCGGGCATGCGAAATGGCCTGTAGACCGAGGTATTACCCCCCCCACACCTGTGCCGGCGCAAGATCGAGGCAGGCCCCGGCATTCATGGTATCTGGCTCACTTCATCAGTGTCTGTAATCGCTGACGGTCTGCCGCTGACGGATGATGGGCAATCCCCAGAAGAATGTCGGCAAACTCCCGTTCGTCCTTGCCGGCTTGGCTGTCTGCGGCAAGTGTACGGAGCTTGGCTGCATCCGCAGCATCAACCTGATGTCGCATGCGTATCAGTGCGCCGGCCAGTACCTTTTCCCCCGCTGTTGCATGCGCATCCTGGGCAATCTCCGTGAGCACCTTTTTCTCGCTCTCTGACGGGTAGTGATTCAGATGCATCACAATGCCTGCCATCGTGCTGACGGCATTGCCATGCGCCAGTCCCATCGATGCCATGCCGACAAGCATGGCCGGCAGCAATACCAGATATGCAATGGATTTTCTCATCACGCGCCTCCTGTCGCCTCGTTGGGCCTTCTGCATCCTTGTGTAGTCGTTCACGCCGATACGGAACTTACGCCTCCATGCGCCGCTTCAGAGGCGTGCATCTGTTCCACCTCCCCCGCATACCGTGCAAGGATCCGTTCACGCCGTACTTTCAGCGTTGGTGTAAGCATGCCGTTATCCTGGGTCCAGGGCTCTGCCACAAAGCGAAAGTCTGCCACGTGCATGTACCTGGGTAGCTCCCGAAGTGCCCGGTCGATGTGCTGCTGGAACCATGTGTGCACAGCGGCATCCCTGTGCCAGCCATCCGGCAGGGGGTGCCCTGCATGCAGGTGCCAGGCCTTTGCCAGGGCGGCCTCATCAGGCACGATCAGGGCAATGAGGTGGGGCTGCCCATCGCCGGCAACCATGGCCTGGGCAACGGCAGGCAGATGCAGTTGCAAATGCATTTCCACCAGGGCCGGCGGTACGTTTTCACCATTGGAAAGCACGATGATTTCCTTTTTGCGATCGATGATGCGGACAAAGCCTTCCGCATCGATCTCGGCAATATCCCCGGTATGCAGCCAGCCCTCGCTGTCGATCGCCCTGGCCGTCGCATCAGGCTGCCCCCAGTAGCCCTGCATGATCATCTCGCCACGTGCCAGCAGCTCGCCGTCATCAGCCAGTTGCAGGGCAACGCCCGGCAGCGCCTGGCCCACTGTTTCCGGCCTGATGCACCGCTCACGATTCACCGCCAGCACCGGTGCAGCCTCGGTCAAGCCATAACCCGGCAGTACGGTGATCCCGGCAGCCAGCAGGAATCGGGCAATGGCGGGACTCAGAGCCGCGCCCCCTGAGATAAAAAGCCGGAGCCGGCCGCCCAGTCTGTCCCGCAGGCGTGCGTGGACGAGCCGATCCAATATGGCCCAGGCACACCTGCACCCCATGGAGAGTACCTTCCCCTGCTGTGCGAGGTTGAAGCGGGCCATACCGAGCACCTGCGCCTTCTGGAACAGCCAGCGCTGAATCCTCGTTGCCTGCTGCAGCTTTTCCTGGACGCCGGCATGGATCTTTTCATACAGGCGTGGTACCGAAAGAACAATCGTCGGCCGTACTTCCCGCATGTCACGCATGAGTGTCGTGACATCGCCGGCATAGGCGATCCGGCTGCCGCTGGCCACCGGGAGAAAATGTCCGACCGTCCGCTCGAAGGCGTGGGATACCGGCAGAAAAGACAAAAACACGTCACTCGGAAATACGGGAACAGCACCAAGCCCCGCGGCAACATCGGCCAGCAGGTTGTGGTGTGTGAGTATGACACCCTTCGGTCTGCCGGTGGTGCCGGACGTATAGATCAGCGTAGCCAGCGCCTTTCCATCCGGGCATGGTGTATCGAGCCGGTCATCCCAATCCGAATCTTGACTGACTGTGGCCAGGCTTTCACCCACATCACCAAACAGCGGGGTGGCCGCAATCTCCAGCCCGGACAGCTTGCGCTGCTGCTCTCCGGGCTCAACCAGCACATGGCGGCATCCCGCATCATGGAAAACATACTGCACGGCTGCCGGCGGGTCCGTGAAATAGGCGGGCACAGTCACAGCCCCGATGCGCAGGATGGCAAAATCGGCCAGCAACCATTCGATGCAGTTATGGCCGAGCACGCCAACCCGGTCTCCCGGGGCGATGCCATGTGCCCGCAACCAGGCAGCCACACGCCGTACCCGCTGCTGTACATCCCGGCGTGTCAGGCTCTGCCAGTGGCCGCTGGCTTCGCGCCTGCTCAGCATGGGGGCATCTCCCCAGTCTGCAGGCGATTTGAACAGCAGATCGGACAGGCAATCAGCCCGTCGGGCAAGCCCCAGGCCCGGACACTCAGCCATGGAGATGGGCGAGATTCTCCGGGATATCAAGATGCAGCTGCCCCAGACGCTTGCGTAATTCAGCCTCCGGCTGGCCGGCAAAATGATGAAGCAGTCCGCCACGGAACGGAGGAAAGCCGATGCCGTACACCATGGACGCGTCAAGATGTTGGGCATCCTTGACAACACCTTCCTGCAGGCATTTCAGGGCCTCCACCAGCATCGGCAGCAGACAGATATCAATGATCTGCTCATGGGTCATGTCGCTCCGAGTAGCCTCTGCCCCCGCGCCAGGGCCTGCATCACCGGATAGTCCCTCGATATAATGGCCAAGCTCGGGATTCGGATCGCCGCGCTTGCCTTTCGCATACGTAAAGAAACCCTTTCCGGACTTTTCACCAAGCAGGCCCGCCTCAACCATGGCGGCAAACCAGTCCGGCATTGCCAGATGCTTGCCAAAGGCATCGGACAGCTGTGCGCCAACATGCAGGCAGATATCCAGCCCCACGCGGTCTGCCAGTTCAAATGCTCCCATGGGCATGCCGAAGCGCTTTAATACTCCATCAACATGTGCCGGTCTCTGCCCCTTTTCCGGCAGGCTGAAAGCCGCCGACATGTATGGCATCAGGCAGCGATTGACGAGAAACCCCGGGCGATCAGCGACGATGACCGGATATTTACCCCAGTTTTCTGCCAGCGCACAGACTGTATTCAGCGTTTTCTTTGTTGTCTTTGCCCCGGCCACAACCTCAACCAGCGGCATCTTCGGGGCCGGATTGAAAAAGTGCATGCCGGCCATGCGCCCCGGATGCCTGCGGCCTGCCTGCATGTCCGATACGGACAGGGATGACGTGTTCGTCAGCAACAGCGTGTCTCTGGCCACTTCCTTTTCCAGATCAGCCCATAGCGCCTGCTTGATGTCCATGTCTTCAAGCACGGCTTCGATAACCACCTGCTGCGCCTTTAGCCCGGATCTGTCCATGACCGGACGTATGCGCGCCAGCCGCCCGCGATCACGTCGCGCCAGCCGCGACAGCGCCCGCATGCCACGGGCAAGGGCATCTTCGGCAACATCATGCATGTCCACCAGGCAGCGCTTTGCCGCAACCCAGGCGATACCGCTTCCCATGACGCCGGCACCGAACACTGCCACCCGCTCGATACCAGCCACTGACTTCTTGCCCTGTCGGACAGCTGGCTGGTGTCTGAGCGCCTCCCCCAGCCGGAAAACACGGATCAGGTTCTTGCATGTCGGCGTCACCGCCAGCTGGCCCAGCGATTCCGCCTCGCGTGCGTAAGCGAGTCCGTCAGACATGCCAATGATTTCCGAAAGCAGGTGAATCGTGGCTGGCAGGGCAGGATAGGCTGCATCGATATCCAGGTGACGAAAACGGGACAGCACGCGCCGTTCAGCCTGCCTGAAAAACAGCGCACGCGCCGGCCACAAGCGAAGCCACCACGGGCGTAGTGCTGCGCGTTTTGTCTTCCCTTTTTCCGCAAGCCAGTCAATGCCGGCCTCCACCCGTCCGTCAGCACAGGCAATGTCGGCCAGCCCCATGCGCCGCGCCTTCTTTGCATCCACGGTGCGACCACTCAGGATCATGTCCACTGCAGCAAGCCAGCCAACCCTCCTGGGCAGGCGTACACAGCCACCGAACCCGGGATGGATGCCAATCCTGATTTCGGGCAGGGCCAGCTGCGTTTTTGCGTCATCAACGGCAATGATGTAATCACATGCCATGGCGACTTCGAGCCCCCCACCCATGGCTGCGCCATTTACAACTGCGATGGACACGGCTTCCAGATCCTCAATACGCCGGCACACAGCCTGTCCACGCTCAGCCAGTCGCTCGGCCTCGGCGACACTGCTGACATCACGGATGAGGTCGATATCCGCACCAGCGATAAAACAGCCGGGGATACCGCTGTCGAGCACGAGAATCTCCGGCGTGTTCTTCTCCAGCGCGTCCAGATGGGCCTCAAGCTGCTCCATGCAGGCAATATCCAGCACATTCACGGATTTATCCCGCCGCATAAAATGCAGCCGTGCCCGCTTCCCCTTGCGGGTGAGTCTTACGACTTCCATGGCTCGCTCCCCAGCAGCACCGCACCTCCCTGACCACCACCGATGCACAGTGTCGCCAGCCCCAGGCCGCCTCCCGTATCACGCTCCAACTGCCTGAGCAGGGTGAGCACAAGCCGGGCACCGGTTGCCCCGACCGGATGACCCACCGCAATGGCCCCGCCATGCACATTCAATCGCTCCATGGTGGGAGCTCCCATGGGCCTACCGGAAATAAGACACTTGCCGGCATAGCGCCTGGAATCCATGGCTTTCAGCACAGCCAAGACCTGTGCTGCAAAGGCCTCGTTGATTTCCACTCTCGCAATATCAGATATGCCAACACCTGTAGCGGTCAGAAGACGGTGGCAGGCGTGCACCGGCCCCAACCCCATTCTGGCCGGATCGCATCCGGCATAGGCCCAGTCATGCACATAGCCGAGGATACTCCAGCCTTCGGCCTCGGCCTTTTCACGGTGCGTCAGCAGCAGCATGGCTGCGCCATCGGTAATCTGGGAGCTGTTGCCTGCGGTTACCGTCCCGAGCGGGCGCTCGAAGACTGGCTTCAGGCGAGCCAGTGCCTCCATGCTCTGTCCTGCACGGATGCCCTCATCACGATGCACAGCATCGTATGTCGGCGGCACAAAGGTGCGCATAACCTCATCATCAAACCAGCCCTGTTCCCACGCCGCATGCGCTCGCTGATGGCTTTGCAGCGCGAACGTATCCTGTTCCTGTCGCGAAACGGCGAACTCCCGTGCCAGCACCTCGGCCGTCTGTCCCATGTTCATGCCGACAGTGGGATCGGTCAGGCCCTCAAGAAGTGACACGCGCGGCTTCCACGGAGCACGCACAAGGGCGGCAAGCGCCCTGAGCCTGGCGGCCGCATTCCTGGCTTTTTGCAGCCTGGCCATGGCAGCACGGAACTGGTCGTGAAACAGCAGTGGTGCGTACGTCATGGACTCCACGCCACCGGCCAGAATGACCTCCGCACGACCAGCCTGGATTTTTTCGGCGGCATCCGTCACAGCCTGCATGCCCGAGGCACAATTGCGATGTACGGTATGGGCCGGAACTGCTTTTGGCAGCTGGGCCTGCAGCGCAATCACGCGTGCGATATTTGTTGCCTCCGACGGCTGAATCACATTGCCAATGATGACCGCATCCAGCCTGTCAGCATCAACCGGAGAGCGGGCCATCAGCTCGCGTACAGCAAGCACACCAAGCTCAACGGCTGAAAACGCACGCAATACACCTTCGGCCTTACCGAACGGTGTGCGTACCCCCCCAATGACAACCACATCCCGTTGCATACATACTCCTTGGTATTGAATAGACGATAGCAACCGAGCTGGCAACCTGTCGTCGCGACCCGGACAACCGCGCTTACATGCAGGAAAGGCCTCTAGCCCGGACTTTTCGTGAGATTGCGGATGGATGGCGCGGGACAGGTGCGGCCGGGGCGCGCAGCCGGCCCGCATGGACAAGCCAGGCACCGCAACATGCAAGCTGTCCCTCATCAAATTGCACTTCAATAGCCCACAATCTCTTAATCCAGCTTGGCACCGCGCCCGTCATCGCATGGCTCTCATGAAAAATCCGGGCTAGTCCCTGCGTCTGGCCTTGTAGTCATTGATCAGGCCATTTGTTGAGCTGTCATGACTGGTTACCTCACCGTCCAGCATCAGCTCCGGCAGAATCCGCCGCGCAAGCTGCTTGCCGAGCTCCACACCCCACTGGTCAAAGGCATTGATGTTCCAGACCACGCTCTGCACGAAGATTTTGTGCTCGTACATGGCGATCAATGCGCCCAGCGCCTCCGGTGTCAGCTTCTGGAACAGGATGGAATTAGAGGGCTTGTTACCGGGAAATACGCGGTGCGGAATGGCTGCCTCAAGCTCCTCCCCGTGTATCCCGGCTGCCTCAAGCTCCGCACGCACCTCATCAGCTGTCTTGCCGCGCATCAGCGCCTCTGTCTGCGCAAAGAAATTGGACAGCAAAATCGTATGGTGCTGACCGATCGGGTTTTTGCTCTCAACCGGGGCCAGGAAGTCGCAGGGCACCAGCTTCGTCCCTTGGTGGATGAGCTGGTAGAATGCGTGCTGGCCGTTGGTGCCCGGTTCGCCCCAGATGATGGGCCCGGTCGAATAGTCCACGGGCTTGCCGTCCCGCGTCACACACTTGCCGTTGCTCTCCATGTCTCCTTGCTGAAAATAGGCGGAAAATCGGTGCATGTATTGGTCATAGGGAAGAATTGCGTGTGAATCGGCATCCCAGAAGTTGTTGTACCAGATGCCGAGCATGGCAAGGATAACCGGCATATTTTCGGCAAATGGTGCCGTACGGAAATGCTCATCCATCGCATGCGCGCCGGCTAAAAGCTTTTCGAAGTTGTCCATGCCCAGATACAGCGCAATCGAAAGCCCGACCGCACTCCACAGAGAATAACGTCCACCGACCCAGTCCCAAAACTCAAACATGTGATCCGTGTCGATACCGAAATTACTCACGGCCTCGGCATTCGTCGATACGGCAACAAAATGGCGTGCCACGGCCTGTTTTGTACCACCGCGCGTCAGAAACCAGTCACGTGCGGTCTTCGCATTCGTGATGGTTTCCTGGGTGGTAAAGGTCTTGGAGACAATAACAAACAATGTCGTTTCCCGGCTCAGCCGCTTCAGTGTTTCAACAATCTGGGTACCGTCTACATTCGATACAAAATGTACGTGCAGCCCTTCACGGGCATAAGGCCTCAGCGCTTCGCATACCATGGCTGGCCCCAAATCCGATCCCCCGATACCGATATTGACGATATCCGTGATGGGCTTGCCGGAGCAGCCGAGCCAGCGGCCTTCACGCACGTCCTCGGTAAAGGTACGCATGCGCGCAAGCACGGCATTGATGCCGGGCATGACATCCGTGCCATCCACGGGAATAGGACGGTTGGAGCGGTTGCGCAGGGCCACGTGCAGCACGGCGCGGTGTTCGGTGTTATTGATTTTTTCACCGCCAAACATGCGGTCGATCTCCTGCCTGAGGCCAGCCTCCTCGGCCAGACACAGCAGCAGGCGCATGGTCTCTTCGGTGATCCGGTTCTTGGAATAGTCCAGAAGAATGTCCTGAAAGCGCAACGAAAAACGTGCAAAGCGCTCCGGGTCGGCCGCAAACATCTCGCGCATATGATGCCCGGCCATCTCCACCCGATGGGCCTGTAACGACTTCCAGGTGCTGGAATTGGTCAACTCGGACATATTCCCCTCCTGCCACCGATGTTCAGCCTATATGCGAAGAAAAGCAAATGCCACCGACTCACAATTTTTTGCATCGTATTTTCACATGCCGGGCGTATAATCAGCCCCACAGCATCCACCTGGATGCGGCCACGGGGGAACCATGCCAGGACTGAATATTGTTTTCGTCGCTTCCGAGGCCTCACCGCTGGCCAAGACTGGAGGACTGGCCGACGTCGTGGGTTCGCTGCCACATGCACTCAAGCGCCTGGGCCACGATGTCACCGTGATTCTTCCCTTTTACCGACGCCATATTTGTATCAACGACATCACACTTACTCCTTTCGGCACACCTGTTCACCTGTCGATAGATGGTGTGGAGCGCTGGGTGCCCCTGCACAGTATGCAGGCCGATGGACTCGACTTCATCCTTATCGAACAGGATGACCTTTTCGACCGCGGGGGACTCTACGGCCCTGCCGGCAGTGCCTATGATGATAACCCACTTCGCTTCACGCTCTTCACGCGCGCAGCCATCGAGGCAGCCGGGATGTTCCAGCGGCCCGTGGATATCTTCCACTGCCACGACTGGCAGACCGCGATTCTTCCCCTGCTGCTCAGACGCCAATACCTTCACTTGCCACAGATTGCAGCATCACGATGCATCTACACCATCCATAACCTTGCCTATCAGGGAGTATTCCCCCCTGAGTGGGTGGACCGGCTGGATATTCCAGCCGATCTGTTCCATCCCGAAGGCTTCGAATTCCATGGCCAGGTCAATTTCATGAAGGCCGGCATTCTGATGAGCGATCATGTCACGACAGTCAGCGAAACATATGCCGAAGAAATTCTCACACCGGCCTATGGCTGGGGACTAGAAGGGTTTCTGAGACGGCACCGCCAGAAAGTATCCGGCATCGTGAATGGCCTGGATATCGCCACATGGGATCCGGCAACCGATCCATTCATTGCCAAAAATTTCAGCATAGGGAGGATGCAGGGAAAACAGGCGTGCAAGGCGGATCTGCAGCTCCAGGCGGGGATAACAGAAACACCCCAGCCTCCCCTGCTGGCCATGGTCTCACGTCTGGCTGAGCAAAAGGGTGTGGATCTGCTGATTCCGGCCATCCCAAACTGGCTGCGAGAAGGCTGCCAGCTCGTAATTCTCGGTTCAGGCGATCCCGCCTATGAAGGTATGCTGCGCGATCTGGCTGAGCTGTACCCGGAGCAGATGCACTTTTACAGCGGCTTCAACGAAGCACTTGCCCACCGAATATACGCTGGAGCCGATATCTTCCTAATGCCATCGCGCTTCGAGCCGTGCGGCCTGAGCCAACTGATGGCCATGCGCTATGGCACCATCCCTGTGGCACGCGCCACGGGTGGTCTGAAAGATACGGTGCTGGATTACGATGACAGCCGCACCAGGGCAACGGGCTTCACCTTCGCACATGCTGATCCGGAAGACCTGGAACGCGCAGTAAAGCGTGCCCTGAACGTGTATGCGACAAAAGCTGCCTGGCGGCGGCTCGTTAGCCAGGCCATGCGACGGGATTCATCCTGGGATGCCTCGGCCCAGAAGTACCTGGCATTGTATGAGCTGATTCTACGAGAGCCTATTCACACAAATGTTGAGTGAGTGTTTGCTGACCCCAAATAAACGACGAGCAATACCGGATGGCCGCACCTGGGGCGCGCCCCTTCGGAATAAGGCCATTTTTGTGCCCCGCTACGTTATTTCCCGCTGATGTACAGCAAATACATCAACTCGACATGCCTTGCACAACAAAACACCTCTGATCAACATATGGATGAGCAGGCCCTAGCACAATGACCCTGGACACTGTTCTCACACTGGATGTCGGCGGTACCCATATACGCGCAGCTGCCGTCGATGTGCAGGGCCATATTCATATGCTGAAAAAGGAACGTACTGAGTTGTTCAGGTTGTCGGCAAACTCGCCGGCAGAGGCCGGGAAACAGATTGTCGATACGCTTGTCTCCATTCTCGCGCCTCTGCGCAAGGCCCATCCGGACGTCCGTATAGCAGGCCTCGGCTTCCCGGGGTTTTTCCATGGCGACAGCGGCATCCTGGCCGCGTCGCCGAATATTCCACGACTGCATGAGTTTGACCTAGCAACAGCACTGGCCGCGCGCCTGAACATGGCAGTCTGCGTGCAGAATGATGCGCTTCTTGCCGCCGTCGGAGAATTTCATTTCGGTATAGGACGTGGCCTCGATCATCTGCTGCATATCACCCTGGGCACCGGCATCGGTGGCGGTGTGGTCATTGACGGCCATGCCTACAGCGGTGAAGGCGGCATGGCCATGGAAGTCGGCCACCTGCGCGTCGAACCAGTGGACAGCCCGACAGCACGGCTGTGCGGTTGCGGCAACCGGGGCTGCCTGGAAGCCTATGCCTCAGCCAATTCGATTGCCTCCCGTTATGCGGAAACAGCCGGCGATGCGACTGCCCGGTCAGCGGAGCAGGTCCATGCCCTCGCCCAGGCCGGTAACCATCCGGCACGTGGGATCATCGAAGATGCCGGGCGCCGGCTCGGCGGGGCACTGGCAGAGGCCGTCAAGCTATTGGATATCCATCATATCAGCATCAGCGGCGGTCTCACCGGTGCCTGGGACATTCTCTACCCACCCCTCTGCCGGGAAATTGAGAATGGACTGATCCCACCAATGAGGGACCACATTCGCGTTTACCGCTCCACTCTTGGAGACAGGGCCGGTCTGCTGGGTGCCGCAGCTTATGCCCTGAGGCAAGGCCTTACAACCAGACCATAAGGCCCATGGACTGTGGGTGAGACAGATCCCGATGGCGAGGATACATGCGCACCTGATAGGCAAAGTTGCCCGTGTCGCCGGGCTGGATGTCAGCCTGAAAGATGCCATCCTTCTTGTGATGCATTTCAATCACACCATAGTGCTTGTAGCCGCCTTCCCGCTTCGGTCGCGAAAGCAGGACCTCTACATGCACGTCATCGGGAGAGAGCCCATCGAGGTATGCCTTCACCTGGAGCCGTAGCCGCTCTTTGCAGCTACGCTGACCTTCCGGCATATTGGCTACGGGTTCGAGCTTTAGTTTTGGCCAGGCCTTGCGCACCTTCGCTTTCCATGCCGCCAGCGCTCGGGTTCGAGCAAAGTTGTTCTCATGCAGAATGGCAGCCTGACGTGAAGCAGGAACGTAAAAGCGCGTAGTGTACTCGGCCACCATCCGGTCCGTGTTGAAACGCGGAATACAGCTGATCATGGCACGCTTACAGATGCGCACCCAGGCATCGGAATAGCCGCTGTCGTTGCGCTGATAATAAGTGGGAATAACATCATAACGCAACGTGTGAATCAGTGAGGCAAAGTCATCTGCGTCACGCAGGGCATCATCGTCGATATCACGCTCACCGCCAATCGTCCAGCCATTGTCGCCTTCAAACCCTTCCGGCCACCAGCCATCGAGAATGCTCAAATTCGGCACACCGTTCATGGCCGCCTTCATGCCGGATGTGCCAGATGCCTCCATGGGGCGCCGCGGATTGTTCAACCATACATCAACGCCAGCCAGCATATAACGGGCCAGGGTCATATCATAACCTTCAAGCATCAGCACCTTGCCGATGAATTCAGGGCGACGAGCAATTTCATGGATACGTCGAATCAACTCCTGCCCCGGCTGATCGGCCGGATGTGCCTTGCCGGCAAACAGAAATACAACCGGATGATCCGCATCATTGAGCAGGGATAGCAGCCGCGCCTCATCGTGGAACAGCAGCGTGGCCCGTTTATACGTGGCAAAGCGCCGGGCAAACCCGATGACCAGCGTACGCGCATCAAAGTTTGCCGTCATTTCCGTGGTCAGCTGGACATTCTCGCCATTACGCATGGCCTGGCGCTCTAGTTCCTCGCGTACATACTGAAGCATGCGCTGCTTGTTCGTCTGATGAATACTCCAGAATAGATGATCCGGGATATTGTGAATCTCCTCCCAGAATTCCGGCGTCATCAGATTGCCACGCCACTGGCCACCAAGTTGCTGATCAAAAGCGGTAATCCACTCCTGTGACAACCACGTGGTTACGTGCACGCCATTGGTCACGGAGCAGACCGGGTTCTCCTCGGGAGGCACGCCCGGCCACATGGACTTGCACATTTCTGAGGTTACCTCGCCATGCAGCCTGGCCACGCCGTTAATGTAGGCCGAGCCGTGGATGGCCAGCGCTGTCTGATTAAAGCCTGAGCTGCCATGACCAAAATCCCCGCGTCCAAGCTCATGCAGGCGTTCATGGTCAACACCGAGCCGGCGCGTAAAATCACCCATATAGGCATCAAACATGTCATGTGGAAATATATCGTGGCCAGCCGGGACCGGTGTATGCGTGGTAAACACAGTGGCAGCCTTCACTGCCTCCATGGCCTCATCGAAGGTCAACCCGTGATTCTCAACATACTCGCGCATGCGCTCCAGAATGATAAAGGCGGCATGGCCTTCGTTGGCATGCCAAACCGTTGGTGCAATACCCATGGCACGCAGAGCACGGACACCGCCGATACCAAGGCAGATTTCCTGTCGGATACGATTTTCCAGCCCACCACCATAGAGCTGATAGGTGATCTTTCGGTCCTCGTCGCTATTGGGTGGCACATCGGCGTCAAGCAGCACCATCTGCATGTGTCCGGCCCTCGCTCGCCACAGCTTCAGGCTGAGCTTGCGCCCAGGTAATTCCACGTGAACATGTACCTCCCTCCCACGTGCGTCAGTCACGGGATTGATACATAGGTCCTCGAAGCTGCAATCGTGATAGGAAGCAATCTGCCTGCCGTGCGCATCAATGGTCTGGGAAAAATAGCCCTGCCGGTACAACAGCCCCACGGCGGTGAAAGGCAATCCGAGATCACTTGCAGACTTGCAGTGATCGCCAGCCAGAATACCGAGTCCACCTGAATAAATTGGCAGTGATTCGTGCAACCCAAATTCAGCCGAGAAATAGGCGATCTCGTGCTTGTCTGCATCCTCAAACTGATGTACGTACCACTGATTCCCCTCCTGCTTGTAGGAGTCGTAGTACGACAGGACTCCATTATACAGCGCCAAAAAGGCACGATCCGAAGCCATCTCATCAAGCCGGCTCTGCGACAGGCGGCGCAAAAACAGGCGAGGGTTATGGTCGCACAGCTGCCATAACACGGGATCCATAAGGTAAAAAAGCGAGCGTGCTCGCGCATTCCAGGAAAACCAGAGGTCATTGGCAAGCTCTTCCAGACGCGACAACGCTTCGGGAATAACAGGCTGCACTTGAAGGTAGAAGGTTTTTCCCAGAGAACTCACGTGAACTCCTCACTCTAATTCCAACATGCCCCCGCGAGGGGCGCGAAGCTTGTCCAAACGGTATGGTCAAGTCAACGCGCCTCGTATCAGCAGTGTGGCTGAGAGGCTGTACCAGGCGAGAAGACATGATATAGGATGACGGCATGAAGATGGGCGGATTGCAACCCCTGCAGCAACTTCGGTACTGGCAACGTTCCGACTGGTGGCGAGTTGATGTCAGGCTGCCGCTTGGCTGCGGGACACTGATGCTTGGCATTCTGTTGGCGACATTGCTGGCTGATGTGCCCTGGGTGGCGGGCCTGCCACTTCTCGGATTCCTGTTGCTGGCCGCCTATCAGGGATACAGGCAGCCGACAGCGCCTTTCCTGGTTGCAGCAACCATATGTATGCCACTGTTCCTGATGGTCGTGTTGCTGGCATGGGTGGTGCCGGACGGCCGCATCACCGCCATCTGGCTGGCCATCGCCCTGTTCACTCTCCTGCTCTGCCTCGTCGGGGCATTTGCCGGCACGTGGCTACAGAGCCGGCGACATGGTATCTGATCTTTCAACCGGCATGTGTATGAATAAATCCCACGTGTAAGGAAACACCCGGCTTCAGCGACACTGAGGCTTCAACCGCTGATAAGGGGGGAAATATGATGGAATGGCTGGTGTTGCTCTTCGCCGGTATGGCCTTTCTGGCCTATGCCAATGGCGCCAACGACAACTTCAAGGGTGTGGCCACGCTGTATGGCAGCCGCGTGCTCAGTCGGCGCCAGGCGCTGGGCTGGGCCACCATCACCACGATGGCAGGCTCGTTGACCGCAGCCTGGCTCGCCACAGCGCTGATGAAGCTCTTCAGTGGCAAGGGCCTGGTACCGGACACCCTCATCGCTGAGCCCGGCCTCATGGTGGCCGTAATGCTCGGCGCTGCGGCCACCGTTGCCCTGGCCTCACGCCTTGGCATTCCGATCTCCACAACCCACGCTCTGATCGGCGGGCTGGCAGGTGCAGGTCTTGCTGCCACCCACTGGAATATTCACTGGGATGCCCTGCTGCACAATTTCATGTGGCCTTTGATTGCCAGCCCGGTCATTGCACTGGCGACAGCAGCACTGCTTTACCAGCTTCTGACGCATACGCGCCAGCGCCTCGGCATCGGCAAGGAGACTTGCATCTGCATCGGCGAAGGCCGCCCCATTCCGATGCCGGATGGTGTAAGCACGTTGCAGGCCAGCTTGCCGGAGCTGATTATCGATACGAATGAGAACTGCCGCCGGATCGAAACCTACCGTGGTCGTGTCATCGGCTTTTCCGTGCAGCGCCTCGTGGAAGGACTGCATGTACTCAGTAGTGGTGCGGTATCGTTCGCACGCGGCCTGAATGACACGCCGAAAATCGTTGGCGTTGCGCTTGTTGCATCCAGCCTCGGTGCGGACTGGCTAACCTTTGCGGCCGCCCTGGCCATGGGCCTTGGTGGCGTGCTGCATTCACGCCGCATTGCAACGACCATGGCTGACAGTATCACAGACATTCAGCACGGACCGGGCCTGACCGCCAATATCGTTACCAGCATCATGGTGTTGTTTGCATCGAAATGGGGGGTTCCGGTTTCGACCACGCACGTATCCTGTGGTGCCATCTTCGGCATTGGCACGACATCAGGAAAAACAGACTGGCGCCTCGTACAGGGCATTGCTGCGGCCTGGCTGCTTACCCTGCCGATCGCCGCAGCCCTTGCTGCCGTCACCTACATGACACTCTCATAGGCCCTGGAAGCAGGCTGTACGCGTAACAGCTACGCAATACTCAACGGACTGGCAGATAACCCGCAGCCCTGATGATCGCCTGGCCCTGCGGGGAACGCAGAAAATCCACAAAAGCGCGTGCCGTGGCCGGTGCATCCTTGCGTAGCAATACATACAGGTTACGACGACCATTATACGCAGGGGATGTAGCTGAGATGGTCTTCGCAATCGCGTAAACATCCACGCGTTCCGCCAGCATCGCAATTTCGACAGCCTCCAGCTCACGCGCAACCATGCCAATGGCTGCGATGCCCCGGATCACCGCGGTGATACCGTCGCCTGTACGCTTACCGGAGACAACAATGGTCACCTCCGGGTGTTGCTTGTGCCAGACACTGGCGGCACTGGAAACAATCGGTGCGACATTCATTGCACCAATGGCATACAGTACGCTGGCGGCATGGAGTGTGGCTGGAGCCAAAAGCGCAGCACACATCATGCTGAGAACTGATGCCGCCAACCTACGCACCGAAGCAACCCTCCGCGTACGGGATATATGCTTGAACCTCGATCTCAGGGCGAAGCATGTCCTGTACTCACTACCTGTCCGGAAAGCGCTACAGGTTTCCCATCCTCGGTAGCTCCCCAACCAGCGGCGCGACATAATCGATCCAGGCCTGAGTGACATCATTGCCTGCCGCATTGATGTGCGCATCCTTCATTTCAGTTGCCTCGCGTGCCACGGATGACAGCGGGGTGATAAAGCACTCACTTTCATACGGCTCGCTGCTCAGGCGACGGATGGCCACGGAGCCGTTATCCGTACCCGTCACCGCATGATTGACGGCAAATTCACCAACCCGACGCGCTTCTGCCGCATCAATCTCTGAAACAATCGTCGGAAAGCTTCGCTGCAGGTAGCCAAACGTATCGGCACGCACACGCACCTTTTCTCCCGCAAACGCCTCCCTGACGTGTGCCGCCAGACAGTCTCCCAGCGCGCCAGTCCCGGAAAGCTGGATATTGCCGTGGCTGTCGCGCTCACCAGTGGTAACAATCGGATTGCCATCCGCGTCGGCAATACCTTCGGACACGGCCACAACGCAACGGCCATATCTCGCAACAGCCTCGCGCACGTCTTGTTTGAATGATTCGACATTGAAGACACGCTCGGGCAGATAAATGAGATGTGGACCATCACCCTCATACTGCCGCGCCAGAGCCGATGCCGCAGTCAGAAACCCGGCATGACGCCCCATCACCACATTGATCTTGATGCCGGACAGTGCCCGGTTATCGCGGTCATCACCCATGAACGCAAGCGCCACAAAACGAGCGGCAGAGGCAAAGCCAGGGCAGTGATCAGTCACCTTCAGGTC
>CAZROR010000005.1:39722-41425 GCA_964601765.1 uncultured Zetaproteobacteria bacterium
CCACAAAACGAGCGGCAGAGGCAAAGCCAGGGCAGTGATCAGTCACCTTCAGGTCATTATCGATCGTTTTAGGTATATGCACGGTGCGAAAGTCATAGTTCTCCTCACGTGCCATCTCGGCAATGATATGCGCCGTTTCGGCCGAATCATTGCCACCGATATAGAAAAAATACCGCACATCATGCTTCTTGAACACGTCAAACACACGCTCACACTCAGCCTTGCCCGGCTTCAGGCGCACCGAGCCAAGTGCTGCTGCGGGGGTGTTGGCCACCAGCTCCAGCTGCTCACGGCTCTGGACCATTAGATCGACGAAGTCTTCATCCATGATGCCCCGGATGCCATGACGAGCACCAAGGATCCCTGTGATCTGTGCCTGCTTCCGAGCCGCCAGAATCGCACCCACAAGCGACTGATTAATGACTGTTGTGGGGCCGCCGCTCTGACCAATGACCATCTTACCTTTTAACGCCTGCATGATTTCCCTCCGTAGATATCTGCCGATAGTGTATGCGTGCCGGGACATTATATCGGCCACCCATTAAATGTCTCGCCCGGCAAACCACCACATGGAGTGCCCATGGATATACAGGCCATTGCCCGCCTGCTTGCCCAGGCCGGTGACAACATCATTCTTCCAGCCCTCACACGCCAGGCCACCACGCAAACGAAGGCGGACGGCTCGCTGCTCACACAAACAGATATGGCCTGTCAGGCGTTTATCCGTGAGCAGTTGATGCAGATGGATGCCAGCATCGGCTTTCTCGGTGAGGAAATGCTGGGCCACGAGCAGCAGCTCTGCCTGGATGTCGGGGGTGCCTACTGGTGCCTTGACCCACTGGATGGCACGACCAACTTCACCACGGGCTTCCCGTGCTTCGGCCTGTCGTTGGCTCTCATTGACAACGGCCGGCCGATACTCGGCTGTATTCATGATCCTGTGCGCCAGGAGACATTCTGCGCAAGTGAGGGTCAGGGAGCCTGGCTGAATGGTAATCGCATCCGGGCCATCGCTACATCGTGTCTGCAGGACTGCATCGGATTCATTGACTTCAAGCGACTCACACCGAAGCTCGCGGCACGCATTGCCGCCCGGCCCTTCTATCGCAGCCAGCGAAATATCGGCACCTGTGCACTGGAGTGGGCCTGGCTCGCAGCCGGGCGAGCCCAGTTCATCCTGCATGGCGGGCAGAAGCTGTGGGACTATGCTGCCGGGGCGCTGATCGCCGAGGAGGCCGGTTATCTGGTCAGCGACTTTGACGGTCTGCATCCGTTTGCGCAGCCCCGCCTGAGCAGCCCGATCGCTGCCGCGCACGACACCATCCACCCCGAACTGATGGATTTGCTGCACCAGGTTTAAGGAGCCTCTGAACAAGCCCCGCATGGCCGCGATAGCGGCTTTGCGGGATGGGACGCAAGGCGCAAGGCGCCATGCATGGTTACGCCATGGATAAGCCTTGCAACACAGCAGACCGCACGCAAAGCCCTGTCCCGCAGGGGTTGCGCTGCAATCGCGCGCCTGCTGCGTCAGGATCCTTGGCTTCGTAGCTCAGGCTTTGAGCTGCGTCGCCTTCCTTGCGCACATTACGATTGCAGCAGCAACGCGACTGCATACAGGGCTTATTTAGAGGCTTCCTGACCACCCCCACCGATCCGCAAATTGTCGCATTCCGGGGCAAAATCCGCTAGGATGCCGCCCCCCT
>CAZROR010000005.1:41525-45555 GCA_964601765.1 uncultured Zetaproteobacteria bacterium
CCGATCCGCAAATTGTCGCATTCCGGGGCAAAATCCGCTAGGATGCCGCCCCCCTGCAATGGGGCCCAAGGACTTCCTGTGGAGGGGAATGAATGATTTCCAGCGTTTGCGATCTCAAAATCGAGCTGGTCGAAGTCTGTGAAGCTGCGGCACGCGCATGCGCGCCCTTCATCGGCTCGGGCAGAAAGGATGAAGGCGATGGCCTTGCGGTCGATGCCATGCGCAAACGCATCAATGAGGTACCCATGCGTGGTACCATTGTGATCGGTGAAGGCGCCAAGGACGAGGCTCCCGCGTTGTACGATGGAGAGCGGGTCGGACAGGGCAAAGGCATTGGTGTGGATATTGCCGTCGATCCGATCGAGGGAACAAACTTGTTTGCAAAGGACATGCCCGGTTCCGTCTGTACGCTTGCCGCGGCTCCCGAAGGCGCCATGTACCGGCCCGGCTCCTGTTTCTATATGGACAAGCAGGTGTATCCCCGGGCTGCGCGGGGAAAAATTGATCCCGAAGCCCCGGTCGGCGACCGCCTGCATCAGCTGGCCAAAGCCCTCGGCAAGGATATCAGTGAAATCAAGGTGTTCATCCTGGATAAGCCCAGACATCAGGAACTCATCACCGATATTTATGCCTGTGGTGCCAAAGTGCGGCTGGCCACGGATGGTGATGTCAACGGTGCCATTCAGGCGATTCTTGGTATTGGCGTCGATGCGCTACTCGGTATTGGTGGCACCCCCGAAGGTATCGTCACGGCCTGTGCCGCCCGTGCCATGGGCGCCGAGATGTTTGGCCGCATGGCACCGCAAAAGGACTTCGAAATCGAGCTTTGCAAAAAGGAAGGCATCGACACGCAGCGTGTCATTAGCCGTGATGAACTTGTCACCAGCGAGGATGTGATGTTCATCGCCACTGGCCTGACCAGTGGTGCCTACGTCCACCACGTAAAAGTCGGTGATGACGATGCCGGACGGTTTATGACCACGGACACGGTGATCCTCTCCGCATCCGTAGGCAACATCCGCCGCGTTATCACCACCGTACATGTGTGAGCATACCGGCTTTGTATAAGGCTAATTTATGACTTTTATAACAACTATTGATTAGAAATTATATATACACATGGATAGTGTGGTCAACTTCGGACTGATTTCTATCCAGGCAAGGGGAAACACATATGAGCAACAACCGTAGACATCTGGCCAATGCCATCCGCGCTCTCGCCATGGACGCGGTACAGAAGGCCAATTCCGGTCATCCGGGTGCACCGATGGGCATGGCAGACATCGCCGAGGTATTGTGGAATGACTATCTGAAACACAACCCGGCCAATCCGAAATGGCCTGATCGTGACCGCTTTGTTTTATCCAATGGCCACGGCTCGATGCTGATCTACGCGTTGCTTCATCTGTCCGGCTACGACCTGCCGATGGATGAAATCAAGCGCTTCCGCCAACTGCATTCACGAACACCTGGCCATCCCGAATACGGCTATGCCCCCGGTGTGGAAACCACAACCGGGCCACTCGGCCAGGGCATCACAAATGCTGTCGGTATGGCTATTGCCGAGTGTATGCTGGCAGGCCAGTTCAACCGCCCGGGTCATGACATCGTGGACCACCATACCTACGTATTCCTCGGTGATGGCTGCCTGATGGAGGGCATTTCTCACGAAGCCTGCTCGCTGGCTGGCACCCTGAAGCTCGGCAAGCTCATCTGCTTTTATGATGACAACGGCATTTCCATTGACGGTGAGGTCGAGGGCTGGTTTACAGATGACACGCCAGCCCGTTTTGAGGCCTATGGCTGGCAGGTGATCCGCAATGTTGACGGTCACGATGCCGACGAGATCAAGCAGGCTATCGAATCGGCCCGGGCCGAAACCGACAAGCCGACAATGATCTGCTGCAAGACGATTATCGGCTATGGCTCTCCGAACAAGGCTGGCAGCCACGATTGCCATGGTGCTGCCCTCGGTGAGGATGAGTGTGCACTCGTGCGCGAGGAACTTGGCTGGAACTATGGCCCATTCGAAATCCCGGATGATGTCTATGCCGGCTGGGATGCCAAGGCTGCGGGCGCAGCCGCTGAGGCCGACTGGCAATCCCGCTTCGAGGCCTACCGTGCTGACCATCCGGAACTGGCAGCCGAGTTTGAGCGCCGTATCCGGGGTGAGCTGCCTGCTGACTGGGATAAGGCCGCAACCAACTGGATCAACCAGCTACGCGAAGAAAAGCCGGGCTGGGCCACGCGTGTGGCTTCCGGCAAAACCATTGGCACCTTTGCCGCAGCACTGCCAGAGCTGGTTGGCGGCTCCGCCGACCTTGCGCCCTCGAACAACGCGAAGTGGCCGGAGGCCGTAGCCTTCTCAAAAGACACCCCTCACGGCAATTACATCCACTATGGTGTGCGCGAGTTTGGTATGAGCCACATTATGAATGGCATGACGCTGCATGGCGGGGTCATTCCATTTGGCGGCACGTTCCTGATGTTCTCCGAATATGCCCGTAACGCGCTTCGCATGTCCGCGCTGATGAAGATCGGCACAATTTTCGTGTATACGCATGACTCCATCGGACTTGGCGAGGATGGGCCGACGCACCAGCCGGTCGAACAGATTGCCACGCTGCGCATGATCCCGCGCATGCATGTCTGGCGTCCCTGTGATGCAGTTGAATCCGCTGTAGCCTGGCAAAAGGCTGTAGAGCGGCGCAACAGCCCGAGCACGCTGATCTTTACGCGTCAGGGGCTGCCCTGCCAGACGCACACGGATGACACTGTCGCCGGCATCGGCCGTGGCGGCTATGTGCTGTCCTGCTGTGAAGAATGTGGCAATGCACCGGATGCCATCATCATTGCCACCGGCTCCGAGGTACAGCTTGCGGTGGCCGCCCAGGCCGAGCTGGCCGCCCAGGGCAAGCACGTGCGCGTGGTCTCGATGCCATGCGTCGAGCTTTTCGAGGAGCAGGACGATGCCTACAAGGAATCCGTGCTGCCGGCTGCCGTAACACGGCGCGTGGCGGTCGAAGCGGGCGTGACGGGCTTCTGGTACAAGTACGTCGGCCTGGACGGCAGGGTGATCGGCATCGATACCTTCGGTGAATCAGCCCCGGCCGAGGAGCTGTTCAGGGAGTTCGGCATCACAACCGAGGCGGTTGTTTCGGCCGTCAACGACCTGCTGTAGGCCATACTGGCAAAGCGGCTGCCCGGGATGCCGGCAGCCACCAAAAACTTACAACGAATATCAAGCAAAACTCAGGAGGAAAATACATATGACGATTAAAGTGGGAATCAACGGCTTCGGCCGTATCGGTCGCATGGCGTTTCGCGCCATCGCCAGGGAATTCAAGGACATGGAGGTTGTTGGCATCAATGACCTGCTTGACCCGGACTACCTGGCCTACATGCTCAAGCACGATTCCGTGCACGGTCTGTTCGATGGCGAGGTAAAGGCTGAGGGCGGCAACCTGGTCGTGAACGGCAAAACGATCCGCATCACCGCCGAGCGTGACCCGGCCAACCTGAAATGGGATGAGGTCGGTGCCGATGTTGTATTGGAGTGCACGGGCTTTTTCCTGACCGAGGAAACCTGCCAGAAACACATTGCGGCTGGTGCACGCAGGGTCGTGCAGTCCGCGCCTTCGAAGGACGCCACGCCGATGTTCGTCTATGGCGTCAACCATGATGATTACGCTGGTGAGTCCATCGTATCGGCTGCATCCTGCACGACAAACTGCCTGGCCCCGATCGCCAAGGTTGTGCATGACAACTTCGGCATCAAACGCGGCCTGATGACGACGGTGCACGCGGCTACGGCCACGCAGAAGACTGTGGACGGCCCCTCGATGAAGGACTGGCGTGGCGGTCGCGGCATTCTGGAGAATATCATTCCGTCATCCACGGGCGCAGCCAAGGCTGTTGGCAAGGTTATCCCGGAACTCAACGGCAAGCTGACTGGTATGGCCTTCCGTGTGCCCACATCGGATGTGTCCGTTGTAGACCTAACGGTCGAGCTGGAGAATGGAGCCTCATA